>JAFZID010000058.1 GCA_017554565.1 bacterium
GAATTACGAGTGGACCGACATGTACGCCACTTTCGCCAAGGAAGCCAGGGAAGAGGGCTTCGAAGCCATCGCCAAGCTCTTCGAAGGCGTCGCGGCCATTGAAAAGGCTCACGAGGAACGCTATCGCAAGCTCCTGGCCAACGTCAAGGGAGGCCTGGTCTTCTCCAAAGACGGAGACATGGTCTGGGAATGCGCCAACTGCGGTCACCTGCATTTCGGCAAACAGGCTCCGGAAGTCTGCCCGGTCTGCGCCCATCCTCAGTCTTATTTCAAGCTCAGGGCGGAAAACTATTGATCCGCTTATTCTCTGGCAAAATGAGCCCGCCTCGCGGCGGGCTCATTTTTTATGCCGAAAAATAAAAAAGAGAGGAGGCTTGCGCCTCCTCTCGGGGGGGGAAAATGTCTCGTGAGATTTGGATGCACTGAGATAAGTAGAGAGATCTGCGCGAGACTTTGGGGGGAAAACCATTTGATTGAATATTTAAACTTTTTAACTTTTCAAATATCCATCTCATTTTTGTATCAGGAACATTCTACCATAACAAAAATAAAAAATCAAGGGATTGGCAAAAATCTGCGGTCAATTTTTTCCATTAAATGAGCAATTATGTGCAAATTTCGGATCAATTGCTCAGGCCCAAAAAAGATCCCCGGGGAAAGGCTCCCCGGGGATCAGTTTTTCCCTTTGCGGGAAAGCGCTCAGCGTCTCTTGAAAAGCAGCCCAACGAGCGCCAGCAGGCCAAGAATGGCGGGCTCGGGTATCGCGTCGTGGGGAACCAGCGCCACGGTGATGTCCTTCAGGAGGATGTTGGCGTTGTCGCGGTAGGACCAGAACTTGATGGTGGGCATCTCTTCGTTCTGCAGCGTCTTTTCGCCGATCCCGTTGGGATAGTCGATGATCTGGTCATCGCCTTCCAGGTGATATTCGTTATCGCCGAAGGTGAAGGCGAAAAAGCGCTTGTACTGGTAATCTATGAGTTTCGTGCTGAAGCGGGTGTAGTAGGCGAACCACTCGTTGCTGGGAACGGGCGCCGCGGACTCCACATTCTCGCTCCACCAATTGGTGTTGCGGATGTCCGGCAGTTCCGGGAAGACGTTCAGCGTTCCTCCCTCTTCGTCCAGATAGAAGTAGAGCTCGTTCTGGCGGTGCTCATTGTCCTGGCTGACGAAGAAGGCCGCGTAGGGATGCTCGTATTCGTCTTCGGGCAGATTTACGTAGGTGTCGGGGATTAGCATCTTCATGCCCACGACGATGTCGTAATCGGCAGCGGCTTCCGCCGGAGCGTTGACGTTCAGGAGGTATCCCGAGTATTTGCTCCAGTCGTTGGCGTTGATCATTTGGATGCATTTTTCGCCGCTCTTTTTGGGATCGACTGACACCGCCGCGCGGTTGTGCAGCGTGACTCTATCCCAGCAGGCGTCCTGCTCGCTGAGTTCGTTGGTCACTTCTTCTTCGGTGACTTCGGAAAGCGCAAGGCTGTTGAGGTCGGAAGCGTAGAGGACGTAGCCGCTTTCGGCGCTGCCTGATTGCACGCCGATCGTAAGCTTTTTCGTTTCGCCTTCGCTGCTGGTGAATTTGACGACGGCGCGGTGGAAGCCGTAGCCGAGCTTGGAGCGGTCTATGCTGACAGTCAGGGAATCGGAGCTGCCGACGGTTCCGGAATACGAACTGAGCCTAAGCCATTCGCCGCCCTGCTGCACCGCGGCGGTGTAAGTGAAAGCGCGGCCGCCGGCGTTCAGGATGTTTATTACCGTGCCGTTTTCCGTGTAGGGGATGGGGTTGGCTAAACACCTTATGTCCATGACGCCGGGCTTGGAGGCGTCCTTTGGTTCCAGTCCGACGTAGAGGTCGTCAACGTAGAAGGGCTGATGTTCGCCGTTAGAGAAAACGTAGAAGCGGAATTCGTTGAAGAAGTCGTATTTGTCGCCGATGTTGATGGGCTCGCTGCATTCGACCGTATTTTCGCCCAAGGTCAGGGACAGCAGGCGCTTGTTCAGGGGATCGCCGTTGTAGGTGTAGGCAAGCTCGAACCATTCGCCCGCCGGCACGGTGACGCCGGCGAGGGGATTGTTGCTGCAGTTCCTGGTGTCCACGCCCACGCTGCCGTTATCGCAAACGATCCCGTATTCGCCCTGGGGGTGGGAGAGGTCGGTGCCGGTGATGAAGAAGGGTCCCGTGGCGCCGGCGGGGAACTTCAGCTTCATCCTGACGACGTAATTGTAGTTGGCGGATGAGCCCTCGGTGGCCTTGCAGATGGCGTGGAGCTGCTGGTCGCTGCCCACGACCTCCAATGAGGAGCCTTCGCCGTCCACCACCACGCGGCCTTCGGCGCCGCCGGTCCAGGCGGGATCGCTGTTTTTGATATTGCCGGGCTCCATGTAGTCGAAATCGTTGAAATACAGCGTGGCGCCGGTCTCGTCGCTTGACTGCACGAAGTAATTCACGACCTTCGTCTCTCCGGCGCCCGTCACGGTCACTTGCCCGAAACCGTAGGAATTGCCCAGGTCGCCCCGCGCGATGTCCATTGTGTATTTCTTGGAGCCGCTGCCCTCTATGGTGTCATCCAATATGCCGGTCTCTTCGTCGGCTTCCCGGATGGAGAGCCACCCTCCGCCTCTGGTCACTTCCGCCCGGAAGGGGAGGTTCCCGGTGCCGCTGTTCATGACGGTAAGATACGAGGAGTTTTCATCCAGGAAGACCTGTCCGCCCTTGCTGACTTCCAGTTCCGGGCCCACGTCGGGCCGCGCCACGGAATCAATGACGAGATCCTTGACGTAGATGGGAGCGCTGTTCGCGTCGCACCAGCCGAAGAAGCGGAACCAGTTGAAGTAATCGTTGTTTCCGGAGGCGTTGGGAAGGAGGTAATTCAAGTTGGAGACCACGTCCCCGAAGGTGATGGAAATGAGCCGGCAGTTGTCGGGCTGGTAGTTGAAGACATAAGAGACGTCGAACCATTCGTCCAGGGGGCAGACGTTGCCCATATGCGTGAAGGTGACACCGCCTCTTTCCTCATTGTAAACCATGGGCAGCTCCTGGTTGATGACTTCGCTGCCGCTGACGGATGCCGTGGAGCCCAGGTTGTACTGGCTGTATTTTTCGCAGCCGCTGGGAATATATCCCTTGAAGGAGACGCGGTAGTTGTAGGAATCGCAGGTGCCTCTTTTGGTGTCGCACCTGACGTGGAAGGCGTTGTAACTTTTGTAATTCAGCTGCAGGGCCTTTTCGCCCTCCATTTCCACGATGGGCGAATTGTCCGGGGAGCCGTAGCCGTTGCGCCAGGCGGGATCGACGGTTCTGATGTCTTTTCCGGTCTCGAACTGATCGAAGTGGCTTCTATAGTAGGTGTAGCCTTCGCCCTCTTTGCCGGACTGGATGAAGAGGGGATACTTCGCTTCTATGGAGCCGCAGGTGCATTTTATTTCGGCCATATAATAGTCGTTGCCCATTTCAGCGCGGTCAACGGTGACGTTCAGAGTGGTGGAGGCGCCGCCCACCAAAGTTTTAACTATGCTCTCTTCCCCGTTGATCTTCAGGAAGGTTGAGTCGCTCGTTACGGTCACTTCGCCGGGCTCTTTGCCTTCGTTGATGAGCCTTATAGCGGCGGAATCGCTTCCAAGCGAAATGCGGTTGTTGCCGGTCAGGGCCAGCTGGACGTCGCCCACGCTGCGGTCTAAGAGCTCGATCTTCAAATCGTCGATGCTGACGTCCGAGGCTCCCCACTGGAAGAAAAGGAAGTTGGGGAAAACGTCTTCCGTCACGTCGGAATTTATGGTGACGTTGAGATCTTCGTAGGCCACGTTGCCGAACTTCAGGTAGAGAAGTTTTCTGTTGCCGGGATTAAGATTCAGGGTGTAGCTGACGGGGATCCATGTCCCCACGGGGCAGCTGTTGGTGGTCGAAAAGCTGAAGTCCTCGCCCTTGATGTAGAATTTGTCCTCCCCGTCCTTCTGGAAGGAGAACTGCCCGGCGCACTCGTTGGAGTTGAAGACGATGGAATCCACTTTCGTGAAATATACCATGAAGGTGACCCTGAAGTCCTTGGTGAGGGAGTGGCCCGCGTTGTCGGGGATACTGGTCCTGGTTGCGATCGTATATCCTTCGGAGTGGTAGCGCAATGATCGCCCGCTGCCTCCGCAGCCGCCCTCCACCACGTTTATGTAGTTGTTCTCGTTGATGGAGCCGTAGATCAGGGACCAGTTGTCGGGATAATTAGTGAAGATAGGACCGAGCTCCATATCGTCGAAATTGGTCTCGTAGAGGACGGAATCCGCAAAGGCGGCCGCGCCGAAAAGGCAGAGCGCCGCAAATATGAGCGTTTTTTTCATATCAGTCATCCTGCGTTGGTTCACCTAAATTTTACTAGAAAGAAAATTTATTTGCAAAAAAAAGGCTTCCCTTGCGGGAAGCCTTTTTTGCCGAAGCAGTCGGAGCTTATCTCTGCTTTCTTATGAAAGCCAGAGCCAAGAGCGCCAGCAGGCCGAGGACGGCGGGTTCGGGGATCGCGTTGTGCGGTACGAGAGCCACGGTGATGTTCTTCAGGAGGATGTTGGCGTTGTCGCGGTAGGACCAGAACTTGATGGTTGGCATCTCTTCGTTGGCGAGGGCCTTTTCGCCGATGCCGTTGGGGTAATCCAGGATCTGGTCGGAGCCTTCCATCTTGTACTCGTTGTCACCGAAGGTGAAAGCGTAGAAGCGCTTGTACTGGTAGTCGATCAGTTTGCAGTTGAAGCGCGTGTAATAGGTGAACCACTCGTTGTTGGGAACCGGAGCGGAGCTTTCAACATTCTCGATCCACCAGTTGGTGTTCTGGATGTCCGGCAGTTCGGGGAAGACGTTCAGCGTGCCGCCTTCCTGATCGAGATAGAAGTAGAGCTCGTTGATGCGGTGGCTGTTGTCCTGGCTGACGAAGAAGGCGGCGTAGGGATGCTCGTATTCTTCTTCCGGCAGATCCACGTAGGTCTCGGGGATGAGCATCTGCATGCCCACCACGACGTCGAAATCATCAACAGATTCCGCCGGCGCGTTGACGTTCAGGATGTAGCCGCAGTACTTGTCCCAGTCGTTGGCGTTGATGATCTGGATGACTTTCTGCGTGCTGTCCTTGGGGTCAATGACGACGGCGGCGCAGTTGTGCTGCGTCACGCGGTCGAAGCAGGTGTCCTGCTCGCTGAGTTCGTTGGTCACGCCTTCGTCCGTTACTTCGGACAGCTGGAGGCTGTTGATGTCGGAGGAGTAGAGGACGTAGCCCTCGTCATCGTTGCCGGCCTGCACGCCGATGGTGAAGACCTGCGTCTCGCCCTCGGAACTCGTGAATTTCACGATGGCGCGGTGGAAGCCGTAGCCGAGCTTGCCTCTGGAAACGTTGGCGGTCAGGCTGAAGGAGCTTTCCACGGTGCCTTCATAAGCGGTAAGCGTGAACCAGCTGGCGCCCTGGAGGACTTCAGCGGTGAAGTCGAAGGCGCGGCCGCCGGCGTTCAGGATGTTGATCACCGTGGCGTCTTTCGTGTAGGGGATGGGGTTGGCTTCGCAGCGGATGTCCATGACGCCCGGTTTGGAGGTGTCCTTGGGATCCATGCTGACTCTGAAGTCATCGACGTAGATGGGCTGATGATCGCCGTTGCCGAAGATATAGAAGCGGAACTCGTTGAAGAAGTCGTAGTCGCCCCTGGAGCCGGTGATGGGCTCGCTGCATTCCACGGTGGTTTCGCCCAGCGTCATGGACAGCAGGCGGCAGTTCAGAGGATCGGCGTTGTAGGTGTAGGCGAAATCGACCCATTCGCCCAGGGGGGCGGTAACGCCCTGCAGGGGGTTGTTGTCGCAGTTGGAGCAGCCGACTTTGAGCTTGCGGTCGTCGGTCACGGAGATGCCGTATTCGCCGATGTAGTGGCCGAGGTCGTTGCCGGTCACGAAGTAGGGGCCCGTAGCGCCTTCCGGAAGCTTAAGCTTCATGGAGCAGGTGTAGTTGTACTTCTTGGAGGAGCCTTCCGGAGCCTTGCAGATGGCGTGCAGGTTCTGGTTGTCGCCGATGATCTCCATGCAGGAGCCGCCGGTGATGGGATCAACCACCACGGTGCCTTCGGCGCCGCCGATCCAGGCCGGGTCGGTGTTCTTGATGTTGCCGAGCTCCATGCTGTCGAAATCATTGTAGTACAGCGTGGCGCCCGTTTCGTCCTCGGACTGCACGAAGAAGTTCACGGTCTTTTCAGCGCCGGCGCCGGTCACGGTCACCTGGCCGAAGCCGTAGGTGTTGCCGAGATCCTCGCGGGAGATGTCCATGGTGTACTTCTTGCTGCCACTGCCTTCGATGGTGTCTTCCAGGATGCCGGTCTCTTCGTCGGCTTCCCTGATGGAGAGCCAGCCGCCGCCCTGGGTCACTTCAGCCGAGAAGCTAAGGTTGCCGGTGCCGGCGTTCAGGACGGTGAGCGTCGCGGTCTTTTCAGCCAGCAGCACCTGGCCGCCTTTGCCGACTTCCAGCTGCGGGCCTACGTCGGGGCGAGCTATGGAGTCGATAACGAAGTCCTTGACATAGATGGGCGCGCTGTTGGCGTTGCACCAGCCGAAGAAGCGCATGTAGTTGAAGTAATCTTTGTTGCCGTTGGCGTTGCCGATCAGCAGGTTAAGGTTGGAGGTCACGTCACCGAAGGTGATGGAGATCATGCGGGAGTTGTCCGGCGTGAAGTTGAAGGTGTAGGAAACGTCGAACCATTCGTCCAGGGGGCAGGTGTTGCCCATGTTGGCGAAGATGACGCCGCCAGCTTCTTCCGAATAGCGCATGGTCACTTCGTGGTTGACGCCGCCGTCGGTGGTGGAGCCCAGGTTGTACTGGCTGTAGGATTCGCAGCCGCTGGGTATGAGGCCCTTGAAGGAGACGCGGTAGTTGTAGCTTTCGCTGGTGCCTTCCAAAGTGTCGCACTTGATGTGGAACGCGGCGTAATCCTTGTAATTGATCTGCAGGACCTTTTCGCCGTTCAGATCAACGATGGGGGACAATGCTGGGGCGCCGTAGCCGTTATGCCAGGCGGGATCCACGGCCTTGATGTCTTTGCCCATCTCCAGCTCGCTGAAGTGGTCCCTGTAGTAGGTGTAGCCCTCGCCTTCAATTCCGGATTGGATGAAGATGGGATAGCTGGCTTCCACGCCGCCGCAGACAGCCTTGACCTTGGCGCAGTAATAGTCGTTGCCCATGGCGGAGCGGTCGATGGTGACCACAAGGTCTTCGTAGGAGCCGCCGGCCATAGTCTTGACGTAGCTGGACTCTCCGTTCAGCTTCATGAAGGCGGAATCGCTGGAAATGGTCACTTCGCCTTCCTGGGTGCCTTCGTTGAAGAGGCGGACGGTTACCGTACTAGTGTTGAAATCGAGCCTGTTGTTACCGGTGATGGTCAGCTGAACGTCGCCCACGTTGCGGGGGACTAATTCAACCTTGAGGTCGTCGATGCAGACATCCGCGTTGCCCCAGGGGAAGAAACGGAAGTTGGGGAAGGTGTCCTTTTCCTGGGTGGAACTGACCGCGATGTCAAGATCCTCATACACGGCTTCGCCGAACTGCACGGACAGGAGTTTCCTGTTGCCGGGGGTGCCGTTCATGACGTAGGAGACGGGGACCCACTCGTCGGTGGGGCAGCTGTTGGTAGAGGAGAAGCCAATGGTATTGGAGCCGGCGATCTTGAAAGCGAAGTCGCCGTCGCCCCTGAAGGCCAATTCTCCCATGCCGTCGTTAGAGTTGAAGTTTATGGTGCTGGGCTTGGCGAAATTCACTTTGAAAGAGACCTTAAAATCGTTGGTCAGGGAGTGATTCTCGCTGTTGGGGATCTTGGTGTGGGTGGCGACGTACCTGTCCGTCAGGCTGTAACGGAGGCAGCGGCCTTCGCCGCCTGCTCCGCCTTCCACCACTTCCACGGTGTTCTCTTCGTTGGGCTGCGCATAGCAGTAAGACCAGACTGAGGGGTAATTGGCGACGATAGGACCGAGTTCCAGATCGTCGAAGTTAGTTTCAAAAAGAACGGAGTCCGCCATGGCGTAGGAGCCAAACGCTAAGACCGCCGCGAGCATAAGGAGTTTTTTCATAAGTATCCTTTATATTGGTTATTGTGTATTAGAATATACCAAAAATAGCGAAAAGATACAAACAAAAAACAAAAATCCCAACCTTAATCCGGACGGCTTTTTCTCCTTATGTCGTTATAACATAAGTCCAAACGGCCTTCCTTTGCGTCCGATCTCGCCGCAGTCTTGGTTTCCGAGGGTGCTTTTAGTATAATATCCTATATATAACTTTTTAAAATTAGATAACTTTAACCTCGCAACGCTATGACAAAAAAAGCTTTGGTCTCCGGCATCACCGGTCAGGACGGCTCCTATTTGGCGGAACTTCTGCTCGGCAAGGGCTACGAAGTTTACGGCATCATCCGCCGTTCCTCCTCCTTCAACACGAAACGCATCGAGCACATCTACAACGATCCCAAATTGAAATTGGAATACGGCGACCTGACGGACGCCACCCGCCTAAGAGAGCTGGTGCTGGACATCCGCCCCGACGAAGTTTACAACCTGGGCGCCCAGAGCCACGTGAGAGTTTCCTTCGACGAGCCCGTTTACACCGTGGACACAGTGGCCATGGGCTGCCTTAACCTCCTGGAGGCCATCCGCAGATTGGACAATAAGCCCCGCTTCTACCAGGCTTCCTCTAGCGAGATGTACGGTCTCGTGCAGGAGACCCCCCAAAAGGAGACCACGCCCTTCCACCCCAGGAGCCCCTATTCCTGCGCCAAGGTCTTCGCCTTCTGGCAGACCGTGAACTACCGCGAGTCCTACGACCTCTTCGGCTGCAACGGCATTTTATTCAACCACGAGTCTCCCAGAAGAGGCGAGACCTTCGTCACCAGGAAGATCACCAGAGCC
>JAFZID010000059.1 GCA_017554565.1 bacterium
CAGCAGCACGTCCACCCCCAGCTTTTCGCACCATTTGCTCAAGGTCAGGAAATGCTGCCTGGCAAGGATCTCCGTGGGCGCCATCAGAACGGCGTTGTAGCCGCTCTCCACCGCCATGAGCATGGCGGTGGCGGCCACCACGGTCTTGCCGCAGCCCACGTCCCCCTGCAGCAGGCGGTGCATGGGATGGTTGGAGAGCATGTCCTTCTTTATGTCGGTAAGGACGCCAAGCTGGCTCTCGGTGAGAGTGAAAGGCAGAATGTCCAGGAAGCGCTTTATTAGTCCTCCCGGCTCCAGGTGATGGGCCTCGTAATTCTCCTTCTGCAATATTCTTCTGGTCAGGAGTATCCCGAACTGCAGGACGAAAAACTCGTCCACCACGAGTCGGCGGGTGGCTTTCGCCAGTTCCTCGTCGCTTTTCCCTCCGGGGAAATGCAGAGTCCTCAGGGCTTCGTTGATATCCATGAGCGCGTATTCCCTGAGAAGTTCCGGGGGAAGGTATTCCTTGAAGTCGGGCAGCGCCTCCTCGACGATCGCGGAGATGAGGGAGCGCATGCCGTTCCTTGAGCTTTTTTCCGTGGAATGGTAAACGGGAAGCCTTTTCCCTTCGAAATCGTCGGGATGAAAATCATCCTCCAGATAGACAACGTCCGGATTGGAGAACTGTATTCCGAAGCCTCCGAAACGGGGTATCCCGTGGAAAAGCACTTTGCCGCCTTCCTTGAAGCGGTCTTTCATCCAGGGCTGGTTGAACCATACTCCCTTGGCGTAGGAACCGGCGTTCTCGATGGTGACGGTGGTGATCCTTTTGCGCTTCAGGGGGCTCAGTTCGCTTTTTATGCCGGCCACCCGGCCGTAGCAGACCGCTTCCTGATCAGCCTTGAGCTGGTCCGGCCGCAGTATCCTGCGGTAATCCTCATAGCGGTAAGGGAAAAACGTCAGGGCGTCCCAGAGAGTGGCGACGCCGCATTTCCCCAGAATGGCCGCCCTGCGTTCGGTGATCCCCTTGACGCAGGAGACGGGGCGCATGAGAGATTCGTAATCGCAGGTGGAGGACATGAAAAATCAGCTGATCCTGACCTTGCGGCCTTCGACGCTGACGCGCCCCTCGGCCAGAAGGCTTATGACTTTGGGAAACCAGATGTGCTCCTGCTCCTGGATCCTGGCGTGAAGCGTTTGCGGCGTGTCGTCGTCCAAAACAGGCACCGCGGCCTGGGCGATGATGGGGCCGGAATCCATGCCGGCGTCCACGAAGTGGATGGTGCAGCCCGCCAGCTTGGCGCCGTGATCCAGGGCCTGCTTCCAGGACTCCAGTCCCGGGAAAGCCGGCAGCAGCGCAGGATGAATGTTGACCACCTTCATGGGGAAGGCTTCCAGAAGTCCCTTTTTGACCATGCGCATAAAGCCCGCCAGGATGACGTAATCGACCTTGTTTTCCCTGAGGACTTTTATGTACTCCTCTTCCTGGGGGCCCTCCAGCTTGGTCTTGAAATCGTCGGCGGGAAGATACATGGCCTTCAGTCCGAGACCTTCGGCTTTCCCGAGGATCTTAGCGTCCTTCACGTCGCTGATGACGACCGCGATCTCGGCTCCTTTGATCTCTCCTGTGGCTATCTTTTTGGCGATCTCCTCGAAATTGGTTCCGGCGCCGGAACCCAGCACGCCAAGTCTTATCATGGTTTTTCTCCTTTAGAGCGCGCCCAGGTCTCTGAGCGTTTTAGCTAAAAGTTCTTCCGTGGCCGGGCTGACCGGGACCAGCGGCAGACGCAGGTTGTTCTCGCATTTTCCGATCATGGCGAGGGCCGCCTTCACGGGGCAGGGGTTCGTTTCGGCAAAAAGCGCGCGGCTTATGGGGAAGAGCATTTTGTGCAGCTTTCTCCCCTCCTCCATGTCGCCCTTCAGGGCGGCGGAGGTCAGCTTCGCCATGAGTTCCGGCACCACGTTGGCCACCACTGAAATGGCGCCCACGGCGCCCATGGCCATCAGGGGGAAATTAAGGGAATCTTCTCCGGAGAGGACGTCCAGATCGCATTTCTGCATGATCTCGGAGGCCTGGTCAAGGCTGCCGCTGGCTTCCTTTATGCCCACGATGTTCTCTATCTTGGCAAGCTCAGCCACCGTTTCCGGCTTGATGTTGACGCCCGTTCTGCCCGGAACGTTGTAGATGACGATGGGAAGCTTGGTGGCTTTGGCAAGGCTCTCGTAGTGCGCCGTCATGCCGGCTTGCGTCGGCTTGTTGTAATAAGGGGTGATGACCAAGGCGCCGTCGGCCCCCACGCTTTCCGCGTGTTTGATGAGCCTCAGGGACTCCTCCGTGCAGTTGCTGCCGCAGCCCGCCAGAACGGGGATCCGTTTGTTGACCGCTTTGACTACGGTGGCGATGACTTCGTCATGCTCGTCATGGGTTAAGGTCGGACTTTCCCCCGTCGTGGCGCAGGGCACGATGGCGTTGGTCCCCGAGGCGATGTGCCATTCGACCAATTCTCTCACCACGCCGTGATCCACGGAACCGTTCTTCCTGAAAGGCGTCACCAACGCCACGATAGACCCTTTAAAAATGCTGCGCATTTTTGCTTGTTTCTCCTGTATGTTTTTTTATTGTTTGGATTTTATTTGGCAGATTTATTCTGTTCGCTTTCCTTCAGTCCTCCCTGCCAGCCCATCTTCTTCCTCAGCTTCTGAGTGAAGGAATGCTGACGGGTGGTGATGAATTTGACGCTTTTCGCCAGGGAGACCGAAACGCGCTCGTTCATGCCCAGCGTCAGGACCTCCCTGCCGTCCGCGGAAATATGCACGTCCCTGCCTATGGTGACGTTCTCTATCTCTATTTCCGTTCCCTTGGGGAAGATCATGGGACGGTTCATAAGCGAGTGGGGGCAGACCGGCGTAAGCAGGAAGGCGTCAAGGCCGGGGTACATCACCGGGCCGCCGGCGGAAAGGGAATAGGCCGTCGAGCCGGTGGCGGTGCTGAATATGAGGCCGTCCACGGCGTAGGTCGTCAAATATTCGCCGTTGACCAGGACGCGCATCTCCACCACCCTGGCGTCCAGCCCGCGCACGAAGGCCAGGTCGTTCAGGGCGCGTTCCTCCTTCACGAATCCCTCCGGAGACGTGAAGCGGGCGGAGACGGTGGCCCTCTCCTCAATATCGAAACGCCCCTCCAGGATATTGTCCAGGGCGCCGGGGATCTCGGGGAAAGGTATCTCCGCCAGGAAGCCGAAGGATTCGCCGGGATTGATGCCCAGTATGGGAGTGCCGAGGTCCGTCAGCTCCCGGACCGCCGAAAGTATCGTTCCGTCGCCGCCTATGACGATGAGCCACTGGCAGCGGGAATTCAGTTCGGAGATCGTCGTGCCCTCCCTGCCGATGGAGATGGCGCTGGCCGATTCCAGCAGGAATCTCATCCCCCGCCTCTCCATCTCGGAGAGCAGAACTTCCAGGGCCTTGGCCGCATGGGGCTTGGTGGTGTTTATGATGACGCCGGACGTCGTGTCTTTGATATTGTTTTTCATGATCTTTGAGTTGCCAGAAGGAATTCATGGTTGCCGGCAGGTCCTATGATCGGACTTTCGCACTCCGACAAGATCCCGAAGCCCTGCTCAAGGAAAAAGTTTTTTATGTCGTTGAGAGCCTCGAGACGAACGTTCTCGTCCTTGACGACTCCCCCTTTCGAGAGTTTCTCCGGTCCCACCTCGAACTGAGGTTTCACCAGGACCACGGCGAAGCCCCGGGGCCTAAGGCAGGCTTTTATGACCGGAATGATAAGTTTCAGCGAGATGAAGGAAACGTCCGCCACCGCCAGGTCCGGGACCAGGGAAAGATCCCCGGGCTTCAGAAAGCGGGCGTTGGTCTTTTCCATGACCGTCACTCTTTCGTCGTTCCTTATCTTGTCATGCAATTGCCCATGCCCGCAGTCGATGGCGAAAACATGCTTCGCTCCCCTTTGCAGCAGGACGTCCGTAAAGCCGCCCGTGCTGGCGCCGATGTCCATGCAGACCATGCCGGAGGGATCCAGTTTCGCGCAGTCGAGCCCGGCCGCCAGCTTGTAGCCGCCCCGGCTGACGTAGGGCATCTTTTCCCTGACATTGATCTTTAGCTCCTTGCCTTTGGAAACGAGGTAGGCCTCCCCGCTCTCGTTGTAGCGGAGGGACACCACAAGCCCCGGTTTCGCCGTCCTCATGCCGTTGATCTCCACTTCGCCGGCCAGAAGCGAACGTCTGGTCTGCTCTCGGGAGGCGAAATAGCCCAGGGAGGTAAGGGCCTGGTCAAGTCTCAAGGTTCCTTCAGCCATTTATTCTCCGGGCAGTTTCGCTCCCGGACGCAAAGTTTTAAGTTCAAGGAGATGTTTCTTTATGGCCTCTTCCACCATGGTCGCGACCTTCAGGGCGTTGCGGCCGTCCTCGCCGGTGACCTGCGGGGATTTGCCCTGCTTAACGCAGTCGATGAAACTCTGTATCTCGCTTTGCAGCGGCTGGTCGCCGGAGAAGTTGATCTCCTCCTCCACGATCTGCCATTCCTTGCGGTGTTTCAGCTTGGCTTTCTGTTCGACGTAGTCGAGGGAGATGTAGGCGTCGTCCTGGAAGAAGCGGATCTTGCGCATTCTGTCGGCGCTGATCCTGGAAGTGGTTACGTTCGCCACGCAGCCGTTGGCGAAGGTAAGCCTCGCGTTGGCGATGTCGCTGGTCTTGGTCAAAACAGGAACGCCCACCGCCTGGACGTCCACGACGTCCGATTTGACGAGGTGAAGTATGATGTCGATGTCGTGGATCATGAGGTCGAAGACCACGCTCACTTCCGTCCCGCGGATATTGAAGGGCGAAAGGCGGTGCACTTCGATGAAGATGGGATCTTTCAATATCTTCTGGATGCCGATGATGGCAGGGTTGAACCTTTCCACGTGTCCGACCTGCAGAATGAGGTTCCTTTCCTTCGCCAGTTTCAGAAGCTCGTCGGCTTCCGCGACAGTCGTCGTGATGGGCTTTTCCAAAAGCACGTGCTTGCCGGCCAGAAGAAGCTTTTTCGTCACTTCGTAGTGCAAGGGCGTCGGAACCACCACGTGCGCCGCGTCGATCATGGGGATGACGTCCTCGACGTTCGTGAAATAAGGGACGTGATAGAGTTCGCCGGTCTCTTTGGCGGATTCCGCCCTGGCGTCCACCACCGCCGCCAGTTCGACATTAGGATTTTCGTTGACGATCCTGGCGTGGATCTTTCCGAGGTGCCCCACGCCTATGACTGCTGTTTTCATGTTTTATTTTTCTCCCAAGGAGCGGTTGACTCCCAGAATAGTTATTCCGCATTTCATGGCCGCTTCCAGAGTTTTCTGCGGCTCTAAAAGAAAAGTTTTGCCGGCTTCCGCCGCCACGATCCTGGCGTTGGCCGCCTGCATGGATTCTATGGTGCCGGGCCCCAGACAGGGCACGTCGAACCTGAGGTCCTGATTGGGCTTGGCCATTTTCACCACCACGGCGTCCTTAGTGTATTCGCCGGATCTTCTGATGCAGCGGTCCGTGCCTTCCATGGCTTCCACGCAGACCACCGCCTGGTTTTTGATGACCACGCTCTGGCCGATGTCGTGGCCGCCGGACACCAGCGCCAGCTTCACGCCCAGGGCGATGTCCTGCCACTGCTTTTCATCAGGTTCGGGGCCGCAAAGGACGCCCTCCGGCAGAAGGATCTGGGGACGGTAGTCTGTGGTCTTCTCTATCGTTATCCCTTCCCTGCCCAGCTCGTCGGAAATGGCCCCCAGCACGCTGTCCGCCCTTCTGTCCTTGACCTTCATGGCCAGCTTCATGAGCCGCCAGTCCAGCCTCAGGTCGGCGATGGTCATTTTGGGCGCCACGTTGCCAAGCATCACGGCTTTTGTTATTCCCTGCTTATGGAAGATCTTGATGAGCTTGCCCAGCTGGGTGACGGAGACTTCCTCGTAGTGGTCCGAAAGAGTTTTGACCTCCTCCAGGACGCCGCAGTTTTTGATGCCCACCGTCACGATCCTTTCGAGACCGTTGCTTTCCCTGGCGCGCAGGAATTCCAGCGGCAGCACTCCGCCGCCGGAAATGAGACCCATGGAATTTTCAGAAGCCATTTTTACTTGATGTAAACTTTTTTCATGACCACGGGCTCAAGGGGACGATCCTGAAGGTTGACCTTCACTTTGCTGATCTTCTCGACCACGTCGTAGCCCTTGGTGACTTTACCGAAAGCCGTGTAATTATTGTCAAGATGCGGGCATTCCGCCACGCAGATAAAGAACTGGCTTCCGGCGCTGTCGGGATCCTTGGAGCGGGCCATGGAGACGATGCCGGGAACATGCTTGGTGTCGTTGAACTCCGCCTTGATGGTGTAGCCCGGTCCGCCGGTCCCCGTTCCGTTGGGGCAGCCGCCCTGGATCATGAAGTCGGCGATGACCCTGTGGAAAATAAGGCCGTCGTAAAAGCCCTTGTTGGCCAGCTTGATGAAATTCCTGCAAGTCTCGGGAGCCTTGTCTTTCAAAAACTCGAACTCCACCACGTCGCCGTTCTCGAACTCGATGACGGCCACGCTGCCGTCGCTTTCATCCGGCGTTTTGTCGCCTTTCGCCGCGCCGCTCTGGCAGGCGGAAAGGCTTCCCAGGGCAAAGAGGGAAAAGATCAATAAAAACCTGCGCATTGTTTATCTCCTTGATTGATTTAAATTCATATGTCTTCCTCCCAGTTCCTGGCAAGAAGCTTCGCGGCGTAGGATTGCGCCTCCTTCTCGTTTCCGCCGAGCATCCTGGCTAATTCCGTTTTCCGGGAGGTCTTGTCAAGCTTGCGGATCCTGACGAAGGAATCGTTCCTTTCCACGCTTTTCTCCACGCTGTACTGGACGTCTCCGCAGGCCGCTATGACGGGCATGTGGGTGATGACGAAGACCTGGTGTTCTTTCCCCAGAAGCCTCATCCTTTTGCCGATGGAAGCCGCCACCGTGGCGCTTATGCCGGCGTCTATCTCGTCGAAGAACAGGATCTGCACGGCGTTGCCGCCCAGGGAGAGGCATTTCAGCGCCAGCGTCAGGCGGGAAAGCTCGCCCCCGGAGGCGATCTTCTGCAAAGGCATGAAGGGCTGGCCCACGTTGGCGATCATGTATTCCACGCTCTCCGATCCCGTGCTCTGGATCTCCTCCTGCTTTTCCAATTCGACCTTGAAGCGCATGCCGCTCATGCCGAGGGGCGCGATCTCTTTTTCCAGGGCCTTCGAGAAGGCCGGGGCGGCCTTGGCGCGGGCCTTCGACAGTTTGCCGGCCTTATCTTCCAGCTCCGCCTGAAGCTTTGCGATCTCCTTTTCCAGGCTGGCTTTCCGCTCGTCGAAGGATCCGCCCTCCTCAAGGCGGGCCTTGATCCTGCCGGTCTCCTCCAAAAGCTCTTTCACGCCGCCGCCGTATTTCTTTTTCAGATCGTTTATGAGGGCCAGTCTCTCCTGCACCCTTTCCAATTCCTCCGGTTCGGCGTTGATCCTGCCGAGGGATCTTTCGGCCTCGGATCTCAACTCTTCCAAGGATCCGATGACGTTCAGGAATTGCTCTTCCCACTCCTCAGCGGGAGCGTAATATCCCGAGAGCTGCCTGAGGGAGCGGTTCGCCTGCTTCAGGCCGGAAAGGGGGCTGCCCTCCTCTTCGCTGAGAGCGCTTTCCAAAGAGCTCAAAAGCTCACGGATCTCCTCCGCGTGGGAAAGATTTTTTTCCTGTTCCAGAAGCTCCTCTTCCTCGCCTTCCCTCAGCCGGGCCTGCGAGATCTCTTCGACCTGGAAGCGCCAGAGCTCCTCCTGACGCATTAGCTCGCGCTCCCTGGCCAAGTGTTCGTCGAGTTCGTTTTGCAAAGCTTTGCGCCGGAAATAGAGTTCCGCCACCTCGCCGGCCAGTTCGCCAACGCCCGCGTAGTGATCGAAGGAAAGGCGCTGCCAGGCCCTCTTCGTAAGGGACTGCTGGGCGTTCTGGGAATGGATGTCCACGGTCTCGGACATCAGTTCCAGAAGTTTTTTCACGCTGACAAGGCGATCCGCGAAGAAAGCCGCGCCCCGGCCGTTGGAATTTATCTCCCGCCGGACTATGAGCGGCTCGTCGATGGAAACGTCGAAACCGTCTTCCAGAAGGGCGGCCACCCTGTCCTCGTCGACGCCCTTCTCAAATTCGAAAACTCCCTCCGCCACGGCCTTGTCGCAGCCGTGCCTGATCTGGGAGACGTCGGCTCTCTCGCCCAGAAGCAGCTGGATGGAACCCATGACGGTGGATTTGCCGGCGCCGGTCTCGCCGGTTATGGCCACGATCCCCTTGGGGAACTCCACGTCTATGAGGCTCACCAGAGCCAGGTCCTTGATGCGCAGTCGCGTCAGAAACATTTCGGGAGGGCGGATGGAAAGTTGGGAAATTTACTTGGCTTCCTCAGCCTCGGCGTTCTCCTCCACAGCCTTCGCTTCCGGAGGATTGTTGGGGATAAGGTCGTATTTCTCCACCGTGTCCATGGAATGCTTTATGTAATTGGACAGCCAGTCGGAATGCTCGGGGTAGAAATAACCGAGAGTCAGGGTGTCGAAGATGCCCTCGAGCAGGAACGGCGGGGCCAGGAAGGTTCCGATGACCGCTCCGCAGGTCAGGCTGGCGGGAATGGTGTAGGGAAGCGTCAGGGCCGAGCGCCAGTCGTCGTTGGCCACGTCCACGTTGATCACGGTGGAGCCTACGCCGCAGAGAAGGGGAAGAAAAACGGATTCGCAAATGGCCGCGGGACCGTAAATGAGATTCTGGCAGCTCCACTGGTTGGTGGAGGCGTTTTCTTCGGCCAGGGCCGAGCAGGCGATGAGAAGCGCCAGGGCGATGTGAAGAAGATTTTTCATGATTTGTTCTCCTCTTGTTATGAATTTGATTATTTTTATTATTATATCATAATCGCCCCGGCTTAAAACATTAAGGCTAAAATTCTTCCGAAGCCTCTCTTCAAAAGGCGAGGGGCTGCTTTTTTCCGGGCATAAAAAAACGCGGTGGATGCCGCGTTGATCATTCCTGCGCTTTCTTGTTCTTCAGATCGGGCAGCGCTTCCCTGATGGCCTGGGCGGCGTCCGCGCAGCCCACCAGGGTCATGCCGTTCCATTCGACTTCCGAGCGGCCTTTTTCCCTGAAGCTCTTCAGGTTGTGGGCCGGCATGATGCAGCGTTTGAAGCCCAGTCTGATGGCCTCCATGACGCGTCTTTCCACCTGGCTCACGGCCCGCACTTCGCCGCCCAGGCCCACTTCGCCCATGATGACGGTGTCCTCCGCCACGCAGACGTCGAAATAGGAGGAGGCCACCGCCGCCAGGAGCGCCAGGTCCATCCCGGGCTCGTCTATTTTAAGGCCGCCGGCGATGTTGACGTACACGTCGGTGGCGCTGATGGGGATGCCGATCCTTTTTTCCAGCACCGCCAGGAGCAAAAGAAGCCTGTTGGGATCGCAGCCCAGGGCTTTCCTGGCGGGCGTCCCGTAGGGCGCCTTGGCGCAGAGGGCCTGGACTTCCATCAGTATGGGGCGTGTGCCTTCCAAAGAAGTGCCCACCGCCGAGCCGCTGTTCTTGGTCAGGCGCTGGGCTAAAAATATCGCCGAGGGATTCTTCACTTCCACCAGTCCCCTGCCGGTCATTTCAAAAACGCCGATCTCGTCGGTGGAGCCGTAGCGGTTTTTCACGCTGCGCAAGATCCTGTAGATATTGTGCCTTTCCCCTTCGAAATACAAGACCGTGTCCACCAGGTGCTCCATGACCCTGGGGCCGGCTATGGCGCCGGATTTTGTCACGTGGCCCACGATGATCACGATGATCATCTCCTGCTTGGCGAAGCGCACCAATTCCGCGGTGCACTCCCTCACCTGGGCCACCGAGCCCGGGGCGCTGCTGATCTCGCCGTCGTACATGACCTGGATGGAGTCCACCAGAAGCACCGCCGGGCGGCGCTCCTTCGCTTCCTGCAAAAAAGCCGCCACGTTCGTTTCCGACATGATCCAGATGTTGGGATTGCTTATCCCCAGCCTGTCGGCGCGCATTTTCGCCTGGGCTCTGGACTCCTCGCCGCTGACGTACAAAACTTCCGCTCCCGGCTTCGCCAGGGCCTGGGCGATCTGCAAAAGCAGCGTGGATTTTCCAATGCCCGGGTCGCCGCCTATCAGCAGGACCTGGCCCGCAACCAGTCCGCCGCCGCAGATGCGGTCGAATTCGCTGATGTCGGTGGGATGGCGTTTCTCGCCGGCGGAGACCACTTTCATGAGCTGCTCGGCGGGCGAGGAGGAAACCACGACGGACTTCTCTTTCTTCTCTTCGCCGATCTCCTCCACCATGGTGTTCCACTCGCCGCAGCCGGGGCACTGGCCCAGCCACTTGGGGCTCTGGGCGCCGCATTCCTGGCAGACGTAGATCTTCTTTATCTTCGCCATAGGTCAGTCCGCCTCTTTTTCCGCCTTAGCCAAAGCGTGGTCCAGCCTTTCCCCCAGGCGGTAGCTGTATTTCAGGCATTCCTTGGAAAGGAAGGAGAGATTGTCCAAATATTCCTCGAAGGTGGCGCCGGTGGGCACGAAAAAGATCCTGGTCCGGGGAATGCTGTGCTCCGAGAGGGCTATGAAAGTCTCCCTCAGGTCTATCTCGTCTTCGATGTAGATCCTGAGCTCCACCTCTTTCCCGGCCTGAAGGTAGTTTTCAATGTTTGACTTCGGCCAGGACAGCCTGCCGAAGGAAGCGGCGCCCCTGCAGTTGAGGTCGAGGGAAAAGAGGTCCGCCTCCAGGTCAAGGTATTCGCCGCCGTCGCTTTCAACGACGACGTGGCGGTAAAGATCCCTGATCCCTTCCGTCAGGACCTTCAGCTCTTCTATCTGAGAGGACAGTTCGCCGGTCAGGACCACGTAGCGCATAACGCTTTTCTCGGCGGTCTTCAAAAGCTCGTCCACCTTCATTTCAAAGCCGCCGCTCTCTTTTTCGCCAAAGCAGAAAAAGAGCGCGGGCATTCCCAAAAGCGTGCCCTTGGTTATCAGTTCCTCTTTGATCTCGATCAGTTTCATACGCTCGCTCAAATAAAAAGTTTTTATTCTTGTCTAATTGTAGCAAAACCGCAAAGGCTGAATAAAAAAGGAAGGAGCCGCTCCCGGTTTCGCTAGATGATCAAGCCCGTTTCGGTTTTCCCTTGAAGACGCTTTTGGAACGGAAAATAAGAAAATGCTGGATGGCGAAGCTCAGGAAGAACAGCGTGCCTTCCACCAAGATCTTGGCGATGATGGGATGAATCCCGAAATGCTTGAGGCCCCTTATGCCGAAATAGGAGGCGGTGAAGAGGAAGATCGCCAGCAAAAAGAAGAGAAAGGACTGTCTCAGCCAGTGACCCTTGGATCCGAAGACGGCTTCCTTGTCCAGGACGAAATTCACGCTGCAGCTGATTATCCTGGCGGTAAGGAGGCTCCAGAGGATGGAGGTGCGCCCCAGGATCATCCTGTCCTGTCCCAGGGAAAGGATCATGACGGAAAAAATCAGGAAGTCTATGACGCTGCTTATGACGGAGGCGCCGATGAACTTGAAGAAGATGGCGTAGATCCGGATGGAGTCCTTGACGGGGTTGAAGTGGGAGCTGGGGTTGTTCTCTTCATAAACCGTGGTGATGGGGACCTGCTGGATCTTTCCCTGGCCGCAGCGGAAGAAACGCAGGAGCGCTTCCAGCTCGAATTCATAGCGGTCCGGCTTTATTTGAAGAGCCTCCTGCATGAAGTCCCGGGGATAAACTCTCAAACCCGTCTGGGTGTCCTTGAGAGCCGTGCCGGTGAAGAGTTTGAAAACTTTTTCCGTCAGGTTGTTTCCGAAGCGGCTGCGCCAGGGTATCTTCACCTCGAGCGTGCTGAAGTCCCGGACGCCCAGGACGTAGTCCGTTTGATGCTCAAGGAAAAACGCCAGGACTTTCCCGATGTCAACGGGAAGATGCTGGCCGTCCGCGTCCACCGTCACGGCGCCGAGAAGATCATTGCCTTCTTTTTCCAAAAGATAGCGGAAGGCGGTCTTCATGGAGGCGCCTTTGCCTTTGTTCTCCTGATGGCGCAGGAGCCGGCAGCCCTCGATTTTTTCGATCTCCGCGAAGGTCTCCTTCGTCCCCTCTTTCCTGGAGCCGTCGTCAACCACCACCACGCCTTTCAACTGGGATATTCTGACGACCTCCCTGACGAGTCCGGGAAGGGAAGGCAGCGGCTCGTAGGCCGGTATCACGGCGTAAAGCGACGGCATGCTTTATTTCTCCTTTTGCGCGCCGGAGGGCTCCGGCGTTTTTATGACCTCGTCCGCAGGATAGACCTGCACTCCGTGGAAATAGACTTTTCCGCGCTTTTTGCCCCTGCTGTGCTCGCAGCGCAGCGTCAGCGTCAGGTCGCAGTCGGCGTTGGGCGTTATTTTGGCGGAACCCCTCTGCCAGGCTCCCCTGGCGTTGCTGGAAAACTTGAGGTCTCCGCCGCGGCGGCCGCCGTCGTTATAGGAATAGCGGACGTTGGCAATGCGCTCCACAGGCCGGTTGTCGTCCATCAGGGCGTAGGCGCATACGACGTAGGGAACGCCTTTTTTTACTTTGACCGTCTGGGAGGCCGTGAGGACCACGTTGCTGGACTGAAGGAACATCAGAGTGGGGACTCCGCGTTTGTCGAAGCATCTGAAATCGTTTCCGTCCACGCCGGCCCAGAAGCTCGTCCCCTGGGAAAAGTCTCCGTTCGCCACCAGGTTCGTCACCAGATTCCCCTCCTCGGCGCACAATTCCGACTTGGAAAAAGGCTTGGCGCGCTTAAGGGAGAGGTCGCGGACGTCCACGGGAGAATTTTTGCCCGCCACCAGCCTGAAGGAGCGTTTGTCGGCGTATTCGAAGATGGGGAAGCGGAACCGCACCGTCCGCCACTCGGAGTTGGTCACGGCTATGACGGCGTGGGTGTGGTTGTCCATGCGGAAGGTCAGGCGGCCGTTGGGATTCTTGGCCCTGGCCTCGAAGCTTGCTTCGCACACTTCGCTTGGCGCGAGCCCCGAAAGGAAGAACTGGCAGATCTCCCCTCCCGGGACTATGGCCATATAAGCCATCTCGCCTTCCTCTTCCGGCGTCACTATCTTGGCGTCGCTGGCCTTGGCGTACTGCCAGAAAGCCTGTCCCCTGGCGAAGCGGCCGTTGGAAAGAAGATTGGGGCGGTAGAAGAAAACGTAGAGGGCGTAGAGCGCCAGTATTCCCGCGATGAGAGCCAGAGCTTTTTTCATATCTTACCTCCAGCTCCAGGTGAATATGAGGCGCTGCAGGTATAAAAGTCCGCAGTAGGCGTGCAGCAGGAACAAGCCCGCGGTCAGGGCCGCCGGCCAGCTCATCTTTGGGAAATTGTCCTCCTCGGAGAAGAAATTCAGTAGCGAGGCCAGAAACAGCGCCGCCACGGCCACCGGGATCTGCCAGGTGAAGTTGAGATGCGTCCGGTGGACGGTGTCCTGGCTCAAGGTGTAGGCGATCACGAAGGAAATGAGCAAAGTCAGCCAGCCGAAGACCAGAAGTCCGTCTTTCTTCCTTTTGGAGACGAAAAAGGCGGCGGCGGGGAAAGCCAGGCCGCAGATCATCGTCAGGGGCTTGTAGAAGACAAGGTACCAAAAAGTCTGCCAGGAGCCCTTGATGGCGGCGAAGCTGCTTCCCAGAAGGCGCTCCGCCATCAGATTGAGATTGCGGTCGAAGTCGATGTGAAGAAGATGGCTCTGGATGGCGAAGGGCAGGGAGATCATGACGTTGTCCCTTACGCTCTTGGTCACGGACTTCAGATAGAAGATCCCTATAAGGACCGGGACCGCCACGAGGAGGGCGATCAGCAGACGCTTCAGGGTGAAGTTCAGTGAGAAATTACCCTCTTCGTCCGCCCTGAGGAAAGTGAGGGAAAGAAAGATCGCCGGAGCCCAGGCCAGGATATAGCTTGGTTTGGAGAACAAATTAAGGACCGCCAGGACCGCCAGGATCAGAAAATTTTTCAAAGACTTTTCCCTGACCGTCAGGCATCCGAAGTAAAAGAGCAGAAGCCCGAAGGGCATGACCGCCACCGTGGTGGGGTTGTGCCAGACGTTCATCCGCAGGACGTCCGCCTGCCAATATCCGGAGACCAGCTGCGGGAAAGCGATGATGTGACCGCCCAGGCAAAGCAAAACCACGGCGGCGCGCAAAACGAAAAGTTCCGCTCTCTCCTCCTTTCCCTGCCTGGAGAAATAATCTATCGAGATGCTTCTCAATACGATATATTTCAAGGCCAGCATCAGGGAGAGGAAGCAGACGTAGCCCAGGGGGAAATTTTTCCGGGAAAAGAAACCGAGAACATACGACGCTATCCTTGTCATGGCGTCGTAGGACGGGCGGAACAATTCCGACTTGTCGAAGATGACGATGGTCATGGACCGCATGTGCCAGAACATGTCAACCTGGACGCGGTACATGGTATTGAAAATGAAAAGCCCGAAAAGAAAAAAGAGCAAAGCGATGACAACGTCGCTCCATTTCAGGCGGACTTTTTCATTACTGAAAAGATAACTTAACATATTTAACTATTATAGCAGTATCCGGCTTAAATTCCAAATTGAAAATACGCGGCGCAAAAAAACGCCGCCCCGCCGCGGCCCCCTGCGCCGTTTCCTTTGACTATGAAGCGGGCCCAAGGTGAAAAGTGCTATAATTAATAGATTAATGCAAATTTAAATTTTGAAAATGAACGTAACTGAAAAAATACTTTCCGAACATTTCGTCTCCGGCGAAAAAACGCCCGGCGCTCCCGTAGCCATTAAGATCGACCAGACTCTTACCCAGGACGCCACGGGCACCATGGCCTACCTGGAGTTCGAGGCGCTGGGCAAGGAGAAAGTCGAGACGGAGCTCTCCGTTTCCTACATCGACCACAACACGGCGCAGATGGGGCCCAACAACATGAACGACCACCTGTACCTGCGCTCCGTGACGGGCCGCTTCGGGATAAAATGCTCGCTTCCTGGCAACGGCATCTGCCACCAGGTCCATCTGGAGCGCTTCGGCAAACCCGGGAAAACGCTGCTGGGCTCTGACTCCCACACCCCCACCGGCGGCGGCCTGGGCATGCTGGCCATGGGCGCCGGCGGCCTGGACGTGGCGCTGGCCATGGCGGGAAAGCCCTTCACCATCAAGTGGCCGAAGGTCATAGGCGTCAAGCTGACCGGCAGCCTGCCCGAGTGGGTGGCCGCCAAGGACGTTATCTTAAAGCTGCTCTCCATTCTCACCACCAAGGGCAACGTGGGCTGCGTGGTGGAATATTTCGGACCGGGCGTGGCCTCGCTTTCCGTTCCCCAGAGAGCCACCATCACCAACATGGGGGCCGAGCTGGGCGTGACCACCAGCCTTTTCCCCTCCGACGACAGGACCAAGGAATTCCTGGAGGCCCAGGGCAGAGGAAAGGATTTCAAAGAGCTTCTGCCCGACATGAACGCCTCCTACGACCGCGTCATAGAAATAGATCTCTCGACGCTGGAACCTTTGGCCGCCATGTCCCCTTCCCCGGACAACATCAAGAAGATCTCCGAAGTGGAAGGCACGAAAGTCCATCAGGTCATAATAGGCTCCTGCACCAACTCCTCCTACCGCGACCTGACGCTGGCCGCGGCGCTTTTGAGAGGACGCAGAGTCCATCCCGACGTTTCCTTCCTCGTGGCTCCCGGCAGCCGCCAGGTCCTGCAGATGATCGACCGGGACGGCTCCCTTTCCACTTTCATCACCGCCGGCGCCAGGAGTCTGGAATCCGCCTGCGGTCCCTGCATCGGCCAGGGTCTCTCCCCCGCCGAAGGCACCGTTTCCGTCAGGACCTTCAACCGCAATTTCTCCGGGCGCACGGGAACCCCCAACGACACCGTCTTCCTGACGAGTCCCGAGACCGCCGTCATGGCCGCCATCTGCGGCGAGATCGTTGACCCCAGGAAGCAGGACGTCATCAAGTATCCTAAGGTCGAGGAGCCGGAGCGCTACGACGTGGACGACTGGCTCATCGTGCCGCCCCCCAGACGCAAGCCGGAAATATTCCGGGCCTCCACCATCGGGCGGCCTCCGGAGAACGAGCCGCTTCCGGAAAACATCAAAGGCGAGATCCTCATCAAGCTGGGCGACAAGATCACCACGGACCACATCATGCCCGCGGGCGCTTTCCTGAAGTTCCGCTCCAACATTCCGAAATACGCCGAATTTGTCTTCAACTGCTTCAGCGAGGAGGGCAAACCCACCTTCGCCCAAAGAGCCCTGAAAGCCAAAGCGGAAGGCCGCCACGGCGTGATATTAGCCGGGCTTTCCTACGGCCAGGGCAGCTCCAGGGAGCACGCCGCCATCTGCCCCATGTACCTGGGCGTGAAAGTCGTGATGGCGCTCTCCTTCGAAAGGATCCACACCGCCAATTTGATCAACTTCGGCATCCTGCCGCTGGTCATAGGAAGCCCGGAGGACAAGGAAAAACTTGAGAAAGCGGAAAGCCTGGAGATCAAAGGCCTCCCGGAACAGCTGAAAAAGTCCTCCGCCATAGAAGTCCTGACCGACAAAGGCGAAAAGATAACGCTCTCCCACGCCCTGACGGAAAGGGAGGTGGAGATCGTTTTGGCGGGCGGAATAATGAATCTTTTCAAAAAAACCGAACAATAAAAGAAAATTGCAAAGCATGTATCGCCTGAAAGTCCAATACGCATTCAGCGCGGCCCATAAGGTCACGCTGCCAGACGGGACGGTGGAACGTATCCACGGTCACAATTGGAAACTGGAAGCCGTCCTTGCCTCCGAAACGCTGGATCGTTTCGGCATGGTGGCGGACTTCGAGGCGGTGAAAAGCATGCTGAAAGACAAGATAGGAACGAAACTTGATCACGCGTTCCTTAACGAGACCGGCCTCTTTCCCGAGAACGCCGCCACCTGCGAAAACGTCGCCAAATGGATCTACGGCGCGCTGGCGGCGGAAGCGGGGAATTTGAGAGAAGGCCTCGTTTTGGAAAGCGTAACGCTTTGGGAGTCTCCCGGCTGCGGAGTCACCTATTCCGAATAAACATAGGCGAAAACTATGATCGACTACACCAAACCATCCCCCGGCATGAAGATCTCCGTCATCGGCGACGGAGCCTGGGGCACCGCCATCGCCCTGACGCTTTTGGAAAACGGCTACAGGGTCATGCTCTGGGGCGCTTTCCCGGAATACACCGAGGAAATGAAAAAAGAACGCATGAACTACAAATTCCTGCCCGGCATTCCCCTGCCGGAAAAACTGGAATTCACCAACAGCCTGGAAGAGGCTCTTAAAGACGCCCGCCTTCTGGTGATGGCCTCCCCTTCCCAGTTCATGCGCAGCGTCTCCCGTCAGCTGGGTGAAGCCATGAAGGAAGCGTATCCCATCGTCACGGTGGCCAAGGGCATCGAGACCGACGGCATATTCCTTAAACGCATGAGCGAGATCATCGAGGAGGAGACCAAGTGCAAGCACGTCTCCTGCCTCTCCGGCCCCAGCCACGCCGCCCAGGTGGCGCGTAAGATGCCCGCCGCCGTGACCGTGGCCTCCAAGATCCCGCAGCTGGCGGCCTTCGTGCAGCAGGTCTTCTCCAACGAGCACCTGAGGGTTTACACCAACAGCGACATCATCGGCGTGGAGCTCTGCGGAACTTTGAAGAACATCATCGCCATCGCCGCCGGCGCCGTGGACGGATTGGAATTCGGCACCAACACCAAGTCCGCCCTGGTCACCAGGGGCCTGGTGGAGATGATGCGCTTCGGCGTGGCCATGGGCGCCCAGGTGGAATCCTTCATCGGTTTGGCCGGCATCGGCGACCTCATGACCACCTGCAACATGGGCCGCAACTACACCTTCGGCATGAATCTGGTGAAGGGCATGAGCGTGGAGGAAGCGCTTAAGAGCTCCGCCGGCGTGGTGGAGGGCTACCGCAACGCCGAATGCGTTTACAAGCTGGCCAAGCGCTACAACATCAGCATGCCCCTGACGGAAGCCATCTACAGCGTCCTCTACGAAGGCAAAGACTTCCACGCCATCGTCCCGGAACTGATGACCAGAGACCTCAAATCCGAGAGCCACACCGGCAGCCCCATCCTGCGCTGGCTGAAACTCCAGGCTCTCCGCACCAGAATAACCCTGAAACTTAGCTGATAAAATGTCATTCGTCATAACCACCTACGTGCCCGACGGCATCGTCATGGCCGCCGACAGCCGCATGACCGCCCTCGCCCAGGGCACCGCTCCCGACGGCCAGGCTCTGCCTGACGTCAACATCGTCATTTCCGACCACTGCGACAAGATCTTCTTCCTGGAGAACCAGGGCATCGGCATCAGCGCCTTCGGAGATCCCATGCTGGGCGGCAAGCCCGTCAGCCACGCAATCAGGCTCTTCGAAGAGGAAGCCAACAATCCCGGCGACGGCATAATGGACGTGGTCAACAACCTCATGAGCTTCATGAGCTCCCGCTATCCCAACGCCAACACCTCCTTCCACGTGGCGGGCTACGCCATGGAGAACGGCGTCAGCGTTCCCCACGTTTACCACTGCCAGATCTCCCAGAACATCATCAAGAGATTGAATCTCAACGACCGCAACGGCGAAATAAACTACGGCACCTCCTGGGGAGGCCAGGGCGACATCATGGCCCGCCTCATAAACGCCAGGGCGCTGGTTCCCACCAACGGCCCCCAAAAGGACGACAAGGTCCCCATGGCCGAGCTTCCCAATTTCCCCGTCAGATGGGACATCATGCCGCTTATCGACGCCATCGACTTCACCGAACTGGCGGTGGACATCACCATCCAGATGCAGCGTTTCCAGATGCGTCCCCAGGATGTGGGCGGAGCCATCGACATGCTCCTCCTGACGCCCAAGGGCTCGGATTGGCTCTACAAGAAACAGTTCACCGCGCATGATCGCGATTGACAGAAAGCTTTCCTCCCTCAGGGAAGCCGTTGCGAAACTTGAGCCCTTGCTCTCCCCCTGCCGGCTCTGCCCCAGGCACTGCGGAGCCAAAAGAGACAAGGGAGAGCAAGGAGTCTGCGAGCTGGACGACAAACTGAAGGTCTTCTGCTGCAACCTCCACTTCGGAGAGGAGCCTCCGCTTTCCGGCACCGGTCTAAATGAAAACCAAAAAGCCAAAGGCTCCGGCACGGTCTTTTTCTCCGGCTGCAACCTGCGCTGCGTCTTCTGCCAGAACTTCGCCTTCAGCCACAACGGCAACGGAAAATACATGACCCAGGAGGAACTTTCAGAAGAGATGCTGAAACTCCAGGAACGAGGCGCCAAAAACATCAACTTCGTGACTCCCACTCCCCAGATAGTCCCCGCCCTGAAAGCCCTCCTGCTCGCTTATGAAAAGGGGCTCCGCCTTCCCCTTCTTTACAACTGCGGCGGCTACGAGGACCTAGAAGTCCTTAAAGCCCTGGAGGGCGTAGTGGACATCTACCTTCCGGACGCCAAATACCAGGACGCGGAACTGGCCAAAAAATATTCCAGCGCCGCGGACTATCCGGAAAAAAACATCCTGGCTCTCCAGGAAATGTGGCGGCAAATAAAAAATTTCGAATACGACGAGGAAGGCTACATGACAAGAGGCATGATCGTCAGGCACCTGGTGCTTCCCAACGCCCTCGGCAACAGCCTCGCCGTCATGGACAAAATAAAGGAAGTCTTTTCTGACGAAAAGGGAAAAGTTCCCTTCGGACTCAGCCTGATGTGCCAATACTTCCCCACCTTCAAAGCGAAGGATTATCCCGAGCTCAAGGAACGCCTCACCTTCGAGGAATACTTGAAAACGCTGGAAAAACTTGACGAAATGGATTTTGAACTGGAGTTCGTCCAGCAGCACGACGACTGCGCGGAAGATTTTTGATGCCAAAAATAAGCTAAAATTAAAGCGTAGCTTTTAAATTCCGGAGGAAACATGAAACGCTCCCTCTTTTTCTCAACCATATTCTTCCTGATCCCCTTCCTCGCAGCCTGCCAGCAGGAAACGAAAGTTTCCCAAGCAAAATCCGAGCCTGCGGCCGAGGCCGCCAAGTCCCCGAAGATCCTGGTGTCTTTTTATTCCTGGAGCGGCAACACTCGCCGCGCCGCGGAGGTGATCTCCAAGACCGCCCAGGCGGAACTCTTCGAGATCGTCCCCAAGGAAGCCTATCCCAAAGATTACAAGGAATGCATAGACAAGGCCAAGGAAGACATCGCCAACGGCGTCAAGCCTGAGCTCACGAGCCTTCCGGAAAACATAGCAAGCTACGACATAATCTTCGTGGGCACTCCCAACTGGTGGTCCACCATAGCTCCTCCCGTAAGGTCTTTCCTTGACTGCCTCAAGGATTACAAAGGCCTGGTGGTTCCCTTTGTGACCCACGGCAGCGGCGGGCTGGCCAACTGCGAGAAAGACATCAGAAGCTCCATTCCCACTGTCAAAGTCTCCATCGCCGGCTCCTGGCCCGGCCGCTCCATCGAGAAGGCCGAAGCTTCTATTGCGGAGTGGACTAAAAGCGTCATAGGAAAATAAGAGATGTTTCCGGTCAACATATTCTCCGGGCTGGCGGCCCTCTACATCATAATAAGGGTGATCTTCCAGATCCCCGCCGGCTGGCTCTTCAAAGTCCCGCTTATAGTTCTTGTCATGGCCGCAGCCATGAAATTCCAGCTCATCCACCTTATCGGCGGCCCCCAGTTCTTCGCCCCCAAAGTCCCGGGCCTTCTCACCGCCATATCCGGAGTGTTGTACATCTCCGTTTACATTCTCTTTTTCCTGCTTCTCATAAAAGATCTCATTTACCTCCCCTGCTTCCTTTTGGGCCTCCGCTTCCCCCAGGGGTATCTCAACCTGGCTCTGACCGCGATCGCCCTCTCCATAGGCCTCCTGGGGCTTTACAACGCCCTCAAGGCTCCCGCGGTGAAAGAATACCATGTCAAGCTCAACGGCCTTCCCGAGGAAGCCAAAGGCCTCCGGGCCGCCGTGGTGGCGGACATCCACGCCGACAAGATCACCAAAGAAAGATCCGTCCGGAAAATCGTTGACCTGACCATGGCCGCCAAGCCAGACGTCATTTTGATCCCCGGCGACTTCGCGGACGGCGAAGTTGAGGAAGTCGGCAAAGAGCTCACGCCCCTGAAAGACCTCCATGCTCCCCTGGGAGTTTTCGCCGTCTCGGGAAACCACGAATATTACAACGGCTGGGCCGCTTGGAAAACTTATCTTGAAAGCCTGGGCCTTCCCATCTTGGAAAATGAAAACAAAGAGATCAAAGATGGCCTCTTCATAGCCGGCGTCCCGGACACCGCCGCCAACCACTTCGGCGGGACGAAGCCGAATCTGAACAGAGCCCTGGAGGGAACGGAAGGCAAATGCGTCATCCTCCTTGGTCACAAACCCACCTGGCGTCCGCTGGCTAAAGAGAAAAACGTCGCCCTCCTTGTTTCCGGCCACACCCACGGCGGAATGGTCTGGGGACTCCACAAAATCGTCGAGCGCTTCAACTGCGGCGCGGTCTCAGGCCTCTACTACAACGAGGACGGAACCGCCGTCTTCGTCACCAACGGCGCCAGCCTCTGGAACGGCTTCCCCACCAGGCTCGGCATCCCCGCGGAAGTCCCCATCCTGATATTGGAATAAAGCAAAAAACAAAAACAAACAGAAAAGAACTGCGGCGGAAATTCCGCCGCAGTTTTTCATATGTCTCATTTTTCTCGGATACAATCTGACCTGATATTTATCCATTGTTATCAGACGCGATCTGATTTGATAGAAAAAAAGGGAGGCGGTTCTGCCTCCCTTCTGCTTTGTGATTTGGTTTTTTCTAGCTGGTGAACTCTTTGTGCACGCGCTTGAGTTCTTCGGGGATGTTGATCTTCTGCGGGCATTTTTTCAGGCAGGCGCCGCATTCCACGCAGGCGTCGGCGCGGGATCCTTTTTCAAGCTGGAAATACTCGCGCTGCGACATCCACTTTACGAGGGAGGAGCGGTAGTTGTTGTACATCTTGAAGATGTCGGGAATGGCCACTCCCGCGGGACAGGGCGTGCAGTAACGGCAGGTGGTGCAGGGGATCTTCCCCTCCTCCTTCATGAATTCCTTGACCTTCACCAGAAGCTCTTTGCCTTCTTCGCCCAAGGGTTCTATGGGAGAGAAAGTCTTCAGGTTCTCTTCCACATGCTCCATGTAGGTCATGCCTGAGAGGATGGTGAGGACGTTGGGAAGCGAGGCGATGAACTCGAAGGCCCACTGGGCGGCCGTGGTGCCGGGCCTGGCGTTGGTCAGCATCTCAAGCGTCTTGGGCTGGAGATTGGCCAGTTCGCCGCCCTTCAGGGGCTCCATGACGACGACGGGAATACCGTGGCTCGTTAAGATCTCATACTGCTCCCTGGAGTAGTCGTCCCAGTCGAAGTAGTTCAATTGGATCTGGGCGAAGTCCCAGCCGCCCTCGTCGGCGATGACGGCAAGGTCCTTGTTGTCGCCGTGGAAGGAGAAGCCCAGGTATTTCACCTTGCCTTCCTTTTTCATCTGGCGAGCGTATTCCAGGGCGCCCAGGTCCCTGACGTTCGGCCAGGCGCCGCCGTTCAGGGAGTGCAGGAGATAGAAATCGAAATATTCCGCCTGGCAGCGATCCAGCTGCTCCTGGAAGATACGTTTCGCGTCGTCTAAGCTTTTGACTTCCCAGACCGGCATCTTGTCGGCTAGGTTGTAGGATTCCCTGGGATACTTTTTCAAGGCCTCACCGGCGAATCTTTCCGACATGCCCTGGTGATAGACCCAGGCGGTGTCGTAGTAGTTGACGCCGCCAGCCATGGCTCTGTCGATGAGCTCCTGGGCTTTTTCCTTGTCGATCTCGGCTTGATTCCTGCGGTCCTTCAAGGGAAGCCTCATTAAGCCGTAGCCCAGAAGGGAAACGCCTTGGGCGATGTTGCCGAGTTTGCGTTTCGTTATTTCGCCTTTCTTTTTCTCGTTGCTGTCTGCTTTCACGTTGAGGGGTTCCTTTCCTTCTTTGCAGCCGCCCAGTGCCGCCAGAGCGGCGATCGCCAGGGAGCCTTTGATGAAATCACGTCTGTTCATAGTTTAGCCTTGAATTTCCTTATGGATGCGTTTAAGTTCTTTGGGAATGTCGATGCTCTGCGGGCACTTCTTCAGGCAGGCGCCGCACTCCACACAGGCTGTGGCCTGAGCGTCCTTGCCAAGCGCTTCGTAAGCCCTCCTCGTTTGGTTGATCCTGGCGCCGCGCCTGTAGTCGTTGTAGATCTTGAAGATGTCCGGGATGGCGACGCCGGCCGGACAGGGCGTGCAGTAGCGGCAGGTCGTGCAGGGCACGATGCCGCTTTCCTTGTAAGTTTTGAGAGCCGTTGCCAAAGTCTTCTCTTCTTCCTCGGAAAGCGGTTCGAGAGGAGAGAAGGTGGTGAGGTTTTCCTTCAAGTGCTCCATCTGCGTCATGCCGGAGAGGACCGTCAGGACGTTCTCCTTTTCCGCGATGTAGCGGAAGGCCCACTGGGCGGGCGTGGAGCCGGGCTTGGCCGTTTCAAGGACTTCCCTGGCGTCGGGCCTGAGCTTAGCCAGTTCTCCCCCTCTCAGAGGCTCCATCACGACCACCGGGATGCCTCTCTTCGTAGCTTCTTCATACTGCTCTCTGGAGAAGGTGTCCCAGTCGTAATAATTGGCCTGGATCTGGACGAAGTCCCACTTGGTGTAGTCGAGGATCTTGGGGAAATCCTTGTTGTCGCCGTGGAAACTGAAGCCCAGGCGTTTTATTTTGCCTTTGCCCTTCAGCGTCATGGCGAAATCCACCGCGCCGTTTCCTAGCGTCTTTTCCCAAAGCGGACCGTTCAGGTTGTGCAGAAGGTAGAAGTCGAAATAATCGACTTTGCATTTTTCAAGCTGCTTATTGAAGATCTCCTCCGCCTGCTCGCCGCTTTCAAGTAAACGCATAGGAAGCTTGCTGGCCAGATTGTAGCTGTCCCTGGGATGACGGGAGAGAGCTTCGCCGGCGAAAGTCTCGCTGAGTCCGTCGTGGTAGAACCAGGCGGTGTCGAAATAGTTGATGCCGCCTTTCAGGGCTTCATCGATGAGGGCGAAGCCTTTTTCTTTGTCGATCTCAGGACCATTGCCTACTTTCGGCATGCGCATGAGGCCGTAGCCAAGGAGCGAGATCTTCGCGCCGATCCCGGGGAATTCCCGGTAGGTCATGGTCCCCCGCATTTTGGGGGACCCTTTTGCTTCCTTCTTGCAGCCGCCCAGGGCGGTGAGCGCCGCGATGGCCGCGGCGGTCTTCAGGAATTCGCGTCTGTTCATAAGGAGGCTCCTTGGTTCAGGTCGTCCAGGTAATATTGTATCTTAACGCCGGTGGTCTGCATGGCGCCGGTGGGACAGACGTTATGACATTTTCCGCAGCCCAGGCAGGCTTCAGCTTCCAGTTTCGGCGTGCCGTTGGCTCGAAGCGTTATGGCCGCGGTCGGGCAGGACGCGGCGCATTTGCCGCAAGCGCCTTCGCCCTGGAAGGGAATGCATTTCTTTGCGTTGAAGGTTGCCTTTCCTATGACGAAAGATTTCTTTCTCTCGGGATCTATCTTTCTCAGCGCGCCGGTCGGGCAGATCGAGGAGCAAAGCGCGCAGTCGGTTGAGCAAGCTCCGCGCTTGAAATCAAGGCGGGGCGCGCCGAAGCCGGCGGGGCCCAAAGTCAGAACTTTCTGAGGGCATTTGGAGACGCACAAACCGCAGGCGGTGCATTTGGCTAGGAAAGAGCTTTCCTCAATGGCGCCGGGAGGCCTCACCAAAAGCGCTTTTTCTTCCGGAGCTTTAAGCTCTTTTTTCGCGAGGAACCTAAACAGGCCGCCGCCAGCCAAACCAGCCGCGGCGCCGGCGGAAAGAGCAATAAGAAATTTTCTGCGCTCCAAATCAGGAGCTCTTTCTTTCTCCTGTTTTTTCCAAAGGAAGGAATAGGTCGGGCCGGTCCTGGGGCAGACCGTCAGGCAGTCCAGGCACATGACGCAGTAAGCTCTTTTCACTTCGTTCTTCTTCTGGTCGATGCAGCCCGTGGGGCAGACGTTCTCGCACTTGCCGCAGTGCACGCATTCATCGGGGATCGCTATCCCGAAAGCCGATATTTTGGCGATCCTGCTGAGAAGCAATCCCACGGGGCATATGCTGGTGCAGAAGATCCTGCCGAAAAGAAGCGTGATGACAAGAATCGCGGCAAAGAAAATGACGCCGAAGCAAAGGGGAGCCGTCAGCGCGCGGCCGAAGAGGGAATATGGATCGAGCAGACGGAAAACAAAGGCGGATCCGAAAACCATCGCGCCTATGAACAAACCGAGAATAAAACCGCCAATGATCGGATAGATCTTTTTCCTGCCCTTTTTTGTTAAGAGCGCGACGAAGCTCAGAGCGGAGCCCAAGGGGCACATGAAGGAACAGAAAAGGCGGCCGAAGATAAGCGTCAGAAGCGCTATGGTGAGAACTGCCGCAAGCGCGCTCAGTCCGAAGGAAAAGAACAAGCGCAGGACGGACGGTCCCGCCTGGCACATGGGAAGAGTTTCCAAGAACTTAGCGGAGCCCAAAAAGACAACCGCCCCCAAGACTACCGTCAGGGCGGAAAGGAGGAGACGCAGGCCTCTCAGAAAGAAATACAAAGCGTTATATCTCACAATTTCATTTTATAAAATTATTCGTTTCAGGACAAGAGCGTAATGATGTTACCCCTTTGAGCCGGCTAATTTGCGCGGTGCGCCGGATTTTTGCTAAAATATTTGATATGAACACTGTTAAAATCACAATTATTGCCTCCGCAGCCATCCTGGGACTCCTCATTGGCTGCCGAAAAAGTTCGGACGTCATGCTCTCCGCTCCCACGGAGCCGCCCGAAGCGATCCTGAAACCCGCCCTCCTTACCGCCACCACCATCAGCCCGGCGGTGGAGAAACCCATCAACGTGCCTGACTCCAAGGAAGGTCCCACCGTTACGGTGGCGGAAGGCAAGAAGACCGAGCCTGCGAACGAAAAAAAGCAGGATGACGACGTGCTGCGCCCCGCCACCGCCGGCTTGAACGTCACCAAGGGCTCCGCCGTGGATACGAAAAATTATCTTCACAAGTGCGTCAGCGGCGATACCACGGAAAGCGTCGCGGCGGCCTACGGCGTCGAGGAAAAGGACATCTGCCTTCTGAACGGCGTGCGTGTGGGCGCCAATCTCGCTTCCGGCAAGATCATTCTTCTCAGGAAAGACACTTCCGAGATAAGCCAGGCTCCGGACGTCACGACTTACACGGTGGTCCCCGGAGACACCTTCTCCAAGATCGCCAGGACTTTCAGCATCGCCCCCTCTGCTCTCATGAAAATGAACAGCACCAGCAACAGTTCATTGCAGATAGGCGACGTCCTTTACGTACCGCATAAATAACCTTATACCGACCAACCATAAATTTTAAGGAAAACACTATGTGTCTCAAGACCCCCCTGTATGACGTTCACGTCGCCATGGGCGCCAAGATGGCTCCCTTCGGCGGATGGGACATGCCCATCCAGTACACCAGCATCGTGGAAGAGCATACGGCCTGCAGAACGAAAGCCGCCCTTTTTGACATCTGCCACATGGGCGAATTCTTCGTAACAGGCCCCAACGCGCTCTCAGACCTCAACAAGCTCTTCACCTGCGAGCTCTCCACGCTGGCCATCGGCCGCTGCCGCTACGGATTCCTTTTGAACGAACAGGGCGGGACTCAGGACGACCTCATCACCTACCGCCTCAGCGAGGAGAAATTCATGGTGGTGGTGAACGCCGGCACCAGGGAGAACGACGCCAAATGGATCAGCGCGCACCTCTCTCCGGACACCAAGTTCGACGAAGCCTCCAGCCAGGTGGCGAAACTCGACCTCCAGGGCCCCGCTTCCGCGGAAGCTTTGCAGCCCATCTGCGAATACGATCTCAAGGAGATGAAATACTACACCTTCGTGGAAACGAAAGTTTTGGGAAAAAGAGCCATCGTGAGCCGCACGGGCTACACCGGCGAATACGGCTTCGAGATCTACATCGACGTGGAAATGTGCAAGCCAGTCTGGGACGCGCTGCTGGCCACCGGCATCCCGGTGCCCGCCGGCTTGGGCGCCAGGGACACGCTTAGATTGGAATGCGGGCTCCCGCTCTACGGCCATGAGATGAACGACACCATGTCCCCCGTGGCCAGCGGCCTGACTTTCGCCATCGCCAAGGACAAGGAATTCTACATCGGCAAAGACGTGGTCATGAAGGAACTGGCGGAAGGCACCCCGAGGAAACTCGTGGGATTGCAGCTCACCACCAAGCAGAGCGGCCGCAACGGCCAGAACGTTTTGTGCGGCGACAAAGTCGTCGGCACCGTGACGAGCGGATCCTTGGCGCCGAGCCTTGGCTACGCCGTGGCCTTCGCCTACGTTGACAAGGACTACTGCGAGATCGGCACGAAGCTGGCCATCGACAACGGCCGCAAGATGCTGGAAGCGGAAGTCGTTCCCACGCCCTTCTACAAGGACGGCACGGCCCGCCGCAAAACAACTGCCTAAATTTCTTTTTTGAAGGCAGAGAAACCTCTGCCTTCTTTTTTTGCCTAAAAAATATGCGACCCCATCTGTTTTCCCTGCTTGGACTCCTTTTGGTCACAGCGGCGCTTTTTTACAAAGTGCTGCTGCCCCTCTCCCCTGTCATCGCCAGCGACTCCCCCTACCACCAGATCGTAAGGAAAGCCCAGATCGCCGCCAAGCCCGGCGGCGTTATGTGGTCTGAGGACGGCTACCTGGGCAACGGGCACAGCGCCAACTATGAGCTTTATTCGCCCATCAGGCGCTTCGTTCCCTTCCAGTATTACAACACGGCGCTTTTCCCCCTGTGCGTCTTTCTGGCGGGGCTGGGGCTCTACGCTTTCCTCATCGTCGTCGGCCTGAGAGCAAGGGCCGCCTTCGTCGGGGCCTTGGCGCTTATTTTGTCAGGGCATTTCATAACCTGCGTTTTTTCCGGGCACGCCGGGACCTTCATGATGTGGGCGGTCTTCATGTGGGATCTCTTCGCCCTGACCTGCGCCGTAAAATTCCGCTCGATCATCGCCATGGTATGGGCCGGAGTATTTTCCGCTCTCGTCTTGCGCTACCAGTTCGACATAGGCTTCCTGCTTCTTATGATCCTCTTCTTCTGGTTTTTGATCCTCTGCTGGAAAGAAAAAGAAAAAAAGCAGTTTGGAAAGCTTATCGTTGGAACGATCCTCTCCCTGATCGTTTTCTGCGCCTTCGGCGCCCACGCCTTCTTCTACGTTCTGGGGATCTCCAACGATTCCGCCAGCAACGCCGCTGTGACTGAAAGCGCGAAGGAAAGCAAACTGGAAAAATGGGACTGGGCCACCCAGTGGTCCTTCCCCGTGAGCGAAACAAGCTCCCTTTTGTTCCCGGGGATCTACGGCTGGGGCAACCAGGATGCCGAGGCTCCCTACTACGGCGCCATCGGGCGCTCCCTGAAGTGGCCCAAGGGCGGCCTGGAGAATTTCTCCATCAACACCCAGGGGGAAGGCGCGGCCATCCTTCTCCTGGCCCTGCTGGCGGTGTCGCTGCTCTTCTCTTCCTATAAGGACAAATGGTTCGTAATTTTCTGGCTCGCCGTGGCGATCGCGGGACTTTTGTTCTCCTACGGCCGCTACTGCGACATATCGCCCGGAAGCGAGACGGGCTTCGGACCCTACAGGCTCTTTTATCTCTTGCCCAAGATGTCGGACATGCGCAACCCCATAAAGTTCCTCTATCCCTTTATGCTGGCCGCTTCCGTCCTCTGCGCCCTGGGCTTCAACCATCTTTGCAGGGAGGAGAAAAATGCCTGAGAAATTGAAAACGCTTTTCACTTCCCTGAATTTGGGCGAAAAGCTCTTCGCCCTGTCTTTCCTTGTTTTGATCCTCTGGGGGCTCTTTTTATTGGCGCCGGTAGTGACCGGCGGCTTCTCCGCTTCCATAAACAGGCAAAAAGTCGAAGGCCTCCGGAACCATCCCGCTTTGCAGAGCGAGATTGCCGCGCTCCTTAGAAGAGGCACTCCGCAGTCCGTCATCGACAAGCAGCTTTCCGCCATGGCCGCGGAGCAGACAAACGCCTGCACCCTTCAGCGGGAAAAAGCCATCCTCTGGGGCCTGGCGGCCCTGGTGATAGTCGGCTTGGCCATACTGACGCTCATAATAAAAAAAGACCTTCCCAAGGACAAGCGGAATCTGCTGTTGGGAGCGATCATAACCGTGATGCTCATCCAGGGCTTCACCATGGCCGTCCGCTACATCGAGCCCGATCCCCGGGATCTCTCCTGCCCGGACGGCATCAAGAAGCTCATGAAGCTGGACAAACTTTACCGCGTCCACGCCCTCAACAGAGCCCTCTACAACGCCTGGATCTCGGAATACTTCCCGCTCTATGACATTCCCTGCATCGACGTGCCGGCGGATTCCCGTCCCAGCGTCTGGCGGCGGCTTTTCTTCTACGATCCCAGCTTCTCCCTCCCGAGGCGCCTGTTATACGCCAACGTGCGCTATGTCCTGGCTTCGTCGGAAGAGCTGGACATGCTCTCAAGACAGGGCATGCCCCTGAAAAAGATCGGCAACTTCAACTATCAGGGCCAGCGCCAGACCATCGGGGAGCTACAGAATACTCTGCCCCGCTTCTTCGCGCCGCAGAGCATGGTCTCCCTTCCCAAGCTGGAGGAAGCCCAGGCCTTCATGAACGATCCCAAGGTCGATCCCAGAGCCGTCAGCGTTTTGCATTCGGAAAAAACCTTCCCCAGGGGCGAGGGCACCAACATTGTCACGCTTGTAAATTTCAGCCCGGAAAAAGTCGAGCTGAAAGCGAATTTCAGCTTCCCGGGCTGCGTCGTTCTGGCCTGCGAGCCCCTTAGCGGCTGGTACGCCCTGGTGGACGGAGAAAAGCAAACAGCGGAGCGCTGCAACCTGATGCAGCAGGCCGTTTCCGTCCCCGCAGGCGAGCATCTCGTCACCTTCGTTTACGATAAACGCGACCTGAGCTCCGTAGTCTGCGACATCATGCACGTAGTCTTCCTGCCCCTTTTCGCGGTATTCACTTTAGTCGTTCTCTTTTTGAAAAAGAAAAATGCCCAATAAAAGGCTTTTGATAGTCTCCTTCATTTTTCCGCCCCAGCTTCTGGCCCGCTCGCTTCAGCTTTTGAAGACCGCCAACGCCCTTGCGAAGCTGGGCTGGGACATCACGGTCTATACCGCGGACTACCGGCTTTTGAAATACAAATGCGACGAGAGCCTTCTTGAAAAGCTGGATCCTTCGGTGAAGATCATCCCCGGCTACACCTTCGAGAACTGGCTTCTGGCCAACCTGACCGCCAGCCTTTCCCTGGGCATGCCGGACGACAAATACCTCTGGAGATACCGGGGCGAAAAATATCTGAAGGAATTCCTCAAAACGGAAAAATTCGACGCCCTGGCTTCCTTCGGGCTGCAGTGGTCCTCCCACCTTCTGGCCGAAGAAGTCAAGAAATTCACGAATCTTCCCTGGCTGGCCCATTTCAGCGACCCTTGGGTGGAGAACGACTACCATCATAGAATCTGGCCCATAAGCGCCGTAAACCGCGCCCAGGAGCGTTCCGTGGCCGCTCTGGCGGACCGTCTCTGCTTCACCACGGAAAAAACGCAAGAACTGGTCCTGAAAAAATATTCTCCCGAGATCCGAAAGAAAGGCATGAGCGTCCCCCACTGCTTCGCTCCCGAGCTTTATCCGGAAGCCGAGCCTTTTAAGGAAGGGCTCCATCTCGTCCACGTGGGATCTTTTTACGGCAAACACAATCCCGTCAATTTCCTCAAAGCCGTAAGCGCTTTTTTGGAAAAGCAGCCCCGCTTCAAAAAAATATTGCAGTGCCACTTCGTGGGCCTCGGCCAGGGAAAATACGGCTCCCTGGCGGAAGAGCTGGGCGTCGGGGAGAATCTTGAGTTCATCCCGAAGGTCCCCTACTTCGAGAGCCTGGGTTGGATGAAACGGGCCACGGCGCTTTTTTTCCATCGACGTGGTCAAGAATTCCCTTTTGTCCAAACTGCCGGACTACGTGGGCGCCGGAAGGCCGCTTTTCGCGATTTCCGATCAGGGCAGCCCCACCTGGACCTACGTGGAGAAGCTGCACGGCCTGACGGCCAGCCAGTCAGACGTTGAGGACATCGCGGAGAAACTGGAGCGCCTCGCCCTCTCCTGGGAGAAAGACAACGCCCTTCGGGAATTCAGCTACACCCCTACCGAAGCTTCCTTCTTCGATTCCCTCAACACCACGAAACAGCTTTCCGAAGCCCTGGAAGAACTGACGCGAAAAGAAAGCTGAACAACAAAGGAAAGGCAAAAGCAAAACGCCGTCCGTTTTTTTGCGGACGGCGTTTTTTTATCATTCTTCCTCGTCTGTTTTGAAAAGCGCCTTGAGCCTGGCGAAGGCCATCTCCGTTTCCTCCTCCGTGGCTTCCTCCCTCTCGCTGTCGTCGTGGATCTCAAGCAGATCGTCGTCGATCTCGCCGATGAAGCTGGAGGGTTCGCAGGCGATAGCCTGCCCGTAGCGGATCTTGTTGGCGGCGTAGCTTATGACAAGGTCTTCCTTGGCTCTTGTGATGGCCACGTAGAAGAGCCGGCGCTCCTCCTCCAGGTTGCCTTCCTGAACGGAGCGTTCGTGGGGCAGCACGCCGTCCTCCGCACCCACCAGGAAAACGTAAGGAAATTCCAGCCCCTTGCTGGAGTGGATGGTCATCATCTTGACCTTCCTCCTGTCCTGCATCTCCTTGTCGCCGTCCTCCTCCTCGTCCTCTTCCTGCAGGTGCAGCTGCTGGAGATAATCGGACAGAGTGGTGTTGCTCCCCTGGCTCTCGTAATAGCGGATGCTGTCTATGAGGGCGCTGACGTTGCCAAGCCTGGACTGCCGCTCGCTGGTCTCCAGTACCTTCAGCTCCTCCTCGTAGGCCAGATCTTCCCAAAGGTCTCCCACGAAACGGGCGAAATTCCCGGGCTGCATCAGGACTTTGTAGCGCTCGATGAGATCGTGGAACTCCTTCATGGCCTCCCTGGTCGGGGCTTTTATCTCGCCGCATTCCTCGATGTGTCCCAGGGCGGTGTAAAGGTCCCAGTTGTTTTTAGAGGCGAATGCGGAAAGCTTGCTGAGGCTGGTGGCGCCTATCTTGCGGGGCGGAACGTTGATGACGCGGTTGATGGCCTCCTCGTCCTGCTGGTTCGTGAGAAGCTTGAGATAGCAGATGAAGTCCCGCATCTCCTTGCGGTCCATGAAACTCAAAGTTCCCTTCAAAACGTAGGGGATCCTGTTGCGGCGCAGCGCTTCCTCGAAGCGCAGGGCCTGGGTGTTCATGCGCATAAGGACGGCGCAGTCACCCCACTCCACGCCCTTGGCGTGAAGCGTGAACAGTTCGTCCGCAAGGATCTGCGCCTCCGTCTCCTCGTCCTCTGCGGCGTAAACTCTGATCTTGCGCCCGGCGTTCTTCGTGGTCCAGAGCTTCTTGCTTTTCCGGCGGCGGTTGTTTTTTATGACGCAGTTGGCGGCGTCCAGTATGGTCTGGGAGGAGCGGTAGTTCTCCTCCAGGCGTATGACCTTGGCCTCGGGAAAGGTCTTCTCGAAATCAAGGATGTTCCTGATCTGGGCCCCGCGCCAGCCGTAGATGGACTGGTCGTCGTCCCCCACCACGCAGAGGTTGCGGCTCTCCTTGGTAAGCAGGCGCATGATCTCGAACTGGGCCTCATTGGTGTCCTGGTATTCGTCCACCAGGCAGTAGCGGAAACGCTGGCGGTATTTTTCCAGGATATCCGGCCTTTCCTTCAATATGCGCAAAGGGAGATACAACAGGTCCTCGAAGTCCACGGCCCCGCATTTCTGCAGCGTCTCCCGGTAGTGATCCCAGACATGCGTCACGGCCCAGTTGTCGTCCTCATCTTCGCATTCGGGATGGACCTTGTATTTCGCGTCCCTTGATCTCTGCATCTCCCAGAGGATCTTCTCCGGGTTGAATTTCTTGTCCGGCACCTTCAGCTGGCGCAAGCCTTTCCTTACCACGGAGAGCTGGTCGGCCTGGTCGTAGATGGTGAAGGCGGAGGGCAGGGAGAAATATTCCGCGTTCTCCCTCACTATGCGCAAGCCCAGGCTGTGGAAAGTTGAGATCTGCATGTCATAGGCCGCTTCGCCGGCCACCGCCCTTATCCTCTCCGCCATTTCCTTGGCCGCTTTGTTGGTGAAGGTCACCGCCAGGATGTTCGCGGCGGGGATACCCTTGTCCAGCATGTTGGCTATGCGGTAGGTGATGGTCCTGGTCTTCCCGGTGCCGGCGCCGGAAAGGACCAAGACCGGGCCTTCTATGGTCTCCGCCGCTTCCCGCTGCCTCGGGTTCAATTCCTCTAGGTCTATGCTCATAGGGAGCATTATAGCAAAAGGCCTCCGGGCCCGGACAAGTAAAGCGGGAGAACGGCTTTAGACACGCTGTCTTTACGGCCCTTTCCGAAAGGGCTTCCGCTTTGACAAAGATTCTGGCTTAGTGTAAAATAAACAATGGTATTCATCATTTTTAAACCCGCAGCGGCACCAACCATATGAACAGCATTTATCTTCCCCTCCTCCAAGACCAGCTAACCCGCCTGAAAGCTGCCGGCGCCGAATACGCCGACGTACGCTTCCACGAATACGACGACAGCGAATCCCTCTTTTTCCTGCAGGGAGAATTGCGCAACTGCGAACAGTCGTCGAAATACGGCCTGGGCGTGCGAGTTTTGGTTGACGGCGCCTGGGGCTTCGCCTCGGCCTCCAACCTTAACGATCTGGACTCCGTCTTTCAAAAAGCCTTCCGCTCCGCCAAGGAAGCCGCCAAGTGCTGCGAAAGGCCGGTGGAACTGGCAAGCAGGGACGTTTTGCAAAACGTGCACTTCAAATCCCCCTGCCTCATCGACCCCTTCGACGTGCCCCTTAAGGAAAAAATAGAGTTTTTCAAGGAAGTGGACTCCGCGCTGCAAAAGGGCTTCGTGAAGCAGCGCTACGTCAGCTACGAATCCGAACACAGGCTTCTCCATTTCCTGGACAGCGAGGGTTCCTACGGCACCAGGGACATTCTGGACATCTTCGCGGGAATGCGCGTCGTCGGCATCGACGAGGACGGCCTTTCCCAGGAGAGGACCTACAATCTGACCTTGGATCCCTTCGGCACCAGAGGCTGGGAGCTCATGCGCGATCCGAAGTGCTTCATAGAGCACGCTCCCAGGATCGTCTCCGAGCTTGAGCAGGTCCTCCAGGCTCCCCTCTGCCCCAAAGACGTGCGCTCCGTCATACTGAAACCCGGCATCATGTTCCTGCAGACTCACGAGGTCGTGGGCCACGCCCTGGAGCTGGACCGCATTTTGGGCTACGAGCTCTCCTTCGCCGGCGGATCCTTCGTCACGCTGGACGACTTCGGGACGCTGCGCTACGGCTCCGACAAGATGAACGTGGCCGCGGACGCCACTCTACCCAATTCCCCGGGCAGCTTCGGCTTCGACGACGACGGCGTGCCCTGCCAGAACGTCACCCTCATCAAGGACGGCATACTGCAGAGCGCCCTCACTTCCAGGCAGACCGTCACGGAAGCCAACTCCAAAGCCGGCCGCTTCATCTTCGAGAGATCCGGCGGCTCCAACAGAGCCATGGACTTCACCAGGCCTCCCATCGAGCGCATGACCAACATCAACATCCTGCCGGGCTCCGACGGCACTTTGCAGGATATCATCAGGACCACTGAAA
>JAFZID010000060.1 GCA_017554565.1 bacterium
CCTGGGTATCTTCATTTTCTCCTGGTTCGTCATACCAAGCCCTCCTCCTGCGCCCGCAGGCGGCAGACATGCTCGTATTCCCTGTAGATGCCGGAGCGCCTTCTCAGTTCGTCGAAATCAATTTCCGCGGCCGGGAACTCCGGGCCGTCAACGCAGGTGTAGCGTGTCTTTCCGCCCACGCTGACGCGGCAGCCGCCGCACATGCCCGTGCCGTCGATCATGATGGAGTTCAGGCTGGCGGTGGCGGGCACGTTGAATTCTTTCGTCAGTTCCGCGCAGGCTTTCATCATGGGGATGGGGCCCACGATGTAAACGTGATCCACGCCGCCCTTCTCCAGTTCCCGGCGAAGGAGATTCGTCACCAGGCCCTTTTCGCCGTAGGAGCCGTCGTCCGTGGCGATCTTTACTTCCTGGCAGGCCGCCCTCATCTCCTCTTCCAGGATCAGAAGCTCCTTAGTCCGGGCGCCCAAAATGCCCAGGACGTGATTTCCGGCCTCTTTCAAAGCCGAGGCTATAGGGAGCAGGGGGGCGGTGCCTATTCCCCCGCCTACGCAGATGACAGAGCCCTTTTCGGGTATCTCGGTGGGTTGTCCCAGAGGTCCCAGGACGTCCTGAACGCTCTCCCCAACCTCCAGGCTCGCCAGCTCCAGCGTGGTGTATCCCACGGTCTGAAAAATAAGGGCCACTCCTCCCTCCGGGCTGGAGGAGACCATGGTCAGGGGGATCCTTTCGCTGTTCTCCCTGGGCCTCACGATAACGAACTGCCCGGCCCGGCGCTTGGCGGCCAGGCGGGGCGCCGAAACGACCATGTAATAGACCTGGTCGGCAAGCTTCTTTTTCTCGAGTATTTCAAACGGCATAGTTTTAAAAGTGTTTATTCAATCAATAGCGGCAGAGGAAAGATATGAGGACCGCGTCTCCTATGATGACCGCCGCCACGAGCCCGATGAGGACGATGGGGATGGCCAGTTCAGCCAGAAGCGAAGGCGTGGTGTACTCCTTGTCGCAGGAGGTGCAGCGCAGGGTAACTTCCGTGTTCTTCAGCCTGGGGACGAAGATCGTCAAAAAGCGCAGCGAAGAGGGTATCTCTTTGCCTTCGTCCTCGATGAAAAGGCAGTATTTTTCCTGGCAGTGCGGGCAGTGGGAATCCAGGACGTCGTAGCCCAGGACCCTCAGCGATTCCTCCCGCTGCTTTTTCTGCAGCTCCAGATATTTTTTCTCCAGTTCCCGCTTGGTGGGGCCGAAAGGATTTTCCGACTCCTTCGGATGGGAGACGGCTTCCTCTTCCGGTTCACCGAACGCGCTTTGTCTCAGATCTTTCGCCATAGTTTAAAATCCGGAGCGGCCGAAACGCCGTTCCAGTTCGGAATAAGTTAACATGATTATGGTGGGCCGGCCGTGGGGGCATGTCCAGGGAGTGCCCGTCAGGATAAGTTCGTTCAAAAGGGCCTGGCAGTCCTCCAGGCTCAGGCGGTGATGGAACTTGATGCTCTTGCGGCAGACCATCACCAGAGCCATGCGCCTTCTTATTTCCTCCACCCGGGAGGTGCTGCCCAAAAGTTTCAGATCGGCGGCCATGTCGGCGAAAAGCTCCGGCAGGGCGGAGGCCTCCAAAAAGGCCGGCACCGCGTCGATCTTCAGGCTGTGGGGGCCGAACTCCTCTATGACGAAGCCGGTTTTCCTCAGCTCCCCGAGATTGCTTTTCAGGATCGCCATCTGCTCCGGGGAGAGATCCAGCGTCTCACTCATCAGAAGCGCCTGGCTTGGCGCGCTTCCGCTTTCGAAGGCCGCAAGTGCCTTTTCGTAGTTTATGCGCTCGTGGGCCGCGTGCTGGTCGATGATGCCGATCCCGCCCTGCAGCTCCGCTATGATGTACATTCCTCCGGCCTGGGAGAGGACCTTGGCTCCGGAGAGTTTTCCCGCCCCGTCCTCAGAGGAGGCGCTCTCTTCTGTTTTTGCCGCGGTCCCGGAGGGCTGGTAATCTTTGACAAGGTCCTCCTCCCCGGTCCCGGAGACTTTCGTTTCGGGCAGCACGTAGATCTTCTTCCAGTCCTCCACGGTCATCCTTTCGCCGTTGATCACGGAGCCGCCGGCGGGTTTGGGGAAAGCGGAGCGGAAGCCCGCGCTGGGATCCTTTTCGCCATTAATCCCCTGGCCTTCCCGCTGGCTTATGGTCACGTCCGGAGGCGCCATGTCTTTGCGCAAGGCCTCCGAGACAGCCCTGGCGATGAGATCCTGGACCAGATGCTCGGAGCGGAAGCGGATGTCAAGCTTGGCGGGATGGACGTTGATGTCGATGGAATTGGGAGCGACGTTGAGGAAAAGGAAAGCGTAAGGATAGCGTTCCGGGGGAAGCAGAGTGCCGTAGGCCCTCTTCAGAAGGGCGGCCAGCCAGGCGCAGCGCACCGGCCGGCGGTTGACGAAAAAGAGGATCTCCTGCCTTGTCGAGCAGCCCACGGTCCAGGGGGAGACGAAGCCCTCCACGGAACGCCCTTCCTCGGAGCGCCGCACCGCTATGAGCGTCTTGGAGAATTTTCCTCCCCGCAATTGTCCGAGCCTGACGGCCACGGCCTCCAGGAAGGGAACGGCTTCATCCTGGGGAGGCAGGTCGAAGATCTCCGTGCGGTCCGCCACATAGCGGAAACCGGCGTGGGGATGGGAAAGCACCGCGTTCTGCATGAAGCGGGCGATGTGGCTCATCTCCGTGGCGTCGGTCTTTAAAAATTTCGCCCTGGCGGGCACGCAGAAGAAAAGATTTTTCACGCTGATGGTGGTGCCCTGTGACCTGGCGGCGTCGGAGACCGCGAGCTTCTCCCCGCCCTCCACCGTGATGCGGGTGGGCTTGCCTCCCCCGGCGGGCGCCGTCACCATCTCGAAACGCGAAACAGAAGCAATGCTCGGAAGCGCCTCGCCCCGGAAGCCCAGCGTCCTGACGTCGGAGATGTCCGCGGCGGACCTGATCTTGCTGGTGGCGTGGCGCTGCA
>JAFZID010000061.1 GCA_017554565.1 bacterium
AAAACCACCGCCTCGACCTCTCCGACATGATAATGCTCAAGGACAATCACCTGGCTTATTCCGGGCTCTCTTATGAAGAGCTGTTTGAAAAAGCCAGGATGGAGCACCCGGGCGTGCCCATCGCCGCGGAAGCGGAGAATTACGACCAGGCGCTGGCGCTGGCGGCTCTCAAGCCGGACATATTGATGCTGGACAACATTCCTGCGGACGAGATGAAGAGGATCGCGGAGGCCCTGAAAGGCCAAGTCGTTTTGGAAGCCACTGGCGGAGTGACGCTGGACAACATTCGGGAGATCGCCCAATGCGGAGTCCAGCGGATCTCCATAGGCGCCATAACCCACAGCGCGCCCGCTGTCGATCTGGGGCTGGACGCATGAGATCTTTTCACCTCGCCGAATGCGGCTCCACCATGGACGAAGCCAGAGCGCTGATCGACAAAGGGGAAAAGCCTCCCTTTTATCTTTTCTCCGACCGTCAGCTCAATGGCAGGGGACAGTACGGCAAAAGCTGGGAGTCCTTCGAAGGGAATCTTTTCCTTTCCGTCGCCGTGCCCAAAGAGAGCGTGAAAGCTCCGAAGCTTCTGTCCCTGACCGTAGGGATAGCGGCGGCGGAAGCATTGGCGAATAATGGCTTGCAGCCGAATCTTGTCTGGCCCAACGACGTTTTGATCGACGGGGCGAAGACCGGCGGAATACTCGTGGAGGAACACGGCGGCGCTTTCATAGCGGGGATAGGCTTGAACCTGAACAGTCCTGCGGCCCCCATGAGACTGGAGGACGGAAGGCTCATCGCTTCCGTCGCCTTTCACACCGGGGCGCGGGAAGAGACGTCCCTTTGGGCGGAGCTTCTGGCCGAAGAGATCGCAAAAAGAATTGAATTGGGAGAGGAGGCGGTGCTTCCTTTGTGGCGCGGATTCTCCCAGGCACATAAATCAGGAGAAGATCAGAAATGAAATACGAACTTGTAGAGCCGACTTTGGGCATGATGCACAAAGTTTACGAGCTTATCATGAGCGAGGCGGCGGAATTCAAACTCCTCCCCAGGGCTCTCTCGGACCTCTATGAGCACGTCCACGATTTCACCGTGGCTATAGACAAAGAATCGGGCGAAATAATAGGCTGCGTGGCGCTGAACATCGTCTGGGAGGACCTGGGCGAGATCCGCTCGCTTACGGTGGCGGAGGGCCACAAGGACATGGGCATAGGCAGATTGCTGGTGGAAGCCTGCATAAAGGACGCCAGGGCCCTCGGCCTCAAGAGAATGTTCGCCCTGACCTACGTTCCGGATTTCTTTTTGAAATGCGGCTTCGTAAAGATCGACAAAGAACGGCTGCCCCACAAGATCTGGAGCGTCTGCATCAACTGTCCGAAATTCCCGGACTGCGACGAGCAGGCGGTGGAGCTGATCATAAAGTAAACAACCTACCGAACAGTAGTACAAATAAAATCAGGAGCTATTATGGCAGATTTTTTCAACGGACCGCAAAGCAATCGCGGACAGCTTATCAGAGTGATGGGACTCTGGGAAGAAAAAGACATGAACGGCGTTATGATGCTCACCGGGACTTTGTCCGGGCGCGTTAAGGTCAACATCGTCTGCAACAACTTCAAAAAAGGCGAAAGGGAACCGGACTATTATCTGACCCTGGTGCAGATCGAAAGGCAGGACAATCCCGGCGAGGAAAGCCAGGTCCCCAAAGAGGAGCCTCAGCAGAAGAACGGCATAAGGATCACCGGACTTTGGCGCAACCGCGACCGCAAGGGCAAAGATTATCTTTCCGGATCGATACAATCCCTGAGGGTCCTCATTTTCAGCAACAATTATCATCAGAGCAGCAGCGATCCCGATTACATCGTTTACGTCTGCCAGAGCGATCGCCAGGGCCAGGGCGGCCAGGGCGGCCAGGGCGGCTTCGGCGGCTCTCAGGGCGGCTTCGGCGGCTCTCAGGGCGGTTTCGGCGGCTCTCAGGGCGGCTTCGGCGGTTCTTCCCGCGGCGAAGCCCAGAGCGGCGGTTTCGACACCAATCCCGGCGGCAGCAACACCTACGACGATCCTCCTTTCTGATATGAAAGAAATTACTTTGGAATATCGCGTCCCATACGCTGACACCGATCAGATGGGCGTGGTCTATTACGCCAATTATTTCGTTTTCTTCGAGAGAGGCCGCAACGAGCTCATGCGCTCCCTGGGGCTTACCTACAAGGAAATGGAATCCAGAGGCATCGGGCTGCCTGTCCTGGAGGCCCACTGCAATTATCACGCTCCCGCCAGGTACGACGATCTTCTGACCATCCGCGTCTGGGTGGAAGGCTTCGAGGGACTGAAGCTGCGCGTCAAATGCGAAATAAAGAGAGGGGAGACCTTGCTGGTGGACGGCTACACCGTCCACGTCTGCCTTGACTACAAGCAGTTAAGGCCGATAAGGCCTCCGGAATGGTTTCAAAATCTTTTGGATTGATTAATGGCGACATATTTGGTGACAGGAGGCGCGGGCTTCATAGGCTCGCACCTGGCGGAAGAACTGGTCAAACGCGGAGAAAAAGTCCGCGTGATAGACAACTTTTTTTCCGGTAAAGCGGAAAACATGGCATCCTTCATAAACGACATCGAGTTTTATGAAGGAGACATCAGGGACGCGCTTCTGGTGGAAAAGGCGATGAAAGGCGTCGATTACGTTCTGCATCACGCCGCCGTCGCCTCCGTACCCAGGTCGGTGGAAAACCCCGAGGAAAGCACGGCGGTCAACGTCGCGGGGACTCTGAACGTTCTCAGAAGAGCGGCGGAGCAGAAGGTCAGGAGACTGGTTTACGCCGGCTCTTCCTCCGCCTACGGCAATTCCGGCGCCCCGGTGAAAAGCGAAGCGGAGCTGCCCGACCCCATATCCCCGTACGCCGTCACCAAGCTGGCGGGAGAGTACTACTGCCGTTCCTTCGCGGCCATCTACGGGCTGGAGACGGTGGTCCTGAGATACTTCAACGTCTTCGGGGAACGCCAGGATCCCAATTCCCTTTATTCCGCGGTCATTCCGCTTTTCTGCGCCGCGGCCAAAGAAAAACGCCGGGCCACCATCTTCGGCACCGGCGAACAGACCAGGGATTTCACCTACGTCAAGAACAACGTGGAGGCTAATATGCTGGCCGCCAAAGCCGAAGGAATCTCCGGACAGGTCTTCAACATCGCCTGCGGCCAGACCATAAGCCTCCTGGAGCTCCACGCGGCCATAAACCGCATCATGGGGACGGATCTCGAGCCCGTCATGGCGCCGCCCAGGATAGGGGACGTCATGCATTCCAGCGCCGACATAACGAAGGCCAGGAAGCTATTGGGTTACGAGCCCGGATTCACCTTCGAGGAAGGTCTTAAGAAGACCTGCGCGTTCTTCGGCCGGGACTGACGGAAGATAAGCGCGAAAAAAACCGCCGTCTCTCCTGGAGGCGGCGGTTTTTTTATGCGTTGCGCAGCGGACGCGTCAGGGGCACTGAAGCATCATTTTGTAGGCGTCCTGGTTCTGCCCCTTTTCCCAGGCGTATTTGAAGAGCTGCTTGGCGTAGTTGTAATCCTTTGCGACTCCGCTTCCGTAAAAATACAGCAAACCCAGATTGAAGGCCGCGGTGGTGTTTCCTTTCATGTAGCTTTTCGCATACCAGTCGGCGGCTTTCTGGTAATCGGCCTTGGGGACGCCCATACCTCTTTCCCACATGACGCCGGTGTAAAGCATGGCGTCAGGGTCTTCGCCCTGGGCGGATTTTTCATACCAGTAGAAAGCGTTCTGATAATTCATGGGCACGCCCCAGCCGTTGTAATAACATTGGGCAAAAGTCCTCTGGGCATAGGGGATCCCGGCGTTGGCGGCTTTTCCGATCCAGTAAACGGCCTGGTTCATGTTCCTTTCCGTGCCCGCGCCGTAAAGGTAGCACAGGCCGAGATACGCGAAGGCTTCTTCGCAGCCGGATTCCGCGGCTTCTTTGTAGTATTTGAAGGATTCGCTGAGATTAACGTCGCCGTATTCTCCGCTTGCGTACATGTCGCCCAGGCGCTTTTTGGCCGCGGCGTTGCCTAATTCGGCGGCTTTCAAATACCAGAGCGCCGCTTCCTGAGGGTTTTTAACGATGGGATAGTAGCCTTCCAGATAGAAATTCCCCATGGCCAGCATGGCGTTTTCGTTTTCCAGATCGGCCGCCTGCTTTATCAGGGCGATCTCCATATCAGTGTCCTTGGGCAGGCCGCCTAGGCCCAGTTTGTAAAACACCGACAGAGCGAAGATGGCCTCCGGATCGTTTTGATCCGCGCCCTTGCGGTAAAGGGCCACGGCGCTTTTGTAATCTTTCTTTTCCATATAAGCGTCGGCCAGCCTCACGCAGGCTTGAACATAGCCTTGCTCTGCGGATTTGACGTAATAGGAAACGGCCTTTTCGTAGTCCACCGGAACGGCGATGCCGTATTCGTAGCAAAGCCCCATGTTCCACTGGCCTTCGGCGTCGTTTTTGTCGGCGGCTTTCTGGAAACATTCCTTGGCCAGGTTGTCGTTGGTCGCGGTGCCCCAGCCGTAGTGATAGCAGTCGCCGAGGGCGTTGAGGGCTTTCAGATTGTTCTGCGCGGCCGCCTTCTTGTAACTGGCGAAGGCTTTTTCAAGATCCTGGTTCGTCCCGGTCCCGTAAAAGTAGCAGTAACCTTCGACATATTGAGCGGCGGCGTAGCCCGCCCTGGCGGCTTCCTGAACTTTCCTGAACCCTTCTTCCGTGTTCATGTTAGTCCCTATTCCGCAGATGTAGCAAAGGCCCAAGCCGAAAAGGCCTCCGGGAATATTGTTGTCAGCGGCGCTTTTGAAAGTTTTGAAAGTCTGGTATTGCTCACGTTCGGATTCTTCCTTGTTTGGTTTTTTGATAAGCTCCGCCAGAAGGATCTCGCAGCATTTGTTGAGCGCCCAGGTGTCTTTAAAACCGGCGTTGTAGAAAATGATCTTGTAATAGGTGTCGTAATCGCCTTTCTTTTGGCATTCTTCCGCGAATTTATCCAGGGCCTGGAAGTCGTTTCCTTCGATCTTTCCCCATTCCGTCTTTTCCAGATCGTTGGTTTTCAAATTATCGAAGCGGACGGAGAAGCGCCTGGTCTCGTTTTCAAAACGCGTGCCCTTGGCCCATTTGTCGCCTTCGCTGCGGCGGGTGAGGGAGGCCGCCACGGCGATCACCAGATTGGTGTCCTTCAGGAGCACGGGGCCGCCGCTGTTTCCGCTCACGAAGGGCGTGTCCGTCTCTATGTAGAGAGGACCGATGCCCAGAAGCTTGCCTTCGCATTTGACGATGACGCCCACGCCTTCGCTGTCTCCGTAGCAGACGACTTCCGGAAGTTTGGTCAGGGAGGTGACGTTTTCGTGATAGGGAAGGGGATGGATCTTGAAATCAGGCTTTTCGATCTTTATCAGGGCCAGGTCCCTGTCCTTGGCCATCAATACTTCCTCAACTTTCAAAGAATGGCCTTCCAGATCTTTTATGATAAGCGTCGGCTCCTCATAGACGACATGGGCGCAGGTCATTATGTAGAGTTCGCCTTCTTTTTCGCAGACAAAACCCGAGCCCGTTCCGGAAACCGTGTTGATGGTCACGCAGCTCTTGATGGGATCCACGGCTTCCTTCGGCTCTGATTCGTTCTCGTCCTTATTTTCGCTGACAGCTGCTTCCGCGTTTTCCTCAGGCGCGTTTTCGGCTTCTTCTTCCTGTCCGGCGTCCTCTATGTCTTCGGGAGCGCTGTCATCCGCCGGCGTCTCCGGCTGTTCGGATACCGAAGCGCTTTCCGCCGCAGGCGGATCGCCAATCGTTTTCCCGGCGTTAAGCCTGGCCATGTTCTGGTTTTGCACATAAAGCATAGCCACCGCCACCAGAAGAGCGGTGATTATGATCAATAGGAACATGGTTAAATTTGATACGGCGCCTCGCGGCATTTTGACAGCGTGCATAGAGAAACTCCATGTGTTTGGTTAAACCACAAAATATTATAGAATAAAACCAGATCCAAAAAAAGAGCTAAATGTCATTGAATAATGACATTAAATCGGTTCCGCGTCAGGTCTCGTCTTTTAATCCTGCCGGATATTTAATATAATAACTTTCCCTTTTAGATCATAAACTCTCACATTATACATGGCTGACAATTCTCAAAAATCAGGCGTTCCCGTAACGACAGTTATCCTTCTGATGGTGATGACCGCGCTTTGCGTTGCGGTCGCCATGCTTTGGCTGGATAAGAAAAAAGATATTTCCGCCGCCGCAGAATTCTTCGGCAATCAGAGCGCGTCCGCAGAGAGCGAAAGCGTCGCCGAGGAACACGGAGAGGAAAGGGCGGCCGAAGAAAGAGCCGTCTTGGAAGAGATATTGGAGATAAGTTCCGCTGAAACCAAAACGGCGGAAGGTTCAGCCGCCGAAGAAAAATCTGATGAGAGTCTCGCGGATGAAAAGGAAGCAAAAGCGGCGCCGGCCCTTCCGAAGGCGAGCGAAATCGTTGCGGAAACAAAACCCGCACCGGTCTCGGAATCAGATTATGTCGATCCCGCCAAGGCCTGCTGCACGATCAACACTTTGAGCTCCACCGGAACCGGATTCGCGATCAGGCGCGGCGACAGGACTTATGTGATGACTTGCCGGCATCTGGTTGAGGGGTCGCCTGTGCTGATCATCAGCAACGCCGACGGGAAAGAATTGAAAGTTAAGAAGACTTTGGTCGCCAAGGACCGCGATCTGGCCGTGATCGAGATCGATCCGCCGGAAGGCGGAACAGACTGCCTGCCTTTGCGCGCCTCCTTGAGCGTTTTCGCCAAAGGGCGGAAAATCGCCTGCTACGTTGACACCCTCGGGAAAGGTTTCGTTGACAAGTGCGAAGGGAAGATCAAAGCCGTCAATGCAAGCTATATGGATATCGACGCTTCTTTCCTTCCCTCCTGCGGAGGAGGGCCGGCGGTGCTTGCGGGAACGAATCTTGTCGTCGGCGTCGCTTCTCCTTTGAAAAGGTTTTCCGAGACGGAAGCGCACATTTTGGAAGTTTCGCGCTTTGAGACCGAGCCGAAACGCTATATCGCCAGGGCGGACGATCTTGATTGGAACGATCTTTCCGAGACCGCATTCGGCAAGGTCGGCAAAAACGACCTGAAGGGCATAAAGGAACAGGCCCTTGCGGCGATAGGAGCGGGGGATCTGAGAAAGGGAGCCGATCTGCTCTTGTATTCGGCGCGGAAAGGCGACAAGGAGGCGTTGGAGCTTTGGTGCGACGTCACCTTCCGTTTGTTGATGGATCAGAAGAACCATCCCGTCCTGGACGCGCTCTCTTCGGAGGGCTTTGATTTTATGAAGGAAGCCGCCGAGGGCGGATCGGCCGGGGCCTTGCTTGATCTGGGCGTTTGCTATCTCTACGGGATCTGCGCCCCGAAAGACCAATCCCTTGGATTCGCCAAGATCGAAGAGGCGGTGAGATCAGGCTGCGTGAGAGCCCTGTACATGGAGGGCTATTGCCGCTACTGCGGCAACGGCACCGCGGCCGATCTTAAGGAAGCGTTCAGGAGTTTTAAGACCGGCGCTGAGAAAGGCGACGCGTTCTGCATGAAGGCTTTGGGCTCTTTTTACCTGAACGACGATCGCCCAACCGAAGCGTTCCCCTGGTATGAGAAAGCCGCAGGCTTGGAGGACCCCGAGGCGATCTTTGCGCTGGGCGTCCTTTATGACAACGGTTACGGCGTTCAAAAGAACAAAGAAGCCGCTTTGGAGCATTTTAAAAAGGCCGCGCGGATGGGGCACGCTCCCGCCCAATCCAGGCTTGGGAAAATATTCGATAAAGACGAAGATTACCTTTCCGCCGCGAAGTGGTACGATCTTGCCGCGCAGAAATACGACGCCGAGGCTGTTGAAAAGCTGGGCAGCTACTATTTGCGAGGCATAGGCGGAAAGCCGGAAGACGACGACACGGCTTTCATGTATCTTTCCTTTGCGGCGCAGCTGGGAAGGACCGCCGCCATGACCTTCATGGGGAACTATCATTACGATCTGAAAAATTACGCTTCCGCTTTCGATCTGTATCGCAAGGCGGCCGCCAAGGAAGATCCCGAAGCGATCTACAAACTGGGCCTGATGTACGAGAACGGGCTTTCCGTTTCCCAGGACCACAACACGGCTTTCAAGTGTTTTAAAGTCGCCGCCGACAGAGGCTATGCGGACGCCTGGGTGAATCTTGGAATAGATTATCTGCTGGCCAGGGGAACCGGCAAGGATCTGGACCAGGCGCGGATCTGGATATCCAAAGCGGCGGAATCCGGAAATCCTGCGGCGCAGGTCATTTTCGGCGACATTTATTTCAACGGCTGGGGCGTTCCGGCGAATTACAGCACCGCCGCCTACTGGTATGAACAAGCGGAAAAGGGCGGAGCGCCCGAAGCCGGGGAAAAACTCGCGCAGCTGCGGAAGATCGAAAACGAGGCCAGGGAAAAGCGCCTGGAGGCGCAATTGAAGGCGCAGGCGCAGTATAAGGAGACTTTGGCCCAGGAAACAAAAACGCCGCCGCCCTTTACGGAAACCTTATCCCAGGAACCGCAAACGCGTCCGCAGAGCGCGACCGTTAAGCCTGAGACGCAGCAGACCAGACCCCAGGGCGGCGAAGCCAAAACGGCTCCCCCAAAAGGCCGGGCGCTGTACAGGGTGAAAGAAAGCTTTGAAAAACCGGCGCAATCGCAGTATAAAAGCCCCTATTCCAAAGACGCCAGCAGAGCCATGCTGGAGCTGGATGTGAACGGCCCGACGCGCATCCATGTGGGGGAACATTTCAATTATGCCATCAGGGTGAAGAACTCCGGTTCCGGCACGGCCAGGAACGTGGTGGTCAAGAACACGCTCCCCATAGGCATTTCCTTAACTTCGGATCCCGGCACGAAAACTTTTACCATGAACGGGGGAGAAATGCCTCCCGGCTGCGTAAAAACTTTCATTTTCGAGGCCAACCCGGATTACGCCGGCATTTTCATCGACAACGTCAGCGTCAGCGGCGAGAATTTCCGCATAAAACACTCCTCCCTCTGCACGAAAGTCATCAACCGCCGGGGCAAGTTCTGGCCCGAACCGTAGCGCGAAACTTTTTCGCCGCTAAAATTATTCTTTGCCGGTCCAGCAGAAGGTGCAGACTTCGTCCTTGGGAAGGCCGATGGCGTCCAGCATGTCGTCCAGGTTCTGATAACGCAGGGTAGTCATCGAGAATTCTCTCCTGATGTGGTCCACCATGGCTTCGTATTTGTCAGAGCCGTATTTCAGGTATTCTTCCGGAACGCTTTCGGAGAAGCCTTCCAGATGGTTGATGGCTCTTCTGGCGGCCAGGGAGAGGACGTTGCTGCCGGATCTGGAGAAGTTCAGATACTTGCAGGTGAAAAGGTAGGGCGGGCAGGCGGAGCGGAAGTGCATTTCCTTGGCGCCGGCGGAGAAGACTCGTGACACGATGTCCCTTAACTGCGTGCCGCGGACGATGGAGTCTTCCGTGAAGAGCACGCGCTTCTGGTCCAGGAGCGGTTTGACCACGAGTATCTTCATCCTGGCGATGACTTCCCGTACGCTCTGGGTAGTCGGCATGAAGCTCCTGGCCCAGGTGGGAGTGTATTTCGTGAAGGGACGGCCGAAGGGGACGTGGCGGGCGTTGGAATAGCCGATGGCGTAGCCCAT
>JAFZID010000003.1 GCA_017554565.1 bacterium
ATCACGGCCTTGGCGGAGTAAGTGTTGACGGCGCCCGTTACGGTGAACGAGCCGTCCGCTTCTTTTTTGATCTCAGTTACGGAATCGCTCTCGATGTTTGCTCCGAGGTTTCTGGCCTGTCTCTCAAAATTGGCCATGAGTTCGGCCCCGGGTATGGGCTCGGGGAAACCGGGATAGTTGGCTACGGCGGGAGCCGTGGCCGCCGCGCTGCCGGTGAAGCCGGAGATCACGAGAAAGTTTATTCCGGAGTTGGCGGCGTAGATGGCGGCGGTCAAGCCGGCGGGGCCGGCCCCCGCTATGATGAGATCGTAAGTTTTGTCAGTCATCGAATTTGATATTTTCCAGCAAAAGCTTTTTGGCTTCCTCAAGGGAGCATTTCATTCTGATGCCGGCGGCGGGCTTGTGTCCCCCGCCGCCCAGTTTTCTTGCGAGGGCGCTGACGTCGTAGCCGTTCTTGGATCTCAGGTTCACCCTGACGCTTTCTTTAGTTTCCGTCAGCATAACGGCCACCTCGGTGCCGATGAGGTTCCTTGCGTAGTTCACGAAAAGCTCCGTGTCGGCGTCGTTGTTTTCATCCTGCCATTCGCGCTTCAAGGAAAGCACGGCGATCCTGCCCCTGTCGTAGAGTTCCAGCGTGGAGAGGGCTTTGGAAAGGGCTGAAATGTCGCCGGGAGTCAGGGAGCCGTAAACGTATTTGGCGATCGCGTCCGGGCGGGCGCCCAGATCCATCAATTCTCCCGCTGCCAAAAAAGCCTCCCTGGTGGTGTTCTGATTGACGAAGGAATTCGTGTCGGTAATTATGCCGGCGTAAAGGGCGTCTGCCATTTTCGGCGTTATCGTGACCGCCATTTTTTGGAGCAGCTCTTTTATAAGCAGCGCGCAGGCGGACTTTCCGTCATCCCAAAGAGCGTAAAAAAATTCAGAATGTTCGCCGGGATGATGGTCGACGGCTAAGATCGGGCCCTTCAGCCGCGCGGGATCGCAGATGTCCAATCTCTTCAGCTGCGGCGTGTCCAGGGCGACGATAAGATCGCATTGAGGGAGCCCGGTGTTTTTTTGGAGTTCGTCGCTGAGGAAACGATACTTCAGAGGCAGATCTTTTCTCAGATAAACGCTGGCATCTTTGCCTGAGGAGATCAGTCCCGCTTTCATAGCGTACAGGGAGCCCAGGCAGTCCCCGTCGGGATCGGTGTGGCCTATCAGAAGAATTTTCCCGGCTGCCTCAATTAGCGCCGCCGCTTTGTCCGCACCGATCTTTTCCATTATTCCTCCTCGTCCTGGGGAGGCGGTATGGGGCCGTTCTTCTCGATGAGAGCGTCCACTTTGAGGGCTTCCTTGAGGTCTTCGTCGATGGCGAATTCCAGATTCGGAACGATTCTAAGATCGACTTTATGGCCTAGTATGAAACGGATCCTGGGAGTGTCTTCTCTCAGTTTGTCCAGGGCTTCTTTTTCCTTGCTCTCGTCGCCCAGGACCGTAAGATAGACCCTGCAGAACCTGAGGTCCCGGGAAGTCTCGGCGCGGGAAACGGTCATCCAGGGCGCCTTGCGGTCGCGGTAGCGGTCCTGGATGATCTCCGACATGGCCCTTTTCAGGAGCTCGTTTATCTTCAATGTTCTAGCGACTGCCATATCATTCCGCCAGTCCGTCCTGGACCATCTTGTAAGCGTGAAGTTTGTCGCCTTCCGCGACGTCG
>JAFZID010000062.1 GCA_017554565.1 bacterium
AGGACCTGGAGGGGAAGATCGTCATGTTCCCCGGGAGAATAGACGGTTCCGTCTTGCGCGCGGCAAGGGCCAAAGGCCTTGCGGGAATAGTCGGCGCCGGCATCGTGGATTCCGAGCTGATGAGCTTTTTGGGCTATGACATCGGCGTGGCGGTCACCGGCGAGGAGGACATTCCCTTCACCCTGGTCCTGACGGAAGGCTTCGGCGACCTTACCATGCCCGAGCGCACCTCGCATCTTTTGCGCGCCCTGGACGGCCATGTGGCGGCCATAAACGGCGCCACCCAGATCAGGGCGGGCGTCATCCGTCCCGAACTGATCGTCCCCGGTTACGAAACGAAAGAAGACCTGCACGTCAATTCTTCCGAACTCAAGCCCGGCGTGAGGATCCGCCTTATCAGGCGCCCGCATTTCGGCGAGATCGGCACGGTCCACGAACTCATCGAGAAACCCGTGGAGATCGCCACCGGTTCGAAGGTCAGGGTCTTGTCCGTCAAGATAGGGGACAGGATAATCACGGTCCCCAGGGCCAACGTGGAGATCCTGGATTAATCGTTGAATATAGACTTTTATTGTGATAGAATATTAAAAGTTTCTTTTGCTGGTATTTTGCGGCAAAAAAACAAGAAAATCTTTAAAAATAAAACAGCTAAGGATAAATAATGAGCACATCTCTTTTCGGCGGCAGGATCGTTCCGGAACTGGATCCCCAGTTCTCTCCCTCCTCAATCTTCGTCAGAAATTTCGTCAATGCCGCTAAGGCGGAAGGCGGCGTTCCCGTCACCATCGCCTTGGAACAGGCCAACGGTTCGGTCTTCCATTATGAGACGACGGTCTTCCCCGAAAGCAGCGCTTACGCCTCATACAATCCGGCTTTCGTTGAAAGGCTGGTCAAGTTTTTGCTCTGGTCCAGGGGCGGATTCCGCATCACTCTTTGCGGCCCCAAATATCTCGCCGACGCTCTCGCCAAACACTATACTGACACGGAAGTGGGACGTTTCGACGCCGAGATCATGGGCGGACGCATCTATGAAAGGCCCTTCGAAGTTTTGAACGTCTCCGATCCTTCCAAACTGCCCGCTCCCAAAGAGAGCACCGCTCCTTTGGGCCGCCATTTCAAAGGCTGCAGGATCGGCTTCGACCTGGGCGCCAGCGACCGCAAAGTCGCGGCGGTCATCGACGGCGAAGTGGTCTTTTCTGAAGAAGTGGTCTGGGATCCTGTGAAACAAACGGATCCGGAATGGCACCATTCCGAATTCATGGCCATGCTGAATTCCGCCAAGGCGAAGCTCCCCAGAGTGGACGCCATCGGCGGCAGCGCGGCGGGCGTTTACGTTGACAACAGAGTGAAAGTCGCCTCCCTCTTCAGAGGCGTTCTGGACGCTCCGGTGAAGGATCCCGCCAAAGTGCAGGCCGCCAAGGACGTCTTCCTCAGACTCAAAGACGAATGGAAGGTCCCCTTCGAAGTCGTCAACGACGGCGAAGTGACGGCCCTGGCCGGCTCCATCTCTTTAAAGGACGGCGCCGTTCTGGGCATCGCCCTCGGCTCCAGCGAAGCGGTTGGCTACTGCACTTCCCAGGGCAACATCACCACCTGGCTCAACGAGCTGGCCTTCGCGCCCGTGGACGTCAGGGCGGACGCTCCCTGCGACGAGTGGTCCGGCGACGCCGGCTGCGGCGTGCAGTATTTCTCCCAGCAGTGCGTCGGCCGTCTTCTGAAGCCCGCCGGCATCGAGTGCGACGAGAGCCTTAAGCTCCCCGAAAAACTGAAATACGTCCAGCAGCTGATGGCGGAAGGCGACAAGCGCGCCAGAAGCATCTACAACACCATCGGCGTCTTCATGGGCTACGGCGTGGCGCATTACGCTTCCTTCTACGACATCCGCCACATCCTGAGCCTGGGCCGCGTGACCAGCGGCGAAGGCGGCGCCATTATCCTGGAGAAGGCCAAGGAGACCCTGAAGGCGGAGTTCCCGGAACTGGCCGAAAAGATCGCCTTCCACACTCCCAGCGAACGCGACAAACGCCACGGCCAGGCAATCGCCGCCGCTTCTTTGGCGGTGGTTCCCGGACAAGAATAACAATCTTTTAAACATAATCAAAATTTAAGGCAAACATCATGGAAAACCCCTATGTGACCCTGGCGCAGAAATACGCCGCGACTTTCGCCGAAGGCAGAACTTTCCCCTGCGGCGGTTTTGAAAAACTCCCTATGCCTCCCGCTGACGGACCGACCGTTTTGTGGTTCGCTCCGCACCCGGACGATGAATGCATCTCCGGCGGCTGGGCTCTGAGACTCAGGAAAGAAGGCTGCAACGTCATCGACGTGGCCGTCACCTTGGGCTCCAACAAGGCCCGCCAGGTAGGTCGCGAAGCCGAGCTGAAGACCGCCTGCGAATACATGAACTTCGGCCTGGAAGTTTCCGTTCCCGGCGTCGGTCTTGAGCACGTCACCAAGAAGGAAAGGGAAGCCAATCCCGCTGAATGGCAGAAGAAAGTTGACGTCATCAAAGGAATCATCGAGAAATACCAGCCCGCCATCATCGGCGTTCCGCACGCCGGCGACTGGAACGGCACCCATATCGGCACGCATTACGTGGTGGAAGACGCCGTCCGTCAGCTCAACTACAAATGCACCTTCGTGGAAACGGAATTCTGGGGCGCCATGGACAAGCCGAACCTGATGTGCGAACTGCAGCCGGAAGACGTCGGCGCTCTGATGACCGGCATCTCCTTCCACATCGGCGAAGTCAGCCGCAATCCTTATCACCTCAGCTTACCGGGCTGGATGATCGACAACGTGAGACGCGGCGGCGAAATAGTCGGCGGCCAGGGCGGCGCGGTGCCCGATTTCACCTTCGCGGCCATCTACTACGCCACCAGGTTCGAGAACGGCGAATTCAAGCCCTTCTATGAAAAAGGCGTCATGCTCTCCAGCGAAGAATCCCTCAAAGACCTGCTTTTAAAGTAAAAATTAAGGAATAATTATGGACGTTATCATTTGCAAAACCACGGAAGATGCCTGCCAGCTTACCGCCAAAATAATAGCTGACCTCGTCAAAGCCAAACCGAACGCTGTCCTGGGCCTCGCCACCGGCCGCACGATGGAAAGAGTTTACGCTTGTTTAGCCCAGAGAGCCAAAGACAAAGGCATCAGCTTTAAAGGCTGCTCCTCCTTCAACCTTGACGAATACTGGGGACTGCCCGGCACCGATGTCAACTCTTACCGCTACTACATGAACTTCCATCTCTTCGACCACATCGACATCGACAAGGCCAACACTCACGTTCCCTGCGGCACGGCCAAATGCCCTGTGGAAGAATGCGCCAACTACGAGAAAGCGATGAAGGAAGCGGGCGGCGTTGACCTCCAGCTCCTCGGCATCGGCGTGGACGGCCACATCGGCTTCAACGAACCCTTGTCTCCTCTGAGTTCAAGGACCAGGAAGGTCGTGCTTTCCGCGGAAACGCTGGAACAGAACTGCGAAATGTTCGGCGGCGATCCCAAGAACGTCCCGACCCACGCCCTCACCATGGGCGTCGGCACCGTTCTGGACGCCAAGGCCTGTTTGCTCCTGGCCACCGGATCCAGCAAGGCTGAGATCCTGGCCAAGGCCGTGGAAGGCCCCGTGACCTCCATGATCAGCTCCTCCGCGCTTCAGTTCCATCAGCACGCCACCATCATCGCCGACGAAGCCGCCGCCGCCAAACTGCAGCGCCAGGCCCACTATCGCTGGGTGATGGAGAACGATCCTGACATGAAAGCCATACTTGAAGACAAGTAAAGTGAACGCCATCCCCGAATCCTGGAAAAGCTTTGTCGAGGAAGGATCTCTTGCTCCGATAAACGCTTTTCTGGAAGGGGAGAGGGCGCGGTATGTTGTTTTTCCCAAAGAAGAGCACATATACCGCGCCCTTTCTTTTTTCCCGCCCGAAGAAACAAAAGTCGTCATCCTCGGCCAGGATCCCTACCATGAGCCCGGCCAGGCCGAAGGATTAGCTTTTTCCGTTCCCGACGGCATCAGGACGCCTCCCTCTCTCAGGAACATCAAAAAAGAGCTTGAACTTGAGTTCGGAAAAACTTTTGCCGGCAATTCCCTCATGCCTTGGGCCAAGCAGGGCGTGCTGCTTTTGAACGCAAGCCTTACCGTCAGGGAAGGGGAGGCCGCCAGCCACTCCTCGATAGGCTGGCAAAACATCACTTTTCCGCTCTTGAAAAAATTAAGCGCCCAAGGCAAAATCGTTTTCTTCCTCTGGGGCAACCACGCCAGAAAACTGGCGCCGGAGCTCGAACTTAAGGACAACCTAATCCTGGAGGCCGCGCATCCAAGCCCTCTCTCCGCCAGAAAATTCCTGGGCTGCGGTCATTTCAAACTTGCCAACGATTTCCTTGTTTCAATCGGCAAACCGCCGATCGTTTGGTGCTGATCCCGCTTTTTTGACATTGCTGTTTCGCCTGTTTCCCCAGACCTTTTTGCAGTGCCTTTTTCTTTGTTTTAGAGGCGTCCGACATGAGATCAACGCCCCCTTGTCATGAAAATGCCCTTTTTGTATAATTCTATAATCATAAATCAAGAGAGCATTTACGTTTCCATAAGATTCAGAAAATGCCCTCCGGAATTTTTTTAATCCCAAACCAATCAAAGAAAAATTATGAAAAACGTCCCGGTAGAGAAGATCAGGAATGTCATTGTGGTCGGCCACGCCGCTTCCGGCAAGACCAGCCTTGTGGAAGCCATGTTAAACAAAACGGGTATGACCCAGAGATTAGGGACGATCCTCGATAAGAACACAGTTTCCGACTGCACGCCCGAAGAACAGGAAAGGGGCGTTTCCATTCACGGCAGCAACCTTTATTTCACCACCAACGGTTACAACGTCTTCATAGGCGACATGCCGGGCTACACTGACTTCGTGGGCCAGGTGGTGGCCAACGCCGCGGTGGCCGACAGCGCCATCGTGGTTGTGGACGCCACCAAGGGCGTGGAAGTGGGCGCCATCCAGAACGTCAAGATCCTGGACAAGTACGGCCTTCCTAAAATGTTCGTCATCAACAAAGCCGACAAGGAAGGCGCCAAGTTCGAAGAGACCCTGGCCGCTCTCGTGAAAGATTTCGGCAACAAGTGCTGCCCCATCGTCATCCCCGTGGGCATGGAAGCCGGCTTCAAAGGCGTCGTGTCGCTTTTCGGCTCCGATCCCGGCGCCGCCGATCCGACTCTCTTCGGCTCCATGAAGACGAAACTTGTCGAAGCCGTTGCCGAGACCGACGACGAATTGGCGATGAAATATCTGGATGAAGAAAAGCTCTCCGACGAGGAAGTGGCTGAAGGCTTCAAGAAAGGCATGTCCGAGGGCAAGATCTGCCCGGTGCTGGTCACCTCCGCCACCGGCCTTCAGGGCGTCCAGGAAGTCATCGACGCCATCCTGAACTATCTGCCCAGCCCCGCCGACAAAGGCGTGAAGAAAGTCGGCGACGTTGAATTGAAACCCGATCCCAACGCCCCGGCCTGCGCCTACGTCTTCAAGACCGTGACGGACGCCTCCATCGGACAGATCACCTTCATGCGCGTCTATCAGGGCAAGATCTCTTCCGGCACGGAAGTGCAGAACCAGACCTCCGGCCAGAAGGAACGCTTCGGCGACCTGATGATCATGCAGGGCAAGGAGCGCATCACTGTCGACGCCGCTCTCCCGGGCGAGATCGTGGCTGTCTCCAAATTGAAAAAGACCAAACTGAACGACACCCTGGGCGCCGTGAAAGTCGATTTCCCGCCCATCGAGTTCCCGAACCCCGTCATGACCGTGGCGGTCACCGCCGCCAAGCAGGGCGACGAAGAAAGGATCTCCGAAGGCCTGAACAGACTGGCGGAAGAGGATCCCACCATCCATGTGGACCGCCCCCAGGAGACCCACGAGCTTCTCGTCTCCGGCATGGGCGACGTGCACCTGGACGTCTCCTTCCGCTGGCTCAAGGACAAGTTCCGCGCCGAGGTCAAGACCGCCACTCCGAAGGTCGCTTACCATGAGACCATCCGCGGCACCGCGGACGTCAGATACCGTCATAAAAAGCAGTCCGGCGGCGCCGGCCAGTTCGGCGAAGTGGCCATCCGCCTCAAACCCAATGAAAGGGACAAGGGCTATGAGTTCAAGGATATGATCGTGGGCGGCGTCATCAGCGGCTCCTTCATTCCCTCCGTTGACAAAGGCATCCAGTCCCGCATGTCGGAAGGCGTCATCGCCGGCTGCCGCGTGGTGGACGTCATCGTGGAACTCTACGACGGCAAAGAGCACCCGGTGGACTCCAAGGATATCGCCTTCCAGATCGCCGGCCGCATGGCTTTCAGCGAAGCCATCAAGAAAGCGGACCCCATTTTGCTGGAGCCCATCATGAACGTGACCATCGCCTGCCCGTCTGAATTCATGGGCGACATCAACGGCAACATCAACTCGAAGCGCGGCCAGATCATGGGCATGGACATGGACGGCAACTTCCAGGTCATCAAGTGCCAGGTCCCGCAGGCGGAAATGTTCCGCTTCTGCTCCGAACTGCGCTCCATCACCGGCGGCTCCGGCACCTATTCCATGGAATTCTCGCACTACAGCGAAGTCCCGCCCAACATCGCCCAGCAGATCAAGACTGCTTACGAAGCCACCAAGAAGAAAGAGGATGAATAATTTCCAGAACATTCTGGAAGGCATGGCGGGCCGCCGCGTCTTGGTCGTGGGGGACGTCATGCTGGATCACTTCGTCAGGGGAGAGGTCAACAGGATCTCTCCAGAGGCCCCGGTTCCCGTCGTCAGAGTGACCTCTGAAAGCGACATGCCGGGGGCCGCCGCCAACGTGGCCATGAACCTGGCCTCCTTAGGCGCCGTGCCCGTCATGGTGGGCGCCATCGGCAACGACGCGGACGGCTCTCACCTCAAAGATCTGCTGACGAAAGCGGGCGTGGACTGCTCCGGGCTCATCGTGAGCGAAGAGATCCACACCACCAGAAAAGTTAGGATAATCGCCAGATCCCAGCATGTCGTGAGAGTTGACTGGGACGGCATCATAAAAAACGAGGATAATGTCCATGAAAAACTTTATCATACCGCGAAGGAACTATCCTCCACCTGCGATGTGCTGATCCTTCAGGATTACAACAAAGGATTGTGCGACAAAGCGCTTAACGAAACGCTTTCAGCCACCGGCAAACCGCTTTTGGTGGATCCCAACCGTTATTGCAAGGAGCCTTACAGCGGAAATTTCGCCACCCCGAACCTTGAGGAAGCGCTGATCCTTTCCGGCTACACGCCCAAGGGATCCCCGGTGGACGAGCTTGAAAACATCGCTCAGGCCTTTTTTAAGCGCCATAACATCGAAAGCCTTGTCATCACCCTCAGCGAGCACGGAATAGCCCTCTGCGAGCGTTCTGGCTCCGTTAAGAGGGCCAAGGCGGCGACGCTGAGAGGCGTTTTCGACGTTTCCGGCGCCGGCGACACCGTCGTGGCCGTTTTGGGAGCGGCTCTCGCGGCCGGGGCTTCCCCCTGGGACGCCTGCAGGCTGGCCAATATCGCCGGCGGAATAGTCGTGGGCAAAAGCGGCACGGCAAGCACAACCATAGAAGAACTGCGGCAGAATCTGCCTAACATGGAAAATTAATTAAAAAATCCACAATCAGGAGATATAAAAATGAGTGGACATAATAAGTGGTCAAGCATTAAGCATAAGAAAGCGGCCGCCGACGCCAAGCGCGGCAAAGCCTTCTCCAAGATCTCTAAAGAGATCACCATCGCGGCCAAGGACGGCGGCGGCGATCCCAACATGAACCCCAGGCTGAGAACGGCCATATTGGCCGCCAAAGCCGTCAACATGCCCCAGGACAACGTTACCCGCGCCATCAAGAAAGGCACCGGCGAACTTCCCGGCGTCTCCTATGAAGAGATCATCTACGAAGGGTACGCTCCCGGCGGCGTTGGCCTCATCATCGAAGTCCTGACCGACAACAGGAACCGCGCGGCGGCGGAAGTCAGAACTACGCTGGACAAACGCGGCGGATCGTTGGCTAACAACGGCGCCGTGGCCTGGCAGTTCAACAAGAAAGGCGTCATCAGGGTGCCCCTCGGCAAAGCCACCGAAGACGATCTTTTCCTTCTGGTCTCCGACGCCGGCGCTGAAGACATGACCAGCGACGAAGAGAACTTCGAGATCACCTGCGGCATCTCCGAGTTCGAGGCTGTCAAGAAAGCCCTTGAAGACGCCAAGATCGATTACATCGAGGCCAACCTCGAGCAGATCCCGGCTTCCACCGTCGATGTCAGCGACGTCAAGATCGCCAAACAGGTCCTGACGCTGATCGACGCCCTTGACGAATTGGACGACGTGCAGAACGTTTACGCCAACTTCAAGATGGAAGACAGCGTGATGGAACAGGCTTCGGAAGAATGACCGGTTCTTTCCCTTCCCAAAAGAAAGCGCAGCCCGTCACGCATTACAGGAACGTCATCTATCTGTACTGCGACGGCGCCTGCAAAGGCAATCCCGGACCCGGTGGGTGCGGGATTGTGCTTATTTACAACGGATACAGGAAGAATTTCGGGATCTATCTCGGCGATCACGTGACCAACAACATCGCTGAGCTTCACGCGGTGCGCTACGGGCTATCCGCCATCAAGGACAAAAGCAAGCCGGTGGTCATATGCTCAGACAGCAGCTATGTGATCGGATTGCTGAGCAAGAACTGGCAGGCCAAGAGCAACACGGAACTGGTGGAGGAGCTCCGGGAATACATCAAGGAATTCCCCAAGCTCTCCTTCCTCCAGGTGCCCGGCCATTCCAAAGTCCCCGAAAACGAGGACGCGGACAAAATAGCAAGCTTTGAGGCCAGGAACAGGATGGAGGAGGGGATACTGAAGGAAGTGGACGTTCCCCACAGCGAAAAGATCAACAAGGCGAAGAAGTCCGGCCCGGCGAAATCCGAAAGCTCCTACAAGGATCCCTATTACGACGACAGCGGAGATCACGAGCTGGAGGATCCCCAGAGCGAAGAGATCAGGAAGCTTGTGGAGGAGGAGATGGCCTACGAGGACTTCGAGGAGGCCGAGAAAAAGAAAGGCCTCAACGAGTGGGGCATCGAGGAGGAATAAAAAAAAGCGGCTTAGCCGCTTTTTTTATTCGCCCAAATAGAGCCGGAAAGTTTTTTCCACCATGTCCTCGGCGCTGAAATCCCGCAGCGCCCTTTGGCGGCCGGCTTCTCCCATCCGCGATCTCAGCTCCGGATCCCCGTGAAGGCTCCTCATGGCCCCGGCAAGGGCCTTTGCGTCGCCGGGGGGCGCAACTATGCCTGTCACGCCGTTCTGATTGACGTAGGGGACGCCTGATCTGAGATCGGTGCTGACGACGGCTTTCCCCGCCAGGAAGGCCTCCAACTGAACAAGGCCGAAAGCTTCGCTGCGGAAGGTGGAGGGAAGGACGAAGAATTCGCAGCCGTGATAGGCGGCCAGAAGTTCTTCCTGGGGAATGTGCCCCAGGAACGTCACGCGGTCCGCAAGGCCGAGATCGGCGGCCTGCTTTTTGAGTTTCCCAAGCAGCGGGCCGACGCCCGCTATGAGCAGATCAAGCTCCTTAGTTTCCGCAAGGGCTTTTATCAGCACGTCGAAGCCCTTGTAATACACCAGCTGCCCCACTGAGAAAACATAAGGGGCGTATTTTCTTTTGAATTCCGCAATGATCTCTTGGGAAGGGGAGGCGTATTCCTCCTTTTTCAGGCCGTAATGCACCACGGCTAGTTTTTCCGGAGGCAGTTTGGAGAGGAAGGGGGAGTATTCAATGTGATTCGGCGTGGCCACTATGATCTTCTCCGCCTGCTTCAAAAAGGCGCGGTGGAAGGGGGCGTAGAAAAACAGCAGGAATTTCTGCCTTATGATGTCGCTGTGGAAGGAGACGAACAGCCGTCCGGGGCGCCCAGCCAGCTTCCAGGCGGTCTCCGCCCAGGGGTTGGGAAGGTGGACGTGGACGATGTCGGGCTTGAGTTCCTTCAGTTTGGCGGGAAGGGAGAAGAGAAAATCCGTGCCTGCCAGCTTGAAGGCCCTTTTCAGACGGATGACCCGGACGCCGTTGACCTCTTCCTCCACGGTCTCCCTGTCTTCGTTGCTGACTATGACGATCGTTTCGCAGCGGCCGCCGAGACCTTCCGCCAAGGTTTTCAGGTAGGTCTCGATGCCTCTCTGATAGGGCCAGTAGTATTTTCCTATGTGGACTACGCGCATATAGAAAAAAGCCCCTGGAAGGGGCTTTTTTTTAGTGGTCAAAGGAGCTTGTTAGAAAGCGATCTGAGAAATGGCGTTGTGGAAGGTGGTGCCCTTCAGAAGTTTCCTTCTCAGGTATTCCCTGACGTCGGGAGTGGCCCAGGCGTAGGTGCTGGTCGCCGTGGCCTGGATGTTCTGCTCGCTGATCCTTTGGTTGGCTTTGAGGTCGTAAACGAAAACGGAAACGTTGACGTTGCCCTCGATGGTGGACCACTCGACGAAGTTGGCGTTGGCTCCGAGGCCCTTGGCGTAACATTCGTTGATGTGGAAGACCAGGAGATAATCGTATTTGAATTCGTCGGCTTCAGCCCTGTCTTTGACCATCACCACGCGCTTGAAGATGCTGTATCCCCTGAGGCGGTTGAAGAGAGCCTCGGCGAAAGCTTCGTTGGTGTTGTCCTGGAAGACCTGGCCGTCGTCGTTGACGTAGGGATGGTCGAGGACTGTCACTTCGCCGCTGCCGTAGATGAAGCGGGGCAGCCACCAGCGGTGATAAGTCTCGGCGAGAGATTCGTAATTGTCCACCGGATCGCCGTAGGCCATTACGCACATGGTCTTGTTCTCGAAGGAGCCGTTGTTCAGGGCCAGCGGCTGGGGGTAGGTGACTTCGCTGGTGGCGCAGCCGAAGAGCAGAAAAGCCAGGCCGCTTAAAAGAAGAGATTCAAAAGCAAATTTACGCATATTCATGTTTCTCCTTTAGTCGATGGTGGGGAAGGCGGGAAGGTTCTGAAGCATTTCAGACTCGCTCTGGGGAGCGGCGCCGGGCAGGTTCTGAGCGGGGGCCACGTTGAGGCCGGTGCTGCCGCCGGGTTCGTACTGCGGGATGTTGACGCTGCCGGACTGCGGGGGAGGCAGGACGTCGTCCATGATGCTGTTGACCGTGGAATCAAGCGATCCGTCCTGGGGCAGCCTCGGAAGATCCGCGGGAATGAGCGTGATGACCACGCGGCGGTTGAGCCTCTGGCCGTCCGCGGTGGCGTTGCTGGCCACGGGGCGGTTGGCGGAGTAGCCGGAAATGGCCATGCGCTTGGGATCCACGCCGCCTTCCTTTTCCAGGAAGTGCAGAACGGCAAGGCTGCGGGCGGCGGAAAGCTCCCAGTTGCTCATGAAGTTGGAGCCTTCGGCCAGCTCGTTGTTGTCCGTGTGGCCTTCGATGGCCACAAGGTAGCCGGGATATTCGGTGTTGACCACGCGGCCGACTTCCTCAAGCACGGGATAGACGGCTTCCCTCAGCTGGGCGCGGCCTTCGTCGAAAAGAACTTCGGAGAGCATGGTGATCTGGGTGGCGCCTTCCTTGGTGGTCTCCACCTGGACGTAGCGCCCGTCGGCCTGGATGGAGTTGGCGAGGACGTAGCTCTTGGC
>JAFZID010000063.1 GCA_017554565.1 bacterium
CACGATCTCCCCGGAAGCCAAAAATTTCAATTATTTCGAGCCCGTCATAGCCCAGTCCGGCGTCATTTCGGAAAAAGCCGCCTTGGATATGACGGACGCCATGGTGGCCGTCACGGACGACGACGGCACCGGACGTCTGGTCGCCATCCCCGGCTACAAGATAGCCGGCAAGACCGGCACGGCCCAGAAATACGACCCGGCCATCGGAACCTATTCCAAGAAAAACTACGTGGCCTCCTTCGCCGGATTCGTTCCCGCCTACAATCCCAAGATCGTATGCGTGGTCGTCATAGACAACCCGAGGAAGTCCATCTACGGCGGAAAAGTCGCCGCGCCTATTTTCAGGGAAGTCTGCAAAGCCGCCCTGGAGCACCTTCAGGTCCCGGCCGATTACGAAACGGAAGAAGAAATGAACAAAGAGGATAAATATGCTGCTCAGTGAATTATTGAAGGACATACCCAACGAACTTATTCTGGGAAGCGACAAGATCGAGATCTCCGGCATTTCCTTGAACAGCCGCCAGGTCAAGCCGGGCTTTGTCTTCGTGGCCAAGAAAGGCGCCCAGTCGGACGGAGCCGTCTATATATCCGACGCGGTGGAGAGAGGAGCGGCGGCCATTTTCGTCACCGAGGCCCCGAAGCTCGTGCCTGAGAACATCGCGGTGGTCAAGATCTCCGAGGACATCGACACTCTTTCACTTCTGGCCCACCGCTTCTACGGTCAGCCCAAGTGCAGGCTCGTGGGCATAACCGGCACCAACGGCAAGACCACCTCCGCCTACGTCATCAGGAATTTCCTGAGCGCCATGGGGCTCACCGTGGGCCTTATCGGCACCATCTCCTATGAAATAAAAGATCTCAAAAAGCCCGCCTCCCGCACCACGCCGGACGTGTTCGAGCTTTACGGCCTGCTCTCCGTCATGGACAAAGCCGGCGCCGACGCCGTGGTCATGGAGGTCTCCAGCCACGCGGCGGCCCAGAAAAGAATAGGCGACCTTAAATTCGATGCCCTTTGCTTCACCAACCTCACCCAGGACCACCTGGACTACCATCATTCCATGGAGGAATACTACCAGGCCAAGCGGCGTTTCTTCGAGCACTGCAAGGAAGACGCCTGCTGCTTCGTTATGGTGGACGACGAGTGGGGCGAAAGGCTCGCCGGAGAACTGAAGGAAGAAGGCAAAAGCGTGGTCACCATGACCACCTGCGGCAAAGACGCGAAGATCAAGGCGGAAGACATAAAAGTTATGCGCGACGGTTCGGAATTCACCCTTAAGGGCGCTTTTGAAAACGACCACCGCATAAAGATAAATTACCTCGGACGCCACAACGTGGCCAACGTCATGGGCGCCCTGGCGGTGGCCCGCTCCTTCGGACTTTCGGAGGAGAAGGCCCTCTCCCTCTGCCCCGCCCTGCCTCCCGTTCCGGGAAGGCTTGAATTCATGCCCAACAAGCTGGGCCTTGTCATCGTCATCGACTACGCCCACACCGACGACGCCATGCGCAACGTCATGAAATGCCTCAGGGAGATCACCGAAAACAAGCTCTGGATCGTCTTCGGCTGCGGCGGCGACCGCGACCGCACCAAGCGCCCCAGGATGGGCAAGGCCGCGGAGGAGATGGCGGACATGGTGGTCATCACCACCGACAATCCCCGCACGGAGGATCCCGAAGCCATCGTGGCCGACATCAGATCCGGCATGAGCGGCGAGAATTACAAAGTCATCCTCGACCGCAAGGAAGCCATAGCCTACGCCGTCAGTTCCGCCAGCTCCGGGGACGTGGTCCTCATAGCCGGCAAAGGCCACGAGACCTACCAGGAGATCAACCGCGTCTTCTACGACTGCGACGAAAGAAGGATAACCAAAGAGATCATAGCGAAGATAGAAAATGCGTAAGTTCACTCACAGCGACATAGAGGAAGCGCTGGGCCGGGGCTTCGAATTCCAGGGAACTCCCCCGTCGGAAGCCATGGAGATCTGCGTTGACACAAGGATCCTCAAGGAGGGCGATCTTTTCGTGGGCCTGAAGGGCGGCGACAGTCTGGAGATCGCCGCGAAAGCCGCGGAAAAGGGCGCCCGGGCCTGCGTTCTGAGCTGCGAGTGCGGACTTCTCCCCTGCTACAGGGTGGTGGACACCGTCAAGGCCCTCCAGGACCTGGCGGCCTACCAGAGAGCCAGAGTCCAGATACCCATGGTGGCGGTGACCGGCTCCTGCGGAAAGACCACCACCAAAAACATGCTTGGTTCCATATTGGGAACCCTGGGCGAGACCCTGGTGACCAGGGGAAATCTCAACAACGAGATCGGCCTGCCCCTGACGCTGCTGCGCCTGGGCGGCGAATACGCCTGCGCCGTGGTGGAGATGGGCATGAACCACAAGGGCGAGATCCTCGCCCTGAGCCGCCTGGCCAGACCCGAAGCCGCCGTCATAACGAACATCGGCAGCGCCCACATCGAGTTCCTGGGCTCCCGGGAAAACATCGCGGAAGCCAAGGGCGAGATCTTCCGGGGCCTGCCTCCCTGCGGCCGCGTCGCCCTGCCCCGGGAATGCGATTTCTTCGAAAAGCTTTCCAACATGGCGAAACTTCTGAGCCTCGAGGTGATCAGCTTCGGAGCCGGCGGCGACGTGGAGTTCAGGATCAAAAAAGAATCGGGCGAAGGTCTCTGCGGAGATCTGAGAACGCCCGCAGGGACAACGGAAATGACGGTGCCGGTCATAGGCGCCTACAACGCCCTCAACATCGCCGC
>JAFZID010000064.1 GCA_017554565.1 bacterium
GCGGCCCGGGAACTGGTGGAGAAGCTTGATTTTTCCAAGGCTCCCGAAGGCGTCGTTTTGAACGTCAACGTTCCCAACGTCCCCTGGGAGGAGATCAAGGGCTGGCGCCTGACTTCCCTGGGGAAGACGAAATTCCACGAACGCTACATACACCGCGTGGATCCCTCCGGCAACGATTATTTCTGGATCAGCGGAGTCCTTCTGCCGGACGATGACGATCCTTCCTCCGATTATCTTTCCCTGAAGCACAACTTCATTTCCCTGACTCCTCTTATGGGCAATTTCGCGCTGAGCGTGGAGGAGGAGAAAGTGAGGGAATGGCTGAGCGTCCTTTTTGAGAATTAGCGATCTATGAAGAAAACGCTCCTCACAGCCCTGGCCGCGGCTCTTTTTCTCACCGCTTGCTTCGATTACCGCGAAAGCTGGGTCTACGGGAGGGACGGTTCCGCCACGGTGCACATAATCTGCGCCCTGAGCAAGGAGTTTCTGGCCAGGGAGCCGGAGCTTACTCTGGAGAAGGAAAGGTTTCTGCTGGAGCCTTTCTGGAAGACCAACGAGGCGTGTTTTTCCAAGGTGGAGATCCTGCGCTGCGCCCAGATAGTCAGCAACGCGCACCTGGCGCTGGACATCAGGCTGCGGGGGAATCTGGAGGATCTGGCGGCGCTGCCTTTCTTCCGGCAGAGGACCATCACTTTCAAGCACGAAAAGACCGGTCTCACCGTCTGTCACCGCATGGATCTCGGCAGCTTTTCCGCGACGCTTCCCTGCGACGGGACCGTGGTCTTGAGCCAAACTTTCCCGGGCGACATCAGGAAGGCTAACTCCGCCTTCAGCGGCCGCAGGATCAAGGAGGTCAAAACGCTCAGCGAACTGTCCGACGGCAAAGCCCTGGTGCTCTTCGCCCAGTGCGGATACCCCGAGCGCTGGCCCTGGAAGGAAACGCTTTACGTGGCGCTTTGCTTTTTCCTCTTCTTCCTTTTCGCTTGGCATTCCCGCAACGTGAGGAGACGGCGCCCCAGGGATCCCGCGCCAGTGCCAGGCGACATTCACAGCCTGCCTGATCTGCTGAACCGCTCCGCTTCCTTTTTCTCAACTCTGCCCGCGGTCAGGGACGTCGGCCGCAGAGGCGCCAGCGAACTGAGTTTCCATACGCTCCATGCCAACGCCAACAGGCTTTCGCATTTCCTAATTTCCCGCAATCTCCGCCCTCGGGACAGGGTGGCGCTGCTGACGGCCAACGGGCGCTGGCGGCATGTGGCCGTGATGGGCGTTCTGGGGGCCGGAGGCGTAGTTTTGCCGCTGGATCCCGGACAAAGCCCGGAGAAACTGGCGGAGCTTATAAAAAAGCATAACGTCTCTTTTCTGATACTTTCGGAATCGTATCAGACCCTGGGTTCGGAATTGCTTTTGCTGAGCCTGCCTCCCAGCTGCGTTTTGTGGCTGAGCGGAGATCTTGAGAAGAACATTCTGCCGGAGTGCCTGCTGACGCAGCCGACTTCGCCGCCTCTGAAGGGCCTCACCAGGGAGGATCCGGCCCTGCTTCTGAAAAAGGGATCCAGCGAGATACTTTTGACCCACGGTGAGATCCTCTCCCAGGTCTTCGCCTCCGCCCAGGCGATGGCTCTCAACGCCCAGGACGTCCTTATGACGACCTACGGCCCGGATTCCATAGAATCCCTTTCTTTCTCGGTCTTCCTGCCGCTGGCCACCGCCTCCTGCGTGGCCAACGCGGAAGGGCAGGATCCGAACGAATGTTTCGCCGTTTTGAGAAAAGCTTTCGTCACGGTGCTGCTGACGGACGAGAGGACGGCCCTGGGGCTGACCTCCCGTTTCAGGAAGCTGCTTTCAAGGGAAAAGGACTACGCTTTCCGCCGCAAGGCCGCTTCTTTTTTGAAGACCTTTTTCCTGCCCCACGTCTTCCTTTTGCGCGCCCTTAAGGAAAGGCTGGGTTTCAGGCTGCGCCGGGCTTATATTTTAAGCGAGATCTACGACAGGCAGTATTATTACTACGCCCCGATGTACGGAGCGGAGATCATGACCGGCTTCTCGCTGGAGGAGGCGGCCGGCATCGTTCTTCTCTCCACGCCCCTGAGAAGAGCCTACGGAGCCTCAGGAGCCCCCTTGGCCGGCGTCCAGGCTAAAGTGGTCTCGGAAGACGGCAAGACCCTTGAAAAAGGCCGCAGGGGGCTTCTGGCCCTGAGAGGGGCGGAGGTCATAAAACGCTATTGGAAACAAGACTCCTCCAACCGCTCCCGCTTTGAGAACGGCTGGCTGATAACGGATGTTTCCGCCAGGGAGAACAAGGACGGAACCATAACACTGGGAGGGAAGCAAAATGAGTGATCCAACCGCCGCGGTGATAATAATAGGGGACGAGATCCTCTCCGGCCGCACCCGTGACATAAACGCCAATTTCATAGCGGCCAGGCTGCACCAGCGCGGCATAGCCCTGAAAAGGATCATAACGGTGCCCGACGAGATGGACGTGATCGTCGGAACGGTCCGGGAATACAGCGAGAGTTACGACGCGGTCTTTTCCTGCGGCGGCATAGGCGCCACCAGCGACGACCTCACCCGCGACGCCATGGCGCTGGCTTTCGGCCGCGGCATGGAGAGGAACAAGGAGGCGGAAGCCATGCTCTGCGCCTACTATCAGGAAAGGATAAACGATCTGAGGCTGCGCATGGCCGACCTGCCGGAGGGGTGCGAGCTGATAGCGAACGAGCTTTCCGGCGCTCCTGGCTTCGTCATCAAAAACGTTTACGTTTTCCCGGGCGTGCCGAAACTTATGCAGCAAATGTTCCTGTCGATCGAGGAAAAGCTTCCCCAGGGCCGGATAGTCACTGAGGAAGTGGCTTCGCCCATAGGCGAGACGCTTTTTGCGGATCTCATGGAGGAGGCTCTCAGGCGTTATCCCGACGTCAAGATCGGCTCTTATCCGGAACTGGACGAAGAGAGCGGAAAATGGCGCTGCCGCCTGACCTTCACTTCCTCCACTTCCGAAGCCATCGCCCCCTCGAAGGCTTTCCTCATGACGGAGATCGAAAAACGGGCGAAGGAAGCTCTCAAATAGTTTTTGATTTAAGGCGAAAGAAAAACGCGCGGCCCATGAAAGGCCGCGCGTTTTTTATCGCGGGAGAAAACGTTCTTTTCAGATGGCGTTGCCCTTGGCGGCGCAGTAAACGGCCTCGGCCACGGCTCTGGTGACTTCCCTGTCCAGGGCGGGGGGAATGACGAAGTCCGGCTTGAGCTCGTCGGGGCTCACCATGCAGGAGATGGCCTGGGCGGCGGCCAGCTTCATCTCCTCGGTGATCTGCGGCGCTCTGGCGTCCAGGGCGCCCCGGAAGATGCCCGGGAAGGCCAGGACGTTGTTGACCTGGTTGGGATAGTCCGAGCGGCCGGTGCAGACGACCTTCGCGCCGGCTTCCTTGGCCAGTTCGGGGTCTATTTCCGGAGTGGGGTTGGCGCAGGCGAAGATCATGGGATCCTTGGCCATGGTCTTGACCATCTCGGCGGTCAGGATGTTGGGGGCGGAAACGCCGATGAAAAGGTCGGCGCCCCTGACGGCCTCGGCCAATCCGCCGGTCCCTTTTTCCCTCACGGCGAAATCCAGAAGCTCCGCCCTGACGGGGTCGAGCGTCATGTGCTCTTTGGAGATGATGCCCTTGGTGTTCAATAACGTGAAATCTCTGACACCGTTGGCATAGAGAAGCCTGGCGATGGCGGTCCCCGCGGCGCCCACGCCGTTTATGACCACCTTCAGGTCCTCCATTTCCTTATCGACTATCTTTACGGCGTTGTAAAGGGCCGCCAGAGTGACCACGGCGGTGCCGTGCTGGTCGTCGTGGAATACCGGGATGTCGAGCTCCTTTTTCAGACGCTCCTCGATCTCGAAGCAGCGGGGGGCGGAGATGTCCTCCAGGTTGATGCCGCCGAAGACCAGAGCGATATTCTTGACCGTGGCTATGAATTCCTCCACGTTCTGGGTGTTGACGCAGATGGGGAAGGCGTCAACGTTGGCGAAGGATTTGAAGAGGACGGCCTTGCCTTCCATGACGGGAAGCCCGGCCAGGGGACCGATGTTGCCCAATCCCAGAACGGCGGATCCGTCGGTGATGACGGCCACGTTGTTCCATTTCCTGGTGTAGATATAAGCTTTGCCGGGATCCTCTTTGATCTCCAGGCAGGGGGCGGCTACGCCGGGAGTGTAGGCGGTGCTGAGGTCGTCGCGGTTTTCCAGGGGGCAAACGGGCTCCACGGATATTTTACCGCGCCATTGCGCGTGCTTTTCAAGAGCGATTGAGGAGTAATCCATAAAAATCATCCTTTTTTTGTTATGAAGAGATTTTACCATATCGTCCGATTTTTTGGCTTTTTCCCCCGCCCTCCGGCAAAGGCTCCTTTTTGTTAAAATATATCTATTCAGAATTTTAATTCAAAAGAGGAGTTTTATAATGAAAGCCCCCCGAAAGAAATGTTCGGAAGTCTATTTCACTTCCGTCCGCACCAAGTTCGGCACCAGCCTTCTGGACAAGCTCTCCCGTCTTCTGGACAAGGCTGGATTCGGCGATCTTCCCCTGGAGAAGAAATACGCCGCCGTCAAGATCCACTTCGGCGAAAGAGGCAATCTGTCCTTCCTGAGACCCAATTTCGCCCGCACGGTGATCGACAGGATAAAAGCGATGGGCGGCAAGCCCTTTCTCACGGACTGCAACACTCTCTACGTGGGCTCCCGCAAGGACGCCCTGGAGCATCTTGAGACGGCCATGCTGAACGGTTTCGTGCCGGAAGTGACGGGCTGCCCCGTCATCATAGGCGACGGTCTGAAGGGCACGGACGAGGTGGCGGTCCCCATAAAAGGGGAGATACTGAAGGAAGCCCTGATCGGCCGGGCCGTTATGGACGCCGACGCGGTGATAACCCTGAACCATTTCAAGGGCCACGAAATGATGGGCATGGGCGGCGCCATCAAGAACCTCGGCATGGGCTGCGGCTCCCGGGCCGGCAAAAAAGTCATGCACTGCGACAGCATCGTGGAGGTGGACCGGGAGAAATGCATAGGCTGCGGAGCCTGCGCCAGGACCTGCGCCCACGGCGCGCCGGTCATTAAGAATAAAAAATGCACCGTTTCCGAAAAAGTCTGCGTGGGCTGCGGCCGCTGCATAGGAGTCTGCCCCACGGACGCCATCGCGCCAATCTGGAGCGACAAGGCGGGGCTTCTGGATCTGAAGACCGCGGAGTACGCTCTGGCGGTGGTCCAGGGACGTCCCAACTTCCATATCAATTTCGTCATCGACGTCTCGCCTTTCTGCGACTGCCATCCCGAGAACGACGCGCCCATCGTGCCGGACGTGGGCATCTTCGCCTCCTTCGACCCGGTGGCGGTGGACCAGGCCTCCGCCGACGCGGTGCTTGCCCAGACTCCCATAAAGGACAGCTGCCTCGGCGAGAGTAAGGAGAAGGGAAGGGACCACTTCGGCGCCGTCTCCCCGGTGACGGACTGGAGGAAGCAGCTTGCCCACGCGGAGAAGATCGGCATCGGCACCAGAAATTACAAGCTCATCAAAGTGGGCTGACCGCCGCGGCGTGACTTTGCCTCCGATATGGTAAAATCATTGTAATTATCCTTGTAAGGAATCTTTATGCGAAAACTCTTAAAACTCTTGTTTGGGACCGCGTTTCTGGCGCTGGCGGGCTGCGCCTCCAATCCTTATCAGATCACCACGGTCTACCAGCTGAACAATCCCATTTACAAAGTGGGCGGCAGCCAGCAAACGGAAGCCTACCGCCTGGCAGAAAAGCGTTTCACATACGCGGAAATGGTTCCCTTCGCGTCCGTGGAGCAGCTTTACCCCGCGCTGCAGACGAAAAAAATAGACGCCGCGGTCTTCGACAGGCCGACTCTTGATCACGCCGCGGCGCTTTACAAAAATTCCTTCGTGGTGCTGCCCGAGGATCTCGCCGAAGGACACGTGGCCATCGCCTCCTCGCTCAAAAACAAGGCGCTTATGAAAGAAGTCAACGCTTTCATCAAACAGTACAAGGAGGACGGCACCTATAAGGAGATGTACCGGCGCTGGATCGAGAACCCGCACTCCGACATGCCTAGCGTAAAGGAGGCGAAGGAACCCTCCGCCACCTTGAAGTTCGCCACGGAGACGCAGAACACTCCCATGAACTTTCTTAACGAAAAGGGCGAGCTTACGGGCTTCAACGTGGAATTGATCAAACGCCTCGCCCTCTACCTCAACGTCAAGGCGGAAATAGTCGTGATGGACTACTCCGCGCTCTACGAGGCTGCGGGCGTCGGCAACGTCGATCTGGCCGTGGCCAGCATGGACGTTTTGGACAGCATGAAGAATTCCGTCCTTTTCAGCGACGAATACATCGACTGCCCCGTGGCGGTCATGGTCCGCAAGGAAAAATAAAATGGCCTTTTCGTTTTTGAAAAACATTTTCACTCCCGAGATCACGGTGGTCTCCGGGCTGCCGCGCTCAGGCACATCCATGATGATGAAGATGCTGGAGGCCGGCGGCATCCCGCCTCTGCAGGACAACATCAGGACCGCGGACGAAGACAATCCCAAGGGCTACTATGAATTCGAGCGGGTGAAAAAGCTTCCCAAGGACACGGCCTGGCTTCCCGAAGCGAAAAACAAGGCGGTAAAAATAATCGCCCTGCTCCTCACCAAGCTGCCCCTCAAAGGCTACCGCTACCGGGTGATCTTCATGCGCAGAGACATCGAGGAGATTCTGGCCTCCCAAAAGCAAATGCTGATAAGGAGAGGGGAGGCCACCGACAAGATCTCCGACGAGGAGATGATCACCACCTATCACAGACACCTGAGCGAAGTGCTGGCTTTTCTGGAAGCCAACAAATGCTTCAGCGTTTTTTTCGTCAATTACAACGACCTTATGCGGAATCCTGAGGACTGGGCACCGAGGATCGCCGCTTTCCTGGGGAAAGAGATGGACGCCGAGGCCATGAAAGCCGTTGTCGATCCCAAGCTTTACCGCAACCGCCGCTAATTTTTTATGCCTCCACATTTTCACGGCGGATCGCAGGGCGATCGGATAACCAAAGCGGGGATGAAGATCCTCTTGGGTTACGTGTGGCAGTACCGCTACCGTTTCCTTATTGGCGTATTGGGGCTCGCCTGCATAGACATGGCGGTGCTTCTGATGCCGCACTTCATCTCGCTGGCCTTCGACGCCCTCTCCGACGGCACGGCCACCAGGGAGCTTTTGAGAAAACTCTGCCTCACCATGATAGCCATCATGACCTGCGGCATTTTCTTCCGCTTCCTCTGGCGCTACTGTTTTTCCGGCGTGGGCTTGAAGATCAACCGCGATCTCAGGCAGAAGATCTTCGATCATCTGCAGACCATGCCGCCCGAGTATTTCGACAAGCACAGAGTGGGGGACCTTACCGCGCACATGACCAACGACGTGCAGGCGGTGGAGCACTCCGTGGCCTTCGGCATGCTGGCGGGCGCCGACTCCCTGGTCATGGGCGGAATGATCATTGTCCTGATGCTTCAGGAAAACTGGAAGCTGGCGCTTCTCGTGCTTATTCCCGCGCCCATCATCATGATCGTCGTGAGAGTGATAGGCCGCCAGATCAGGATACTCTTCGGCAAAGTCCAGGAGTCTTTCTCCGCTATGAACGAAAGGGCTCAGGAGATCTTTGCCGGCATCATGGTGGTCAAGGCTTACGGCGACGAGGAGGCCTCCCTCAACAGTTTCGGCAAAGAGGGAAAAGCTTACGTTGACAACAGCATCTCGCTGGTCAGAAAATGGGCGATGATGGGACCTCTTATCATGGTCGTTTCCAACCTTTGCATGGCGCTTTTATTGTGGTTCGGCGGAAAGCGCATAATCATGGGCGAAATGCCCTTGGGCACTTTCACGAAATTCTACATGTACCTTGGCACCATGACCTGGCCCATGATCGCCATCAGCGAAGTCATCAACCACCTGGAAAGAGGCTGCGCATCCGCCGAGCGCATCCAGACGATCCTTGAAGAGGAAAGCTCCATCAAGGACGGCAGCGAAGAAGTTAAGGGAGAAACGCTCCTCGAAATAAAGGATCTCACTTACAAGTATCCCGGCGCCATAAAGAACGCCCTGGAAAACATCACCTGCCACGTGGCGGAAGGGGAGACCTTGGGCATCGTGGGAAGGACGGGCTGCGGCAAGACGACGCTGGTCGATCTCTGCATGCGCCTCTACAGTCCTCCTCCCGGCACGGTCTTCCTTAACGGAAAGGACGTTTCCGAATACAAGCTGGACGAACTGAGGGGCGTCTTCGGCTACGTGCCCCAGGAGCCTTTCCTCTTCAGCATGACGATTAAAGACAACATCCGTTTCGCCAGGCCGGAGATGGACGACGAGGAAGTCATGTACTGGGCGAAGAAAGCCTTCATCCACGACGACATCATGCGCTTCAACGACGGCTACGACACCTGGGTGGGGGAGAGAGGCGTGACGCTTTCCGGCGGCCAGAAACAGAGGATCGCCATCGCCAGGGCTCTGTCTTTGCGTCCCAGGATCCTTGTGCTGGACGACGCGCTCTCCGCGGTTGACGCGGAAACGGAAAGCGAGATATTGAAAGAACTCGGCGAGATAAGAGGCAAAGCCACCAACATCATCATCGCCCACCGCCTCTCCGCCGTCAGGAACGCCGACCGCACCATCGTTCTGAACCATGGAAAAATCGAAGACATAGGCGTGCACGAGGAATTGAAAGTCAGGTCGCCTTATTATAAAGAGCTCTATCTGCTTCAGAGCACCGTAATAGAGGATGGGAAATGAGTCACAGCCACAAAGATTTTGATGCTGAAGATCAGTATAAGAGCGGCTTTGACATAAGCTACATCAGGCGCTTCCTCGGATATGCGGCGCCTCAGAAGCTCTTCATCTTCCTGGCGCTCCTTTTCCTGGCGCTCAGCTCCGCCACGCAGCTCATCACGCCGAACATCTACAGGAAGAGCATAGACAACTATCTCGTTCCTCTCTACACCTTCATACCTTCTGAACACGAAGCTTTGGAGAAATATCCCAAGCTTAATGAAGTTGCTATTCCCGCCGGCGCCGACACGGTCGCCGTGCCGACGAGTTTCCTTGAGAAGAACAAGGACATCAGCGATTCCATCAAGAACAAGGGCGAGAACCACTACATTTTCAAGAAGGAAAGTTTCGACGGGACCCACGGCTTCGTTTACGGCGAGAACTGGTTCGTCCCCGACAAAGAGTTCGCGGACATCGATCCCACGCTCCTAACGAAGATCAGGGGCACGGACATAATGGGCTTGAAGAGGATGTTCTGCCTCTTCCTGATCGTTTTGGCCCTTCACGCCCTTGCCGACTACTTCCACCGTCTTACGCTCGAGATAGCCAGCCAGCGCACGATGTACGCTCTCAGAATGGCGCTCTTCAAGCATCTGCAGAGCCTTTCCGTCTCGCTTTACAATAAGACGCCCATCGGCAAACTTGTGACCAGGGTGACCAACGACATCGAAGCCATCAACTCCATGCTCTCCACCGTGGCGGTCCAGATGCTGGCTTCGGCCGGCATGTTCATCGGCTCCCTTATCATCGTTCTGTACATCAACTGGAAGCTGACGCTGGTCTCGCTGACGGTATTGCCTTTCTGCGTCGTCATCACGATCGTCTTCCGCATCGTGGTGAGAAGAGTGCACCGCGAACTCAGAAGGATCCTGGCGAAGATCAACGGCGTCCTGACGGAGGAATTCTCCGGCATCAAGATGATCCAAAGCTTCAACCAGCAGAAGCGCAGGAGGGAAGAGTTCGCGGAAGTTAACGCCTCCTATTACAAGGCCGGCTTCAAGAACGTCATCTACATGGGCGTCTTCGGCCCGATCCTCGATCTTATCCGGCATTTCGGCACGGCCCTCATCATTTTATACGGCGGTATTTGCGTACTCAACGGAGATCTGACGCTGGGCTCCCTTATGGCCTTCATCACGTATTTCGGCCACCTCTGCAATCCTCTGATGCAGATATCGAACCAGATCACGCAGCTGCAGAGCAGCCTGGCGGCTTCGGAACGCATCTTCACGCTTCTCGACACCAAGAACGAAGTGGCCCAGCCGGAAGATCCCGTGATCGTCGCTGAGCCGAAAGGCGAAGTGGAATTCCAGAACGTGGACTTCTCCTATATCGAGAACGAGCAGGTCCTGGAGGACGTCTCCTTCAAGATCGAGCCTGGCAAGAGCATCGCTATCGTAGGCCCGACAGGCGCAGGCAAGTCTTCGCTCATAAACCTGGTCTGCCGCTTCTACGACGCCAACAAGGGCAAAGTCCTCCTGGACGGTGTGGATGTCAAAGATTGGTCCAACGAGGAATTGAGAAAGCACATCTCCATCGTATTGCAGGGCACTTTCGTCTTCAGCCGCTCCATCTATGAGAACATCGCCCTGGGCGATCCTTCCATCACCAGGGAGAAGGCCATCAAAGC
>JAFZID010000004.1 GCA_017554565.1 bacterium
AACAGGCTGGTGACCGGCAAAAGCTCGCTTTTGGACAGAGACCTGAAGCTGCCGGTGCTGCTGCTCATTCTGGTGGGCGTTTCCTCCTCCTTCTGGACGGCGGCCCGCTACGGCAATTTCATCAAGGGCTACGCCACGCCCTTCTTTTACGACAGGGTCGTCAACACCTCCGGCGTCACGGCTTCCCACGCCCTTAAGGTCACCTTCCTGCACGGCTGCCTGTTCCTGTCGCTGCCGGCCCTCTTCTGGGCGGCCTTTTCCATCCTGAAGGAAGTTGAGGAAAAAGAACGGGACGCTTACGTCCTGAAACTTTTCAAAGCCGTTTCCCTGGGACTTCTCCCGGTCCTGGCCTTCGCTTTTTACCAGCATTTCTTCAACAGCTCCTTCGCCTTCTGGGGCGACCAAAGCTGGATCAACGAAAACCGCGTTTCCGGCGGCATGTCGGACCCCAACGCTTTGGGCCTTTTCCTGGCCCTTGTCGCACCCCCGGCCCTTTTCTTCGCCGTAAAGGGCGGCTGGAGGGAAAAGCTCTTTTTCTTCCCCCTTTGCGCCGCGGCGCTTGCGGCCATGACCTTTTCCGGCTCCCGCTCTTCGCTTTTGTTCCTTTTCCTGTGCGGACTTTTCACGGCAATTTTCTTCCTGCTTGGGTATTTCAGGAACCGCGCCTTCGGGAAAAAGCAGCTGCTTCTGATCCTGGGCGGGGCGGCGCTGCTTCTTGTTTTCGCAGCCACGCTCCCCGGGCTGAAGCTTGATCCCAGATCCTCCAATCCCGTGGTCGCCAGGATCGCCCGCCAGATCAACCGCCGGAAGAGCGAAAAAGGCATTTCTTTCTTCGACCGCCGGGAGATCCAGTGGAAGCAGGCCTGGCGCATCTGGAAGGAATATCCCATGGAAGGAGTGGGAGTGGGGGCGTTCCCGCTGGAGGTTGTCAATTACAACCGCGAAGCGGGGGAGGAGACTCCCAGCGACAATCCCTGGAACCAGTACCTGACCTGGGGCGTGGAGCTGGGGGTTTTGGGAACGCTTGTCTGGCTCTTCCTGCTTTTCCTGTTTTTCCGGAAAGCCAAAACTTGCGGCGCGCTTTCAAACGGCTTTTCCCTCAGCGCGCTCCTGGGGGCGTGTTTTCTGTCCTTTTTGATGATCTCCTTTTTCGGGACGCATCTGAACGCTCCCGAGATCTCTGCCCTGGTGGCGCTTTTGCTCGCGTTTTATCTGGCGGGGAAGGGCGAAGGGGCAGGGGAGCCCCTGAGGCTCAGGCATCTTTGCGCCGCGGCCCTGTTCTTCCTCATACTGAATTCCATCTATGCTTTCGCGGTCTTCGGGGACCTGGGAGGCCAGGAGCGCCGGGAGCGCTTCTCCCTTTCCGATGACTTCGGCCTCTACGCCAAGGAGCGCTGGCAGGGCAACGCCTTCGACTACCGCTGGAGCGCGCCCAGGGGCGGGATGCTCCTGGAGATCCCCAAGGACAGAAGAGTTCTGAAACTCAGGCTGGCGGCGGTCAGGGAGGACGTATCCAGGGAAAAATACGTGGCGGTCACTTTCTACTACGCCGGGGAGCTCCTGGACACCATCGTGCTCGCCGATCCGGAGTGGCGGGAGATCAAACTGAACATTTTCCCCTGGCTTCCCGACAAGGCGCTTTTGTGCTTTGAAGTCAGCCGGATCTGGCATCCCGATCTTGAGAGCAGGGACCTGGGCGTAGCCTTCGCCGAGGATCATGAGTTCACGGATGATTTTTCCCGCCAGGTCCAGGGTCTTCTCTGCTACGAGACCAGCGAGAAAGGGCTTCTGGCGGTCATGGGAAGAGGCATCAGCTGGCAGCCCTCCGAGGCCAGCCGGATCATCAGGCTGGATTTCGAGATGCCCATGAGGAAGCCTCTGGAACCTTTGAAACAGACTTACAAACTCTACCAGGGCGACAAGCTTCTGGAGACTTTCACTTTCCCCTTCGACGGCGGCACCCACACCTTTGAGAAGACTTTCCCGGACGACGACAGGCACGCCCTTTCCCTGCGGGCGGAAAAACTCCTGAGGACCAAGATAAAAGGCGCCGCTTCGCCCGCAAAAAGCGGCGGCCGCATAAGAGCCATTGGAGATTTCTGATGCTGTATATCGTCGCGACACCCTTGGGCAATCTGGAAGACCTCACCCCCAGGGCCCTGAGGATCTTTCAGGAAGTTGACGCCATCGCGGCGGAGGACACCCGTCACACCATCCAGCTCCTCAGCCACTTCGGTATCCAGAAGCCTCTTTTCGCTTTCCACCAGCACAACGAGCGGGAGGCGACCGAACAGCTGATAGAAAAACTTGCCAAGGGACAGAACATCGCCCTCGTCTCCGACGCCGGCTACCCCTGCGTTTCCGACGCCGGAAGCTATCTCACGCAGACCCTCCGCGACAGAAACATTCCCTACACCTGCTTACCTGGCGCCTGCGCGGTGGAGACCGCCCTCGTCCTCTCCGGATTGCCCACTGAGACCTATACTTTCCTGGGGTTTCTTCCCAGGGAAGGCAAAGAGAGGGAAGCTGCTTTCAGCAATATCCAAAACAAAACTGAGACCGTGATCCTCTTCGAAAGCCCCTTAAGGATCATCAAACTGATAAAAGATCTCAAACCTTACATAAAGGAAAGAAGAATCTCTCTCCTGAGGGAAATGACCAAGATCCACGAGGAATGCGTAAGGGGCGCCATAGATGAAGTCCTGACAGAACTTGAATCCAGAGCCGAAATAAAGGGTGAGTGCGTCCTTGTCATAGAAGGCAAAAAAGAAGAACCAAAAGAACAGGACACCAACATCGACGACGCCGTCAGAAAAGTTCTTCTCCTGAAAAAGAAAGCCGACCTCTCCCTTTCCCAGTCAGCCCAAGCCGTCTCGCTTATCACCGGCCACAATAGAAAAGAACTCTACAAACTCGCATTAGAGCAGGAAGAATGACAGAGAGCCCTCTCATTGACAACGACAAGCTCTTCCAAAGCGAGACCGGCACCGTCGTAAAAATAACCCCTCTTGGCAAAGCGGTAGTCCGCCTCTCCCGCACCAAGGCCTGCGAATTTTGCGGTCAGTGCTCCGTCAGCAAGGAAGACGGCATGATGGAACTCACAGCCGACGTGCCGGAGGGCGAGTCTATAAGCGCAGGCGACACAGTCAAAATCAGTAAAAAGCCCAAAGTTCAGACAAGGGCCATCCTGCTTCTTCTCATAACTCCGCTTATCGGCCTGCTTCTGGGCGTAGGCATAGGATATCTCCTCTTTGCCCCCAAAGAGCCCTTAATGGCTCTCACAGCGCTTCTGGGCCTGATCCTGGCCTTCATCACATCCACCATATTAATAAGAATGAAAAAATGGCATAAAGGCGCCGGCCTTACCGTAAAAAAACTTTCAACTTTGATTTTAATTTCCGCTTTGATCCTGTGTTCTTGCAAAAAGTCTCCTGCTGTTCAACCGTTAAGAGCTGAACCAGATGCGGAGTACACTAATCCTATGCCTGTTTTACCGAATGAGGAGTTCATGAACCAGAAGCAGATCTTCTGTGAATACATTCCTGTTCCGGATAGCGTGCTTGAGAGAATGAAAGGCAAATCTTTTCCTAATAATTGCGAGATAGACAGAAGAGAATTGGAATACTTGAAGGTGAAATATTACGGTTTTGACGGAGAGATCCACATCGGCGAACTGGTCCTTAACGAAAAAGTGGCTAACAAAGTAGCCTGGATATTCGTCGAACTTTTTCAAAGCCAGTATCAGATAGAGAAAATAAAACTCATCGACGAATACGACGCCAACGACGACGCTTCGATGACGGACAACAACACGAGCGCTTTCTGCTACCGCACCATAGCCGGCCGGAAGAAACTCTCCAAACACGCCCTTGGTCTCGCTATCGACATAAACCCTCTCTACAACCCCTGCGTCACTTACAACGAGGACGGTTCCATTAAGAAGGTGGAGCCGGAAGCGGTGAGACCGTACAGAGAAAGAGACGCTTCCGACCCAAGGCGCATCACCAAAGACAGCGAGATCTACAAGCTATTCATAGAAAACGGCTTCATCTGGGGCGGCGACTGGAACAGTCTGAAAGACTACCAGCACTTCGAGTACAGTCTGGAATAGCGGTGCCATTTTTCTTCCCCTTATGCTAAAATAAAATATTAAACAAAAAATAAGGGAAGAAAAATGAAAGAAGTTAAACGAGTGGCTGTTATTCCCGGCGACGGCACCGGACCGGAAGTAATAGGCGAAGGGCTTAAGGTCATCAAGGCTGTCAGCGGCAGTCTGGGCTGCGACATTGAGTTCAAGCATTTTGATTTCGGCGGCGAAAGGTACATGCGCACCGGCGAGACTCTGCCGGAGGGCGCCATTGATGAATTGAAGACTTTCGACGCCATTTATCTCGGCGCCATCGGTCATCCCGACATCAAGCCCGGCATTCTTGAGAAAGGCATTCTGTTAAAGCTCAGGTTCGAGCTGGACCAGTACATCAATCTGCGCCCGGTGAGGCTGTTCCCCGGCGTCGAGACGCCCTTGAAGGGGAAAGGTCCGGAGGACATAGACTACACGGTGGT
>JAFZID010000065.1 GCA_017554565.1 bacterium
AGGATCTCCACGGCCACAACGTGACCAACTATTCCGGCATCTTCGGCATCAGCACGGAACCCATACCGGAGCCGGCGGCCCTGCTTTGCCTTTCGGCGCTTCTCGCCTCCCTCGCGGCGCGCAGGCTGATCTGAGGGCTTCCTGTCGCAAAAAAATCGGGGCGGCTTTCCAGCCGCCCTGATTTTTATTTTGCTTCAGATCACTTGTCCCGCTTCTGCCCGTTGGTGTAAACGTCGTTTTGCGTAAAGTCGAAAGTTTTGGGGGAGATCGTGGTCTTGGCTTTTGAGAGGATCGTGTTGCCAAGGGCCTTCAGTTTGAATTTGGCGGTGTTGACGTTCCCCAGATAGGTGGCGTGGGTCGGGTCGCTGAGGTCGCTTATGATCATGCCGCCGGCAAAAAGGGAATCGTAGGCTTCGCTGCAGCTGAGGCTGTTGATCTGGCCTTTTTCATTCTTGACGGTCTCGACGATCCCCTCGTAGGAGAAGACGGTCGGATAATGGAGCTCCATGGTGCCGTCGCTGTCAGCGAGAACCGTTATCCTGGGCTTGATGTCCAAAAAGAGTTCCGGCGAGCCCTTTCTAAGCACTCTCAGCGTCAGGTTGGTCACCGGGATCGCGCTTTCGTTCCCGAAGTAGAACCGCTCTTCCGCGGGAGCCCACTTGAGCTTGCCGGAAAAGCTTTCCGTTCCCGTAAGGGCGATCTTGGAGAAGCCGGAGTATTCCTCTTCGCCGTCCGCAAGGGAGGCGCTCCAGGCTCTGTCTTTGTTGGGAAGGTACAGTTCGTATTCGGCCTCGGCCACCAGGTTGCTGACGGTGAAGGGGATCTCCAAAGTGGCGTTGGTGGAAACTTCCGCGGTCCTGTCCAGGTAAACATCCGGCATGTTGTAATCAAGGAGCTTGTCGGAACAGCCGGCTCTGGCCACGCAGTTCGTTATGACGCCGTAGGGAAGGCTTTTGTTGGAAGCGGCCTTCAGTTCGGAGATGTTGCCCTGGCAGGTCATTATGCAATCGGCGATGTCGGCGTCCTTCACGGAAATGGTGCGCACGAAAAAGTTCGTGTAATTGAGCGTGGTCTTGTTGTAGTCGCGGATGGCGAAATAGGCGTTCCTGATGCCGCACAAACTTCTGTCGAAGGGGTATTCCTCCGCTGCCTTGAAAGCGGTGACGTTGAAAGTCCTGAGGAATTTGGAGCGGATCATGCCGCCGATGAAGGCGCCGCCTTTGATCTGCATGTCCTTGAGCCCGTCCAGCAGAGACACGATGTCGGCGTTCACCACGCCGCCGTAGCATCTGGCCTTCTTGGTGTATTTGTCCTTCACGATCTGGGAAGCCACCGTGAAAGTCCTCATGTTGTCGCTGGACTGGATGAGCCCGTGGGTGCCGCCGGCCGCGGGGTCGAAGTAAAGGTTGCCGCCTTTTATGGAAGTGTATTGCAGCTGGTCTTTCACTATGAGGTCGGCGAAGACGTTGCCGCCCCAGTATTCGGTCCTCTGCTTTTCAGCGTTCTGGAAAACTTTGCCGCCGACGTTGAGGTTGGTTATTCTTCCTTTGATCCTCATCATGCCGCCGCCGCCCTGGTTCGAGCCAAGGTCTCCGCCCGTTATGGTAAGGTAGCGGATGTTGCCGATTATCGTAACGTTCTGGACGAAGCCCGCGTGGTCCAAACCGGGAGGGAAGGTCACGTTGAGGGATTTCAGGATTCCGTCGCAGTAGATCTCCCTTATCTTGACGTTGGCTGGCGTCTTGCTGTATTTCTTTTGGGGCGCGACGCTCAAAGTTCCGTCCAGGTACCAGACTCCGGCGTCGGTTATCCTGATGTCCCAGACGTCGTCGCCCATCACCGGCGTCACTTCCAGCGTTCCGTTGCCGTTGTAGGTGGCTTTCATGTTGCCGAACTGCACGGTCTGCTCCCTGACTTCCTTGGCGGACAGGGAAAGAGCGATGAGACTGACCAGAACAAAAAGGAAAGCGTTTGTTTTCCGCATGGTTTATCCTTGCTTTTGATTGCTATTGACGCGCGCCGCCGATCCAGACTTCGTTGGTATCGTAATCGAAATACTTGTCGAGCTTGATGTTCTTCTTGGAGTAAAGGAGGTTCCCCTTGGCCGAATCAGAAGTTTTGAAAGCGTTTAAGGAACCCATATAGGTGGCGTGCTGGGAGGTCCCGTCGCTGGAGAACAAAAGGCCGCCTGCGAAGAGGCTGTTTTGGGCTTCGCGGCAGTTTACCGAGCTGATGTTGCCCGGATAAGCTTTGCGCTGCGGGGCGGAGGAGGAGCCGGAGACGATGAAGTTGGTCATGGTGGCCTCCTTCAGCTGCTGCCTGACTCTTATCGACAAGGGAAGCTCCGTATGGCGAACCGGCGCCGATCCGTAGGAGACCCTGATCTTGATGTTGGTCAGGAGCACGTAGGAAACGCCGTTGAAGTCAAAGTCGCCCAGGGCCGGATCCCAGACGAAAGTTCCGGAGACGGCGTTGGTGCCGGAAACATTCCACATATCGAATTTTGAGAAGGTCTCGTTGACTTCGTTCGATATGAAGCAGTCCCAGGCCAGGCCGCGGGAAGAGACGCTGATCGACGAAACGCTGTCCGCGGGAAGATTGGTGACGGTAAAGGGCAGGGTGAAGACGCAGTTGGTGCCGGCGGGAAGGATATGGTTGTTTGGCGAAGGGGCGAAGATAACAGGGGACGAGACGTAAGTGTTGTCGTAGCCCACGCCGGCATAGACGAAGCTGCCTCGGACAGCCCCGCCTTCGCCGTTCTTGTCCGCGGAAGCTTTCAGGCCTTTAAGGCTGCCGTGCGCCGCTATGACGGAATCAATGACGTTTGCCGAACGGAAAGAACAGGATCCCAGATAATAGTTGGTGAAGTTGTCGGGATTGGTTTCGCTAAAAGACCTTATGGAAGCGTTCAGAAGGCCGAATTCCTCTTTGGGAGCCGGCCAGACAGTCGCTGCGGGATTGGGTCCGCTGACGCTTACTTTCCCGATTTTTGGCGCTTTGACAAGTCCGTTCTGCCAGCCGCCGCCAGCTATGTTAAGGGAGTCGATGGAAACGCCGGCGGTCAGATCGGCGCTGGCGAATCCGCCGCGGGAATACGCTGTGCCGGAGGCGTCCTTGAAAAGGAAGGACTTCAGGGCGAATTTTTTGATGCTGCCGGTCACGTTGAAACAAGCCAGGCGTTTGTTGTCAAAGCCGGGCCTGAAGGAATAATTGCCGCCCGTAATGAGGCAGGAGCCGAGGCTGCCTTTGATGTTGACGTCGGCCCAGAGGCTGCCGCCCCAATAGGAGAGTTCGCCGGTGGCTTTGTCTTTGCGCTTCAGGCCGGAAATTTTCAGCTGCTCCACAGGCCCGTTGATGGAGACGAGGCCGTCGCCGCCCTCGTTGGAGCCCAGGTCGCCGCCTATCACGGTTATGCTCTGCATTCCGCTGCCCACATAGAGATCCTTGAGGTAGCCGGTGCCGTTGGCTCCCGGCGGGAAGGTGATCTTCAAAGACTTCAGAGCCGGCGCGCTGAGGCTTCTTATCTTAAGGCAGAAATTGGTGGGGTCGTTTTCCAGAGGACGGATGGTCAGCGTCGCCTTGGCGGCGGCAGCGACGTCATCCACCACTTTCAGATCCCAGACGTCCCATTTCCCGTTGTTGCTGTAAGGGGAGGCGACGCAATAGCCTTTGCCGGAGTAGGAAAGGCGCATGCCGCCGAAGAAGACCGTGTCGGCGGAGAAGGCGCAAATGGCGCCGAAGAAAAGCACAAGGGAGAGTAAACCTGATCTCATAGGCAAAAATCTTTCGAGTTTAACTATATGATTTTATCATAAACCGCGATATATTTTTACGGGGAGCCGAAACAGCCCCGGTCTGTCAGGCTTATGCTTATCAAGTTGACAATAATTGCGCATTTTAATAAAATTTCCTTATCTTATCTGGAACTGTTTTCAAGCGTTGAAAGCATTTCCTCCCCCAATTAATCAAGGAGTTCACTTATGAAACGTTTACTTCTCCTGGCGCTTCTTCTGGCGCTTTCCTCCTCTCTGATGGCCGAGACCCTCTTTGAGGAGAATTTTGAGAGTTATGAGGCCGGCACCGAACTGGTGGGCACGGTCGACGGCTGGGCTTTCTTCTCCACCTACGACGGCACCTCCACGGTGGTCGAGAACGAAGGCGGCTTCACCGGAAAGTCTCTTAAACTGGCGCAAAAAGACGGCGGAAGCCCCGATTACGACATGATCTTCACGCCGAAGTTCAGCATTAAGACCGACGATCCCCTCAGAAAACTTGTGCGTATCAGCGCCAAAGTGGTCGTGGGCAGCGGCACCGACCTTTTCGCCCCCTACTGCACTAGTTCTGACACCAACCGCTTCTTCTACCTTAACATGAGCGGCTCGGCCGGCACCATGTCCAGCTATCCCTCGGGCGTCACTTTCAACAACATCTCGAAAAGCGGAGAAGTCAACGAGATCTCCTTCTTGTGGGACAACTACGATCGTTCCGTTAAGGAAATCACTTGCAACGGCGAAACCCAGAGCTGCAATATTCCCATGAGCGGAGAGTTTTTCGACGCCGAGTCTGCGAGGCTGCGCCTCTCCACCCAGTTCTCTTCCAAGCTTGACTGGCCCACCTACTACGACGACATCAAGGTGGAAGTGGAAGACCGCTACGCTGCCCCGCATCTTTTCGTGGATAAGAATACGCTTACCCTTAAGAAAGCCTCCGCCGGCCACCTTACTCTTCAGAACGCCGGCCCGGAAGGCAGCATCACCTTCAGCGTGACGAAATCCGCCGGCGCCGACTGGCTGACCGTCAGCCCCTCCAGCGGCACTTACAACGGCACGAAAGACCTGACTTTCTCCACTTCCGGCGAACAGCAGTACGCTAGGGCGAAAGTGACCATCGACGCCGGCGACGCCGGTACCGAAGTTGTGAGCGTTTATTGGGTAAACGGCACGGTCTTCTACCGCGAAGATTTCGAGGAACCCTTCATGACCTTGGGTGACCTGCAGAATCAGGAAGGCTGGATGGTCAGAAGCTCCACCGGCTCCAGCAACAACAGGGCCGAGATC
>JAFZID010000066.1 GCA_017554565.1 bacterium
CATTTCCCTCGCCGCTTTGTTGGTGAAAGTGACCGCGAGTATTCTCTCCGGCCTGACGCCGCGGCTCACAAGATAGGCGATGCGGTAAGTCAAAACGCGGGTCTTGCCGCTTCCGGCGCCGGCCACGACTAACTGCGGTCCGTTGGGAGCGGTGACAGCTTCAAGCTGAGCGGGGTTCAGGCAGCTGGCGAGATCAAGATTGGTCCCGCTGTTGACGGTCTTGTCGGTTTTTTTTGCCGTCTTGGCTTTTTTGGTTGTGGTGGCCATAGGAAAAGGAACGGAAATAATAAGTTAAGGAACGTATTTTATTCTTTATTTTACCAAAAGAGCCCTGAAATTGCAAAGCGGGGCGCGTTTAAGTTATGCCTCTCGCCTCCGCTTACTTATAAGTCAAACCGTTTTTCCGGCCAAAACCTTCCGAAGGGCGGAAACGGAGACGCCGCGTCCCGTTTTTTCCGCAGCGCTTTTTCCAATCTCACCCACAGGTAAAGGCTGCGGCCGGCAATAAAATAAGGCGTGAAAAATTACCCTGAAAAAAATATGCGGGGCCTCGTGCTGCCGATGACGCTGCTTTTCCTTTTCGCGCTGGGGCTTCTGGCGGCGCTTTCAGCCTCCTCTTTCCTCACGGAGAAAAAGCTGGCGGAAAACCTTGTTTCCTCCCGGCAGGACGAGCTGGCCTATTCCTCGGCCCTGGAGCACCTGCAGGCGCTCTTCGAGGCCGCCCAGATCTCCTCCCCGGGCTCCTGGCTGGCCGCCGGCCAGGCGGGCCCCTATCTTATGAAGGGCCGGGACTACACAATGAAACTCAGGGCTGTCTCGACCAACCTCGCCTATCAGGAATACTGGGACGGCGGCGGCTGGCAGCGGCAAAGCGCCGTCTCCCTCGCCTCCCCGAAAGCAATGCTTGCCAATTTGAAACGCGAAAAGAAAGGCGCCGAAGACAGAATCCTGCAGGAACTGGCGCTTGTTCTGAGCGACGCGGCCGACGAGAACCACGCTCTTCAGGAGAGCGCCGGGATCTATGGAGCGGAAGCCGTGGACTTTTCGGAGATACTGAGCGACGACGGCAGCGAGCTGAGGTTCGCCTACCGCGCCAACGCCGTTTACAAGGAAAGAGCCGTGACGTCGCTCCCCTATTTCTACGGAGGAAGAGACTACGATTCTACTTACCCTTTGACGGAGAGCGACCCTGCGCGCAGGGAACTCTTCGATCCCAAAGTCGCAAGATATGTCCTGAAGGACGAGTGCAGAAAAGAGAAGGGCAAAATAATAGTGAAACTTTCCGGCGGCGCCCTGACGGAAGACCAGGAAAGCGCCCTTCTGAAAAATTGGCAGAAGAAAAAACAGGCGCAGTTCCCCATAGACCGTCTCTGGCAAAACTGCCGCGTCGCTTTTTTCGGCCTGGCCGTCAAAGGCATTACGCCCCGGGCGGTCTTCAAAATAATGGATTCAGACGGCGACAGCGTCATAATAAAAGACGAGGAGGGCCTTTTCAATTCGATCACCAACTCAAATTTTCGCTTCGCCCAGCTGAGGGGCTGGATCCATTCCGAAACGCTCTATTCCGAAGCGCCTGATCAAACGCTCTGGATCGCCGTGAGCGATCTGATGAAGGAAAAATATTACGAGGTCCAGCTTCAGGACGCCAACTTCCCCGTGCCTGTAAAAGACGATTCATACGGGCTGAACAGGAACAAAAAGCTGATCCTGGATGGCAAAGAGAGCGAAGCAAACAAATACGCCTTCGACTACGCGGAAGGGAAACCGCAGAAAAGCGGCCCGGAGGGAGAAATGGAGCTCCTTTTAAAAAGCCCCCGGGATTGCGCGCCAAATAAGCGCGTCAGGCTCAACAGCGTTTACTTCCGCCGGCCGGACATCATCGCGGTGATCAACAAAAGCCAAAGTCCCCTGATGCTTTCCAATTGGCGCCTCACGGCCCAGACCGGAAGCGGCGGCGCGCTTCTGGGAACGCTTCCGGAGGAGGCCTCCCTTTGGCCCGGCGCCAGGTTCTATCTGACCGATCAGTCCGAGATCGCCCGATACGAATACGGCTTTCAATGCCTGGACGCCGCTTTTCCCTCCCGCGACGCCTTGATCGCCCTGCCAAGAGAAAGCTGGGGCCTCGATTACGAGATAAGCGACGTGAGGGAAATTAAAAAAGGCGCGCAGTATTACACCTATGTCGGCTGCGGAGGCGCGCTCTGGGAAAAGGACGAGCTTATAGACGAAGTGGCGGAAACGCAGGACGGCCTCCGCTTCCCCATAGAAGGCGGCAACACCAAAAACACCCTCGTCTTCTCCAACCTGAGACTGGAGCGCTACGCGAACCTGAAAGCCGGCGACCGCATCAGGATACTGGGGCTGCCGCGCCACGTGGAATACGCTTCCCTGACTTTGAAAAACGAATACAATCAGGTCGCCGCCAGGACGAAGGGCATAAGAAGGCCGCGGGAGGCCAGGCGCTTCTCCTCCCTGAGAAAAGAAAAAAACAACTGGCGCCTGAACGAAGCCCCTTTTAAAAATTTCATCCCCGCGGAAGCGAGGCCTTTTTTCAACCGCCTATTGACAAACGACGCGGAAGTTTTGGCAGCCGTGGACGACGCTCGCATGGCGGACGCCTATCTCCGCTCCCAAGCGCTCTCGCTTTACTGCGAAGAGTTCCCCGCTTCCGAAGCTTACTTTGAAGGCGACTGGCAGCTGGCGGGAGGAAGGGCTGAGAAGACGGAGAAAGGCTTCGCTTTTCCAAAGGGCTCCTGGCCTGAAAATTTTTGGCAGGGCCAGAAGATCCGCTTCCTGACTGGCGAACTGAAGGGCGAGACCTTCGCCGTGACAGGCAGTTTTGAGAACGCGGTGTTCATCGCATCCCTTTCCGTTCCGGGCCGCAAACGTCTGAAATCTTTCAAGGCCGGCAGCGCCGCCCTCGGCCCCGGATACGGGAACATTTTTTATGCGGCCTGCAAAAACGAAGCGCTAGGCGAATGGACGTTCTCGAATCTCTGGGGCTGCGCCGGCGGCGAGCTTTATTTGAAGGGGCTTTCCGACGCCGTGGATTCCGGAGAATTCCTGGAGGAGAATCACAACGCCCCCCTGAGGCCGGAGCTGTTCGACTGGTCTCTGAATGCTTGGGAAACGTTTCCCGCTTTCCGCTACGCCAAGAACGACGCCGCGTATCTCACCCAACTCGAAGCGCGCCACATTTCTCCCCGGGGCTGCCTTAAGATCAGGCTCACCGCCAAAAATCTGAACGACCCGAAAGGAACGCGGCGCGCCTGGTTCCAGGGCCTGGCCGTCTGCCCTCCCAGGCGTCCCGTCATAATAAAAGGATCCGACGCGGAAGCATCCGGTCCCATCCCCCTGACCGTTCCCCAAACTCTCCTTTCCCCGGCGGAAGGAGCGGCGGATCAGCTCCCCAGGCAAAAAGGCAATATCCATCCCACCAGGTCTTTGTTCGAGCTTGAAGTCAGCATATCCTCCCGGGTCCGCCGTTTCCTTCTGTCCATAGGGCCGGCGGATCTCAGGACGGGGCTGAGAAAGCTGATTTTCCAAAACCTTCCGTAAAAAAAAGGCGCGCCCTGAGGCGCGCCTTCTTTCGGCTGACGAACCGGATCTTTAGAACTTCACTTTCTGGATGCCTTTGTTCAGGGAGTCGATGCAGGCCTGGGTGAGGGCCAGCGACTTCGCGGCGTCGCGGTAAGTTGAGGGGTTCTTGGACCAGTCGCCGCTTCTCACGGCGTCGATGAACTTCTCGTTTTCGTAAACGTACATCGTTCCGCTCTTCTGCGTGAAGAGAGTCTCTTCCCTGGCGCCTTCCACTTTTATGGTGCAATTTCCGAGGTTGACGTGATACTTGCGCTTCTCGCCGAAGAGGACCACTTCGTTGCGCCAGGTGTCGGCCAGCCAGCTGTGAGTGTGCGTGCCGGTGATGCCGTTGGCGAACTTAAGGGACATCGCGATCGTTTCGTCGATGGTGTAGACAGTGAGCTCGCGGGTCAGCGGTTTTTCGGGGCACGCCGACGAGGCCCATTCGCCGGCTGTGGTGTCGGCGGTGCGGGCGGAGATCTTCTCCTTGTGGTCGGGGTGCATCCGCATCCACCGGTCGTGCGACAACACCTGCAG
>JAFZID010000067.1 GCA_017554565.1 bacterium
GACCTGGGCCGTGAAGGAGCCGATCAAAAGCACCGCCTGGTGGCCGAGATCCTGGAACTGCCTGAGCTTTCTCAGCACCACGGTGAAGCCCAAATGCAGGTCAGCCGCCGTAGGGTCAACGCCGAGTTTGACGACAAGTGGCTTGCCCTTGGCCAATTTTTTCCTGAGTTCTTCCTCTTCGGTGATGGTCATGGCGCCTCTTTTCAGGATCGCCATCTGTTCCTCTACTGGTCTCATATTCATCCTTGATTGATTATTATTAGCGTGATTTTAGCAGAAGGTTTGAATTATGGCAATTTACTGCCCTTCTCTGACTCCGTGCAGAAGCATCTTCATCTGCGACATCTTCTCCTCGCTGGCGGCCATTATGAGAAGCTCGTCCCCTTCCTGGATGATGGTGGATCCGTTGGGGGTGATGAAATCCGTTCCCCTCTTGATGCCCATGACAAGGCAGTTTTTGGGGAAGGACATGGATAAGAGCGAGCGGTTTATGCATTGGTCGCCGGAACGCACGGCGAAACTGTCAAGATTCGACTGGAAGGAATCCGAGACTTCCAGCCCGAAGTCGCTGGTCTTGCTTTTGTCCTCCGGAATCGTTACGCCCAGGAGCTTGCCGGCCCAGACTAAGCTTGAGCCCTGGAACAACACCGAGGAGAAGGAAATGCAGCAGACCATGAAGAAGATCGCCCTGGCCATGGGATCGTGGACGCCGAAGGCGACCAGAGGATAGGTGGCGAAGACGATGGGCACGGCGCCGCGCAAGCCCACCCAGGAGACGAAAAGCTTGTCCTTGGCCGGCATCTTGAAAAAGTGCAGGCAGAGGAAAACGGAAATGGGCCTGGCCACGAACATCAGAAGCGCGGAGACCGCAAGGCCGAAGCCGATGTAGGGTTTGAAACGCTCGAAGGGCGCCGCCAGAAGCCCCAGCATAATGAACATGGTGATCTGCATGAGCCAGGCGAAGCCGTCGAAGAAACGCGACATGCTTCGCTTGTGGATGATGTTCGCGTTGCCCAGGACCATGGCGGAAACATAGACCGCCAAAAAGCAGTTGCCGCCCAGATGCTCCGCCGCGGAATAAACGATCAAAGTCATGGAGATGACCAAAACGGAATAGAGTCCGTCCGCCTCCAGCCTGATCCGGCGCATGATGAAGCTCATGCCGTGCCCCAGCGCGTAGCCCACCAGGGCGCCGACGACCATGCCCTTCGCCAAAGCCAGAAGCATGCTGCCCGGCGCGCACTGACCCAGGCACAGATCGATGCAGGTGACGGTCAGGAAGAAGGCCATGGGATCGTTACTGCCGCTCTCCAGCTCCAGCAAGGGTCTCAGATCGTTCTTGAAGTCAAGGCTCTTGGTTCTGAAGATGCCGAAGACGGAAGCCGCGTCGGTGGAGGAAACGATGGAACCCAAAAGCAGGGCGTAAGGCCAGGTGAAGGATTCCCAGCGGAAGAGATAGGCCAGAAGCATCGTCAGGGAGCCCAGGATCCCCGCCGTAACGAGAACGCCTATGGTGGAAAGGACGACGCCCTTGTAGAGGATCGGTCTGATCTTGTAGAATTTCGTCTCCAGGCCGCCGTAGAAGAGGATGAAGATAAGAGCGAAGTCGCCCAGAGCTCTCGCCACCGTTATGCTTGAGAAATCGAGGCCGTACTCCCCCGCCAGAAAACCTACGAAGAGGAAGAGCGCGAGGATCGGGATGCCGGTGCGGCTGATGGTTCGGCTGAAAATGATCGACAGGAAGAAAAGGATCGCGCCGATCAGGAGAAAATTTTCAGAGGAAAGCTTCAGTATTCCTTTGGCGGTCTCCTCCACTGCCGGCGCATGCGCTGCCGCCGTCTCCGCCGCGCTGTTGACAATGGCGCTGAAGTCCGGAAAGAACGGGTTCCTTTCCAGCAGCCAGTCGAATTTGTCCAGCAGTAAAGTTTCCTGAAGCATAAGGTCTAGATTTTTTTCTTAGGCAAAGCGGCCCTCAGGTGAAGGTACAGAGCCTCCGTGGGCATCGCTTCCCCCCTCTCCAGTTTTTTCAGGGCAAGCAAAGCCAGGGACTGCGCGTCTATGGCGGGAGAAGCCGGAACGAAGCGCTTCCCTGGGAAAGTCGTTTCGTCGCATTCGCCGTAATAGCAAAGCGGTCCGGGAAACCTTTGGGGAAGATCTTCCGTCTTGCAGAAGCCCGCCTCTTTCCCGTCCTGACGCCGGTATTCGAAGTAAAAGCCTCCGCCGGCCCTGGCGTCCAGCAGCAGCAGTTCGTCGCCGATCTCCCCGGCCCTGGGGTAGAAATCGCAGCGCGGGATACCCGCGAGCTTCGCGCCCCAGCCCAGGGCGAGCCCCTGGGCGGCAGCCAGGCCTGTCCTGATGCCTGTGAAGGAACCGGGCCCCCTGTCCACCGCGATGAGATCGGGAACTCTTCCCGCCGTCATCTTCTCTATCTCCGGCATGAGCTGGCTGGAAAGATCCCTGCCCATGGGGAAAGTCTTTTGGAAAGATCCTGCGCCGGTATCGAAGAGCGCCGCAGAGGCTTCCTGGTAAGAGGCTGTTTCCAAAGCGAGAACGATCATTCAGAGCTTCTCCTCATCGCCTTCCTTCACGACGAAATTCTCCTTGGGCGCGTAAACGCCCTCGCCCTTGGCCCAGACGCCGAAAGTCATCAGGAAGATCTTGACGTCGAGCCAGAGCGACCAGTGCTCCACGTACCAGACGTCGAGCTCGATCCTTTGCGGCCAGGTCAGCGAATTGCGGCCGTTGACCTGGGCCCAGCCCGTCACTCCCGGGGGCACAAGCAAGCGCTTCTTCTGATGCTCGTCGTATTCCGCCGTCTGATAGAGCAGCGTCGGGCGCGGGCCCACGATGCTCATGGTGCCGTTCAGGATGTTTATCAGCTGGGGCAGTTCGTCGAAGCTCGTCTTCCTAAGCCACTCCCCCACCTTCGTGATCCTTGCGTCGCCTTCGCCGGTATAGTAGCCTTCCTTCTCGGCGCCCACCGTCATGGTCCGGAATTTGTAGATCATAAAAGGCTTGTTGTCTTTGCCGGCCCTTTCCTGCACGAAGAAGACCGGGCCCTTCGAATCGCGCTTTATGAGTATCGCGATGACGAGCCAGGGGATCGCGCAGAAGAGCAATCCGAAAAAGGCGAAAACTATGTCGATAAGGCGCTTTAAGAATCTTTGCATACTACTTGCGCTCAGCGTATTTCCTGGCCAGGGCTTCCCTGTTCTCTTTGTACCATTCTATGGTCTTCTTGAGGCCTTCCTCGAAATTGGTGTGGGCCTGGAAGCCGAAGTATTCCTTCGCCCTGCTGGTGTCGAGGCAGCGTCTCGGCTGGCCGTCGGGCTTAGAGGAATCCCAGACGATCTTGCCCTCGAAGCCGGTCAGCTTGGCGATCAGCTCCACAAGGTCCTTGATGGAGATCTCGAAGCCGGCGCCCAGGTTGACGGGCTCGGTGCCGTCGTATCTTTCCGCGGCCAGAGCGATGGCTTCGGCGGCGTCCTCCACGTAGAAGAATTCCCTGGTGGCCTTGCCGGTGCCCCAGACTTCGATGGAATCAAGGCCCGCTTCCTTGGCTTCCACGCACTTCTTGATGAGGGCGGGAATGACGTGGGAGGAGCGGTCGTCAAAGTTGTCCCTGGGGCCGTAGAGGTTGACGGGCAGGAGATAGATGCCGTGGAAATCGTATTCCTGGCGGTAAGCCTGCAGCTGCACCATCATCATCTTTTTGGCCAGGCCGTAGGGCGCGTTGGTCTCTTCCGGATACCCCAGCCAGAGGTCGGTCTCCTTGAAGGGAACCGGCGTGAATTTAGGATAGGCGCAGATGGTGCCGAGGGCCACGAATTTTTCGATGTTGTGAAGTCTCGCCTGCTCGATGAGCATGGCGCCCATCACCATGTTCAGGTAATAGAAGCTCCCCGGATGCTCCCTGTTGGCGCCGATGCCGCCCACGACGGCCGCCAGGTGGATGACGATGTCGGGTTTGATCTCTTCGTACATTCTTATGATCTCGGCTTCCTTGGTCAGATCATACTTATCCCTGTCGGCGATAAAAACATTCCGGCAGCCGCGGGCTTTCAAACGATCGATAAGATGGCTGCCCAGGAATCCCAGGCCGCCTGTGACGCAGATCCTTTTTTCCGTGAAGTTCATAAATAAATCCCCTTTATGATTGTTTGGTTTGTGGTTTTAAACTTTCAAAGTAAGCGCGCATTTTCTTCGTAAGGGAAAGCCTTTTGAAAAACAGCGCGTAAGTTTTCAAGGGAGCGAAAAATTTCGAGGGCGCTTTGAAAAGAAGATACAGCGATCTTCCCGCCGGCGCCAGAAAAAGCAGAACGAAAGTTTTAAAAAAAATGAAGCCGTGCAGATTCTTGATGCAGGTGTCGAGGGCGTTGGCGCCCAATCTCGTTATCGTCGGGGCGCTCTTCTCATACCAGCGGACGCCTTCCTGGGAGCCGGAGTGCACGTGATGGCACTTGATCGAAGGAGCATACAGCGCTTTTCCGCCGACAGCGTTCAGCCTCAGGTAGAGGTCGATGTCCTCGCCGTACGCGAAATAGCGTTCGTCGTAGTATTCCATCTTCCCGCTCGCGGAAAGTTCAGGCGGGATGGCGGCCAATTTAAGTTCGTTCGCTTTGAAAAGCGGCGCGCAGCCTCCCGGCGCGAAAACGAACTTTTCTCTGAAAGGCTCTGTCAGCGGAGTGGCTAAGCTCAAAAATCCCGTCGGCACGACGTAGGTGCAGAGCACTTCCTCCGTCTCCCCTTTTTCTTTGTCATAGCGATAGATCAGAGGACCCAGCATCGTCGCTTCGGGTTGATTCGCGATGGTTTCCGCCGCTTTCGCAAAGAAGTCCGGCGCCAGGAAAACATCGACGTTCAAAGGCATGAGCCAATCGCCGGAAGCCGTCCTGAGCCCTTCGTTCATGCCCGCCGCGAAACCGACGTTTTCAGGGAGCCGAACAAGATCGCAGCCGAAACTCCTGAATTCTTCGCTCTCGAAATATTCCCTGCTTCCGTCCTCGGAACCGTTGTCCACCACGATGACTTCCAGGGCAGGATAGCCCTGAACTTTCAGCGCGGCGAGATTGCGCTTCAAAAATTCCAGCGTGTTCCAGTTGAGGACCACGACGGAAAAGCTCGGCTCTTTGGACGAAGCGGCCATCACTTAATATCCGTGAATTTCCTGACGTTGGGGTCAGTGCCAACCACCACCAGGATGTCGTTTTCCTGCAGCGGCGCGTCCGGGGCCGGAGACAGGACCAGGAAACGTTCGCCCTCGTCACGCTGGACGGGAAGCCTGCGGATGCCGATGACGTTGATGCCGTAGCGGTCCCTGAGCCGCAGTTCGATCATGGTCTTGCCCACGAAACTCTTGGGAACGTCCACCTCCGCGATGCTGGCGCCGGAGGAGAAAGGAATGACTTCCTTGAGGTTGGGGGCGTAGATCATTCTTGCCACGCGCAAGCCCATTTCCTTTTCGGGATTGACCGCTTCCGTGGCGCCCACCTTCTTCAGGATGTTGGCGTGGAGTTCGGAACTGGCCCTGGCCACGATGCGTTTCACGCCCAGCTGTTTCAGGAGCGCCGTCACCATGATGCTGTTCTCCACGTGATGGTCGCCTATCGCGACTACCACGACTTCCATACTCGTGATGTCGGCTTCCAGAAGCGCGGACTCATCCGTGCAGTCCATGCACAGGGCGCCCGTGACGTTCTCCTCGTCAGCCACTTTCTGGACCACGTCCTTGTCGGAGTCGATCGCCAGGACCGGAATGTTGTGGGATTCCAGCCAGCGGACGACTTCCGTACCGAAACGGCCTAGGCCGATCACTGCGCATCTTTTTATCATAAGTTTTCCTCCTTAACCCACCATCAAAGGTGTCTTGGGATATTCTATAGCCGAGCGTTTCCTGGTCGGCAGTAAAAGCAGCAAGGTGAGAGGACCGATCCTCCCTACGAACATCATGGCGGTAATGACCAGCTTGCCCATGACGCTTAATCTCTCGGTGATGCCCATGGAAAGGCCGGTGGTGCCGACGGCGGAGACCGTCTCGAAGAGGATCTCCTCATAGCCTCCGTCCTCGAAGGTCAGAAGCAGAATAAAGCCGGTCAGAAAAGCGACGTTGTAGAGCATGAAGACCGTGACGGCGCGCCAGACGGTGTTGGCGTTGAAGGAGTGGCGGCCCAGCGTCACGTCGTCGCGGCCGCGGAGCACCGCGAACAAAAGCGCCAGAAAGATCACCAAAGTCGTCAGCTTGACGCCGCCCGCGGTGGATCCAGGCGCGCCGCCCACGAACATCAAAACCATAGTCAGGAAGCGGCCGGCCCTGGACATGTCGTTAAGGTCGAAGGTGGAGAATCCCGCCGTGCGGGCCGTGACGGAACAGAAAAGCGCGTTGCAGATCTTCTCCGGCCAGTCGAAATTGGAAAGTCCGCGGGCGTGGTCCCAGATCAGGAATCCCACCATGCCGCCAAGGACCAGAATAAGCGTCCCCACGATCACCACGCTGACGTAAAAATTGGAATGCGGCTTCTTGAAGCGCACGAAATCGCTGATCCAGGACAGCACGCCGAACCCCAATCCTCCCGCCACGATGAGCGCCGTGAAAGTCAAAAGGATCCAGGGATGGTGCTGGAACATCATTAAGCTGTCGGTCTGAAGGGAGAGGCCTCCGTTGCAGAAGGCGGAGACGGAATGGAAAAGGCTCTTCCAGAGCGCGGTCTTCCAGCCAAGGCCCATGTGCAGCATCTGCGGAAAAAGGAGAGCGACGCCCAGGGCCTCGATGATGAAGGTCGCGGTGCAGATGAAGATCGTCAAGGGCAGAACGTTCGACTGGCGCTTCTCGCCCAGCATATCCTTGACGAAATATTCCTGCCTCAAGCCGATGGCTCTCCCCAGCACCAGCGCGCTGAAGGTTGACAAAGTCATGATGCCCAAGCCGCCGACCTGGATGAGGCCAAGAATGACGACCTGGCCGCTGAAGGAGAAGACCTTGGAGATATCCACCGTCGCCAGGCCGGTGACGCAGGTGGCGGAGGCGGACATGAAGAGCGCGTCCACCAACCCGATGTCATAGCCCTTGTTCAAGACCCAGGGCAGAGCCAGGAGATACGTTCCCGTAAGGATCACCCCCAGGAAGCTCACCACCAGAAGGAGAGCCGGGTGCTGGAAGAAGTAGTTGCTGAAGCGGTCGAAGGCGGCGGAACGGGCGAAATAATGCAGCAGGACAAAGCTCAAGACCGCCATCACTCCCAGAAGGCCCAAAGTCCATTCGCCGAAAGCGAAGGCGACGACAGCCAAAACGAAGGCCGCCAGGATGAAGAAACAAAATTTCCCCTTGCTGCGCTTGTAGAGATGCATTTCGCAGCGGAAACTGCCGTACAAGGCCCAGAGAGCCAGGACCGAACTGGCGGCGAAAGCCGTCCACCCCATGACGTCGGCGCGGTAGAGCAAAAGCGAGAGCGCAAAGAGCGCGATCCAGTTGAGGGGCATATAAAGCATCGTCCTGGAGCCGAAGACAGGCTTCAGCCAGCGTTTCTCGTTCAATACGGCCGCCTCCGCGTCAACGTTGGCGCGGTAAAAACTGAAGGCCACCCTGAAGACAAGGAAGCCGCAGTAGATGGCGGGCGCCAGACCCAGGAGCCAGGTGCGCCAGTCGGAAGTCCACATAATGAAGAGCGGAGAGAAAGCAAAGGCCAGCAGCGTCCCCAGAAGCATGGAGACCAGGGGCCTTTTGACGGAAAGGAAGAAGATCCCCGCCAGAAGAAGGGCGTTCCCACACGCAACGGAAAGGAACAAGGGATCCGTCATTCTGTCCGATCCGAAGGCGAAGGCAACAAGGAAGACGTTGCAGACCAGTTCCGCCAGAAGCAAAAGCAGGGCGTTCCTGGTCTCCCTCTGTACCAAGACTTCTTTTACACGGAATATTAGCATAATTATATATTATACCAATTTATCCCCGATTTGGGGGCAAAGCAAAAACGGGCGGCTCATGCCGCCCGTTTAGAAAGCAAAACGCTTTGTGAAACGTTTACTTTACGATGGCAAGCCTGACGCCTCTGTTGCCGCCGCGGTCGGTGGTGGAAAAGCCCATCCTTCTGGAGGAACGGCATCTTACGGCCCATTCGTTGAAAGCGCCGCCTCTGATGACGCGGTAGTTGGTCTTGGCGGCGGTTCCGACCGGATCGAGGGTGAAGCTCGTGTTGTCGACCGCATAACGGTCTATGCACCATTCCCAGACGCCGCCGTGCATGTCGTAAAGTCCAAGGGCGTTCGGGAGTTTCAGGCCGACGGAGTGCAGCGAATTGCCGTTGCCCCTGTACCAGCCAAGAGTGTCGAGAACAGTGTTCGTCAAGCCTTTGCCTGTTTCTTCCCAGGCGGCGCCGTTGTTGAAAGCCGTATCCGTGCCGGCGCGGCAGGCCATTTCCCACTGAGCTTCCGTAGGAAGATCGAAGGTGAAGGAATTTCTGGCCTCCGAGCGCAGTCTGCCGAGATAGCTGTCGGAGTCCACCATGTAGTCGGTGTGTTCCGGCCAGGCGCTGCCGAAAACGCTGCCCCTCATCATAGCGTAGGAAACATTGGTCGCCGGCAGAGCGGAAACGGGGTCGACAGATCCGTTCTGGCTGGGATTCTCGTTGAAGAGATTGGAGAACTGGCCCTGGGTCATCTCAAAAACGCCGATGTAATAAGCCTTCGTGATGGTGACGGTATGGCGCGCCTCGTTGTTGTTGTTGTCGAAGTGGCCGGTCTCCTCTTCAGGTGAACCCATCTCGAAAGTGCCGGGCTCCACACGGCGGAACCAAAGCTCTTTGGTCTTGGCCGCCGACTCCAAAACTTTGGGGAGCGTGGCGGAGATGTCCATCTTTCTGTTGGCGATGTTGTAGTGAAGATACGTGGCGGAGGCGGTTACTTCTTTGGCGGCCACGCCGATCTTCATGTTTTCAGTGTTGATGGCGCGGCCCGAAGCGTTGGAATCCCAAGTCACACGCTTGGCGCCCGAACCCAAAGCGATGCCGCAGGCGCCGTCGCCGACGATGTCCTGCAGTTCGAAGCACTCGCTGCCGTCGATGCTGGCGTAAAACTTAACGCTGTAAACGGGGCAGGTCGCCTCGCTGGAAGACAAGGTGTAGTTGATGTCAACTTTTCCGTTCCAGGGCCAGCGCTGCTGGCAGCTGATGTTGGACACCGCGTCGGCCATCGCCTGGGTGGCAAAGAGGGCCGCCAGAACTATGATCGTTGTCTTGCTGTTTATTTTCATACAGTTTCCTGATGTTGTTTCAAACTAAAAACTACTGGATGATGATCGCGATCCTGAAGCCGACGGAGGAAGTCGGCATGTTGCCGGTCGTTCCCCTGCTCGGGTCGCAGGCAAAGCGTCTGGCGGAACGGGCTCTGACCGCCCATTCGTCCCAGGCGCCGCCGCGCAAAGAGCGGGTGTTTCCGGTCGCGGGCCCCGGGGAGTCGATGCTCGTGTAAGCTCCGCCGCGGTAAACTCTCGTAATGCACCATTCCCAAACGTTGCCGTGCATATCGTAAAGGCCAAGGGCGTTGGGAAGCTTCTGGCCGACGTTTTGGCAGCGAGTGTAATCGGTGTTGTCGCTGTACCAGCCGAGCAGATCGAGATTGTCGCAATGTCTCTGGACCGCCGCTTCCTCTTCTTTCGTCTCGACGACCTCGGCTTCCCCGCCTTCGTTATCATGTTCAGGATCTTCCGGAACGAGCCAGGCTACGCCGTTGTTCCAGGCGGTGGTCGTTCCGGCGCGGCAGGCCAGCTCCCACTGGGCGTCGGTCGGCAGATCGAAGATCAAGCCGTTGTCCACAAAGCTGCGCACAGTGTAAAAGAAGCTGTTCGTGTCGATGCGGTAGTCCTGGTTCTGGGGCCAGGTGCTTCCGAGATCGCTTCCTCTCAGGTCGTAATAGGAAACGTTGTTGACCGGGCAAAGCATTTCGCCGGGGCTGGAAGTGGAGGGGTTCTTTCCCGTGATGTTCCGGTACTGTGCCTGGGTGACTTCAAGGACGCCGAGATAGAAGGCTTTCGTCACCGTAAGCGTGCGCTGCACCTCGGCGGCGGCGTTCTTCTTGTGGCCGATCTCGTTTTCGGGAGAACCTGTCACAAACGTACCCGGCTCTATTCTTCTGAACCACATCTGGGTCGTCTTGGAGGCCTCGTTCTCAAGGTCCGGACCGGCGGCGCTTATGTTAAGGCTTCCGTCGCTCAGGGTAAGGCAGATATATTTGGCGTTGGCGGTGACGTCCTGGGCGGTGACGCAGACGCTAAGGTTCTTGGTGTTTGTGAAGGGCTTGTCGGCGCTGGCGTCCCAGGTCACGCGCTTGACGCCCGAACCGAAAACGCAGCCCCTGGAGCCTTCGCCTTTGAGGCTCTGGAGAGCAAAAGGCTCGCCGTCGTCTATTTTGCCGAAGAAAGCGACGGTGAAGACAGGAGAAGTGGCCTCGTTGGTCGTCTCAACCTTATAATCGATGTCAACTTTGCCGTTCCAAGGCCAGCGCTGATGGCAGCTGACGCTGACGTTAACCACAGGAGTTTCCCCGAAGACCGCCGCGGAAAAGCAGAACACGGTCAATAACAAAACATTCAAAATCGTTTTCATAATCAGCGGACTCTTTTCAAAACTATGAGGGCAAGGGCAAAGACAAGCCCGAAGCCCGGTTCAGGGAGAAGGTTTATTGTCGCGGTGGCGGTCTCCGTGCCGAAGACCGTGCCGTCTTCGCTATATACGGTGTAAGTGAGAAGGTAGGAAGTGTTCCTGGGCAGGACCGTCGGATCAACGCCGGAGTAATCCCAGCTGTAGTCGCCGTTTTCCTCGCCTTCGCTGGTGAAGACGGTGTAAGGTTCGGAAGGGACTGAGAAAACGGAGGGGCCGGAAGATCCCTTTTCAACGAGCTGGATCGTCATGGATCTGTCGTAACCTTCGATCCAGTCGGTGCTGTAAGTAATGCTGGCGGGAGAATCGAGTGTCAGCGTATCGGCCGAAACGCTCACGTTGTCGAGCTTGAAGTCGCCAGACCAGTTCGCCTCCACAAAAGTATCGTCGGACAAAGTGACATAGACCGTCTCGGAAGCGACCGCGCAGGAAACGCCGTTGGTGGTCTCGGTGATCACGTGCGTTACTGCGTAAACATTGGCGCTTCCCCTCGGCAGGATCGAAGCGTCGGTAGCAGAGTAGTTCCAGCTGAAAAGGCCTTCGAGACCTTCAACGTCGGTAGAAAAAACATCCTGCTCCGCAACGCCCTCGGCCTTCGCTTTCACCACCACTCCCCTGTTGTAGCCGAAATCAGCCCAGCGGGTGCTGTACTGCAGCTCGTCCCAAAAATGGAGTTCTATAGGATTCGAGGGGGTGTTGGGAATATTTTCCGTGTCAAGCGTCGTTGCGCTCGACCAGGCCTCGCAGAATTCGCTGACGCTGTCCGCCACCTCGGCAAAGGAAGGCAAGTTCAAAAGCACCAGCAGGCTTAGGGTAAAGATCGTTTTTTTCATTTTATATATGACTCTTTTTGATTACTGTTTTTATTCTTTCCGGGCGGGAGCCGGCGGCTTTTTATGCTCTCTTCCGAACCCGTATCCGCGACCCTTTTTCAGGGAAAACGCACACACAGCCGAAGATACTATCAAAACAGGGATGTGAAATCAAGAGTGCATTAATCTGTAAAATTAAGGTGCGTATTCAAAAGCACTTAATTTTTGCCTGCTATGTTAAAAAACCTTCCCGGGCCTCGTTTTCAACGCGGCCAAAAAACAAAAGCGGGAGGGAAATTCCCTCCCGCTTAGCAAGCGATCTTTAAAAAAACGATCAGAACCAGGGCGCGGTGCTCTTATATTTTCCGGCGCTGTCCAGGAAAATATTGGTCGCGGCCTCGTACTGGTCTATTTTGACCTTCAAAGGAACGTTAGCGTTGAAGGGCACGCTCTGCAATTGACCGTAATAGAGGCTGTTGGTGGTCAATATCTTAAGGTCGCACTTGATGAAGTCCTTGTTGGGCTTGCCGTGGATCTTGCCGGTCACCTTGTCGTCCGTGGTCCTTATCTTATAGTTGGAAACATAAGAGTTGGCTCTTGTCCAGCCGCCCTGACTTAAAGGAATAGTCACATCGCCGAAAGAGATCGTGCCTTCGCCATAAGGAGCCTGCCAAACCAGGTTCGTCTGGGTTATGTTGCTGACATATAAGGAGAGCGTCGTGCGCTTCTTGTTTATAACGACCTTCTTGATCCTGAAGTCCGTGCTGCCCCTGAAATAAGTCAAGCCAACGCTGTTGGTCAGATGACTGCCGCTGATCGCGTAGATCTTGATGTTGTTGTTGCCTTTGAAGAGGGGCAGCGTTCCCGCCCAGTTCCCCTTGGCGTCCAGATCGACTCTGGCGTCCTCGCCGTTTTGTCCCCTGACCGAGGCGTAAATGTTCGAGATGCCGCTGTCGGCGTAGGCCGTGCCGTAAACCTCCGTCTCTTCGTCGTAGGTGAAGTATTTCTCCCCCGCCTTGTGGGACAGAAGCTCGATCTCCGGCTTGGCTTCCTTCGGCACTCTCAGGTTCACGAAGACCCAGTTGGTGTAGCCGTTCTCCGCCAGCGCGTAGCATTTTATCTTGTTGGCGCCTTCCTCGAGCTTCAGGGCGCACTGCCAGTTTTCGGTCCCCTCCGCGGTAAGGTCTTTCGTGCCGCTGGCCGAGACCTGCTTTATGGTCACCTTTTTAATGCCGCTCGCGTGGCTGGCCGTGCCTTTTATGACATAATCCCCCATCGCGGCGTCCACGTCGTCATATTCGTCGGAGGAGGTGATGTTGATATCCGGGAAAAGCGGAAGCTGCTTGGAGAAGTGATCCAGGTGCGCCGGGATCCTCTCGCGCCAATACTTCCAGTTATGCTTGCCCTCCGGGCGCGAGAAGACCACGTCCACGTTCTTCCTGCGTCCCAGCGCCGCCAGGCAGTTGTACATGTCCATGTTGACCTCGGCCAGATTGTAAGTGTCGAGATAGATGTCCTCGTCGCCGCAGTCGAAGAAAAGCTTGATGTATTTCTTGGGCGCCACCGCCGTCGCGATCTCGTTTGTCTGCAGAGTGCTGACGCCGTCCAAAAGCTTGCTGATCTTCGGCCCCACGAAGGCTCCGCTCATGGAGGAGGCGGCGCAGTAGCGGCAGTTGTAGTAAGCGTCGCAGCAGCCGGAGATCCTGAAGGCCGCGTAGCCGCCCATGGAGATGCCGCTGATGCCTCTTATGTTTTTCACGCGGTATTTTTTCGCCAGATGCGCCGGCAGATCCTTGCACATGGCGCCCATATATCCGTTGGCGTATTCGAACCAGGAGTTCTCATAGATCGCGCCTTTCCAGCGGCTGCCCTGGGGGAAGACGATTATGAACTCGTTGGTATGGGACGTTCCCATGAAAGTCTCATACGCTTCCTCGTACCAGGTCTGGTCGCTCTGGTCGCGGCCGTGCAGGAAATATATGACGGGATAATACTTGTTGGTCTGCCAGTTGTAGCCGCTGGGCAGAATTATGCCGTACCTGAGGTCTCTTCCCACGCTGTCGCTGTGATAGACCTTGTTGGTCTCCCAGACGATGGCGGAAAGATTGCCCGCGCAAAAAAGCACGGCAATGGCGATAAGGATTAGTTTTTTCATAAACGGCCTCGCTTTTATTTATGATTGCTGATGATCTTTCTATAGCGTTTCCCGGCGTCGTTGGACCATTCGGTCTGAAGCTTCGCCCGGATCAGGGAATTGGTGTAATCGCCCTTCCCCAGCCTTTGAAATTCTTCCGAAGAGGAGACGGGATGAGCGAAAAAAAGTTTTCTTATTTCCTGGTCGTCAGGAGAATCCAGGACGGTTTTCCAAGCCTTCACGCAATCCTCCCTGTGGTCGATGAAAAGTATCCCGAGGTAATCCCTGAAGATGTTCATCCTGGCGGCCGCGGCCTCAAGATCGTAGCGAAACTTCACCGGCATTTCGAAGGGCGACGATTTGAGCATGGCCCCTTGGGGATACTTTTCATACATGTAAGGACAGACGGACATTTTTAAAAGCGCGTGTTCCTTCGGGGCGTCGGGATCCGTCTTGGGGAAAAAGGACCAGAGTTTCTGGCCTTTCTCCGAAAGGTTGAAGATCACGAAATCCCTGGCCAGTTCGTAATTTTCCGTACCTTTCATAAGCGCTATGGCGTCCGGAGTGATCACGGTCTCGCCGGGCGGCAGCACGAATCCCAGCCGTTCTTCTCCCACGTCCATGATGGCGTTGAGAGCGTACACGTCGATGCAGAGTCCAAAGGCCGCCTCACCCAAGGCCACGTCCTTGGGAATGCTTCCCGCGTTTCCGGAAAAGGAACGGCAGTTACCGCTCATGGCGCTGATGATCTCCATGCCCTTCTCCCAGCCGAAACTCTGGACTATGATCTCGTACATCATGAAGACGGAGCCGGATTTCCTGGGATCGGCGGAGGCTATCCAGGAGAAACACTCCCCTTTCGCCAGATCGGCCCAGCTTTTGGGTTCCTTTATGCCCAGCCTCTCAAGGATCTTCTTGTTGTAGATTATCCCGAAGCCGGAAAGGCCCACGCCGTACCAATAGCCCTCCTCGTCCAGAACGGGAACGCCGGCGCAGCTTTTGCCGATCTTCTCAGAGAGTTCCTCCGGCAGGGGGCACTTTTCCAAAAGCCCTTCTTTCTTCAGGGCCAGGTAAGGATCCGTGCCCCCTCCGAAAAGGATGTCCACCCCGATCCCCTCGGGCTTGTTCTGGAAAGAGGATCGGATGTAGCGGATGATGTCCGAAGTTCCGCCCACGTCCAGCCAGTCGAAGCGGACGATCTTCTCCCCTCTTTCCCTTCTCAGATCGTTGTAGGCTCTTTCCACCTCCTCCCTGACGCCTTCCCAATGGGGAGAAAGGATCGTCAGAACACCGGCATACTCAACGTTCCCGGAGCTTGCCTGGGAGCCCCGGCGGCCGGGCCGCAGGGCCAGACCGCCAAGGACCGCCAGGAAAAGGAGGACAAGCGCTAAAGAGCCGAGGCGCATCGCGTGCGGTTATTCAGTAACAGCGGTGATGGCCGCCACCGTCACGATATCCTCGGGCTTGCAGCCGCGGGACAGATCGTTGACGGAGCGGGCGCAGCCCTGGAGCAGCGGGCCGAAAGCTTCCGCTTTCGCGAGCCTTTCGGTGAGCTTGTAGGCGATGTTGCCGGCGTTGAGATCCGGGAAGATGAGAACGTTGGCTTTGCCGGTGACCGGGCTGCCC
>JAFZID010000068.1 GCA_017554565.1 bacterium
GAGGAATAGTGTATCAAAACATATTCCCAAAAGTCAATACCCCCTCCGCAAGGCCCCCTCGGGAACCCCGGGAGATGATTTCAACTTCCTTGTCCGAAAAGAGGCGCGCCAAGCTTTTCTCTCTTTCGCTTTCCCGTTTTTTCAGGCAAGTGGCGATAATAATACTAAAGACTTTTCCCAAAGTCAAGTACGCTGTCGCTTACTGCTCGACCACCACGCGGAAGCCGAAGGTTTGGTGATGGTAATTGCTGTCAATACCAACTCTTCTGGCGGAGCGGCACTCCGAAGCAATATCCTCCCAGTCGCCGCCTCTCTGAACGCGCAATGTTCCCGTAGAGGGGCCCTTGGGGTCGGTCTGAGAATCAGCGCTGTAGCCGGCATAGTAGTCCAGGCACAACTCGGCAAGATTGCCGTGCATGTCGTAAATTCCCCAGTTGTTGACCAGGTACTGGCCGGGCGCTACAAAGTAGTTGCCTTTGCCGTCGGTCGTGTTGTGGGTGTATCTTCCCACTTCCGCCATGTTCGGGCACACGGTCGCGTTGGTCAGATCCTTCCCGCTGTTCAAAGCGGTGGTGGTTTCCGCTCTGCAGGCGTATTCCCACTGCGCTTCGGTGGGCAGATCAAAGACCAAGCCTGTCTTGTTGCGCAGAACACCTATGAAAGAATCAGAATCGACATTGTTGTCGGCCGGCCAGTTTTGACCCTGATTCGTGCCTCTGATCATGTCGTAAGAAACCTCGTTCACAGAGTGATCCTGAGCGATAACTATATCAGCAGGATTTTTACCCATTATGCGTTCGTACTGACCTTGGGTCATTTCAAAAATGCCGATATAATAAGGTTTTGTCAAAGTGACCTGGTGCTGCAGTTCTCCGGAGGCAGAGGTGTCGCGTCCAATTTCATCGCTGGGGCTGCCCATGGTGAAGGTGCCGGGCTGCACAAGGCGCAAGACAAGTTTCGTGGTCTTGTATTCATTGCCCCAACCGCCTTCGGGAACGCTGGACAGATAGCTCACAGGATAGCTGGAAGCGCCGGTTCCGCCGGAAAGATCGACCACCAAATAAGTCGCTTCGCTTGTAATGTCCGCAGCGCTGACTTTTATTTTAAGATTACTGGATTTGAGAGTCAGGTCGCTAGAGGGAGTCCAAATGACTTTGTGCGTGCCGGCTTCGAATAGCACGCCGCTGGCGCCTTCCTTTTCCAGCGTTCCGCGATCTTTAAGATTAAAGATCGTTTCGCCATCATCAAAAGTGCCGTAGAAGTCAACAGAAAAAACGGTGGCGCCTTGGGTATTGCTTTCAAGCGTGTAGTTGATAACGACGCTTCTCTTGAAGGGCCAGGCCTGCTGAGCGGTCACGGAAGTCACCGTAACATCGGCAAAAGCTCCTACGGAAGCAACTGTCAAAACCAGCAGCATCAGAGCGCCTTTTCTGCGCGCAATTAAAAGTCCGCCCAAAATGGCGAACAGCACAAAGCAAGCCGGCTCAGGCAGGATCTTGACATTGCGGGTCAGAACTTCAGTTCCTTCAGAAGTCACGATGGTTTCCTTAAGCTCGTAAACGTCGCTCTTGGAAAAATCGTCGTAGGCCGGCGCTTCGTAGTTCCAGGAGGCGGTGCCTTCCACAGCGGTTTGGGAATCGTCATAAAACAGTTCCGCCACCTTCGTGGAGTCCGCAGTGTCCGTAGCGGTAAGCTCAAGAGACCTGGGGTCTCCGTCCGCCAGAGCGCTGCTGTAAAAGATCTGGTCCGTGGTTAAAAGAGTAATAGGTGTCGAAGTTATCGGACTTCCGTCAAACGTAACAGCGTCGGACCAAAGTTCGCTAGCTAAAACTGTCGTGCATAAAAGCGCGCCGATAAAAAGGGATAAAAGTTTGCTCATATTTTTTTGAGATTAATTTTTTGACAATAATGCCGAAGAGTCTATCAAAACGCTTTTTAGAATGCAAGCGGCTCTTGTTTTCTCCGGATATCTCCCGAAACGGCGCAAGCGCAAAAACAGGCGCGAAAAGCTCAGCGACGCAACAAATGTCGGTTTTGTGTCCGTTATATAGTGAATCGCGGTATAACAATTGGAGGCAAACATGCAAAAAACATTTTTACAGACTTTACCGGCAACGGAGTGCACGGATTATGATTTCAAACTTACGGTAGAAATCAAAAAGCCCAAAAGTTGGCTAAAAAGTGTCTCGGCATTTGCTAACACTCTAGGCGGAACACTCTTTTTTGGGGTGTCAGATGATCAAACCATTGTTGGAATGGATGATCCGCAAACTGCAAGCGAAAAAATATCTCAACTTATCAACGAACGCATCAAACCAACGCCTATCTATGTCCTTTCAAACTTTACTAAAGATGGTAAAAGCATCATCGCGGTCCAAATCTACGCAGGAACATCCACACCATATTATTATTTTGCAGACGGGGTCCAAGAAGCATATATACGCAGTGGAAACGAATCTATTATTGCCCCGCCTCATATTTTAAACGAACTCGTTTTAAAAGGACTCAATAAAACATATGACACATTAAAAACCAATTATAAAAAGCGCGACTATTCTTTTTCGTTTTTTGAAGCAACGTTTTATGAAGTCACCGGAGTCAAACTCACCAAAAACGATTATAATTCTTTCAATCTCGCAGACAAAGCCGGGTTTTTAACAAACGCCGGAGTCTTGCTCGCCGACCAGGCTATATATAAACACAGCCGCATCTTTTGTACACGTTGGAAAGGGTTGACAAAAACCTCGGTACAAAGCGAAGCCGTTGATGACAAAGAAATATCCGGTGGCCTTTTGCAACAATTCTTTGCTGCTATGGATTTCGTGCGCAACAATACAAAAAGAGCATGGAACAAATCTGGCATTACCCGTGTGGAAACACCAGAATACAGCGAAGAGGCGGTTCGTGAAGCCATAGTCAATGGCATTATACACAGAGAATATACTCGCCTTGGAGCTGAAGTATGCGTAGATATTTACGACGATCGCCTTGAGGTAACCTCTCCGGGAGGTATGATATCTGGTAAAACAATAGAAAAAGAAGTTGATTTTGTAGTTGCCTCAGAACGCAGAAATCCTGTCCTAGCTGACATATTTGCAAGAATGAAGTTTATGGAACGTCGCGGATCGGGCTTAAAGAAAATTACAGATAATACCAATGCTCTTTTCCCCGACAAATCCACACATGTTGAGTTCTATTCAGACAGGGATTTTTTCAAGGTTACGATCCATAATGCTCTGTACAACAAAAAGCAAACAAATGTAGGTGTAAATGCAGGCGTAAATGTTCATATCAGTGGCATAAGTGGCATAAGTGGCATAAGTGGCATAAGTGGCATAAGTGGCATTAAACTAACTCATACAGCTGAGCTTGTGCTTTTGGCTTTGACCGAAGGCCCACAATCAAGAAAGGAAATTGCCAGCTCATTAAATATGTCTCCAATGACCCGTTCTCTGCACATAGCCATCAAATATTTGTTAAAAAACGGCCTAGCAGAATACACAATACCAGATTCCCCACAAAGTTCTCGTCAAAAATACCGTTTGTCTAAAACCGGGCTCGTTCTTTGGAAAAAAATATCAAATAAAACTAACATGTAAAAAATTTAGATTTCATAGGCGTAAATTTCACGCCCTTCTCTTCGCTGCGCTAAGGTCTGCCTAACAGCTAAGCGTTCATAAAATCTTCCCAGGCAACGTAGAGGGCGTTGAGTTCCTGCTGGGCTTGCTCTTTTTCCTCCGTGAGGGAGCGGCCTTTTTCATGGTCCGCCCGGGCGAAGGCGGCGGCGATCTCTTTGTCGAGGTCTTCCAGTTTGGCTTCCAGGGTCTCGATCTTTTGGGTGAGGTCGGCTTCCTGTTTGGCGAGCTTCTGCCTGGCGTTGTTGGAAAGGGGTTTGGCGGAAGTGTTTTCGGTTTTTGGTTTGGGCTGCTCTTTCTTGTTCTGCTTGTTTTCTTTCGCTTCTTTCTGTTCCCTTTCCTTTTTGTGGTACCAGAATTCGGAATAGGAGCCGGGGTAGGAGCGGAGCTTTTTGTTGTCCACTTCGACGATCCTGGTGGCCAGTTTGTCTAAGAAGTAGCGGTCGTGGGAAACGACGATAAGGGTTCCCTTGTAGTCGCTCAGGGCTTCTTCCACGGCTTCGCAGGTCTGGATGTCCAGGTGGTTGGTGGGCTCGTCCAGGATCAGCGTGTTGGGATTTATGAGCATTAGTTTCGCCAGCTGCAGACGGTTCTTTTCGCCGCCGGAAAGATCTTTCACTTTTTTCTTCAGTTCCTCTTTGACGAAGAGGAATCTGGCCAGAAGGTCGTAGGCCTGCTTTTCGTTGGTGATGCCGGATACGGCGATCTCTTCGAAGACGGTGTTCTCAGGGTTCAGGGTCTCCTGCTGCTGGGAGCAGTAGCCTATGGTGATGGAGGGTCCGACTCTTAGTGTTGGATTCTCCCAGTGGCCGTCCTCTATGATGGCTTTTATCAAAGTGCTCTTGCCGCTGCCGTTGGGGCCCACCAGGGCGACTCTTTCGCCGGAGGAGATGTCGAGATCGACGTTGTCGAGGACTTTTCTTCCGTCGAAACTGGCGGAGAAGCCTCTGACCTGGATGGCGATGTTGGCGTGGCTGGATTCTCCCTGGAAGCGGATGGAAGCTTTCTTCTCTTCCCGCTCCGGAGCCTGGACGGCGGTCTGTTTCAGCTGCTCTATTTTCGATTCCCGGGAGCGGATCATCTTGCCCCAGCGCTTGTCGTCATAGACCTGGGCGAAATTTCTGATCCTTAAGATCATGGCTTCCAGGCTGGCCAGGCGCTTTTCATAGGCGGCGTGCTCTTTCTCCTGGCGGATCTGCTGCTCGAGTTTCTGGGCGCGGTAGTCGGAGTAGTTGCCGGGGAAATATTTTATCTGCCCTCCCTTTAATTCCAGCGTGCCCTTGGTGACCTGGTCCAGGAGATAGCGGTTGTGGGAGACGAGCAGGATGGCGCCTTTGTATTTCTTTAAAAAATCTTCCAGCCATGCGATGCCGACATAGTCCAGGTGGTTGGCGGGCTCGTCGAGGATCAGAAGATCCGGGCGGTTCAAGAGGGCGCCGGTCAAAGAGACGAGGTTCCTTTCCCCGCCGGAAAGCGACATGACGGTCTGGTTGGTGCGGTTGTCAAGACCGAAGGCCGCCAGCATGCGTTCCGCCTGCACGGCGTAGTTGTCGCCGCCCTGCTCCTCGAAAAGGTCCCGGGCTTTCTGGAAGGCGTTGAGCTTTTTGTCCAGCTCTTCCGGAGCGCATTCCGCCAATTGCTTCTCCGCTTCCCGGAGACGCTGCTCAACTTTCTTGTGCTCCTTCAGAAGATAGTCGATGATGGTCACGTCTTCGGGGCAGACTACGCTCTGGGGAACGTATCCGATCCTGGCTTCTTCGTCGAAAACAAAAGATCCTCCAGAGGATCTCTCTTCCCCTATGAGGATCTTTAAAAGCGTGGTCTTGCCGCAGCCGTTGGCTCCCACCAGACCCCATTTGTCATTGGGGTTTATTTCAAAGGAGACGCCGTCCAGAAGGACTTGCAGTCCGTATTCCTTCCTGAGGCCGTTGACGCGGAGAAGGGCCATTTGTCAGCCCTTATTCTTCCTCGGTCTTTTCCGGGGCGGTGCTTTCCATTTTCACGTCGTCCCGGCCGGAGCCGCCTTTCTTTTTGGTGGCGGGGGCCTTCTTGACCGTTTTCTTCACGGCGTTCGTCTTGGCGCTGTCTTTGGAGGTGGCCTCTGCCACCGCCTTCTTGACGCTCTCGACGGTCTTCTTGGGCTTGTCAGAGGCCTTCTTGACGGATCCGGGAGTCGCCTCTAAAGTTTTTTCCTTGGCTTTTTCGGCGTTGCGGACTCTTTCCCTTTCCGCCTTTTCTTCCCTTTCCTTGGCGGCTCTTTCCCTGTCGGCTTTGGCTAGGGCTTCTTCGGCGATCTTTTTCGCCTTGGCTTCCGCTTCGGCTTTGGCTTTGGCCTGGTATTCTTCCCAAAGGAGTCCGCTTTCGACGTCCACTTCCTGCATGACCAGCACTGTCTCGTTGGTCCTGCCGGGATCAGGCATCAGGCGCCATTCCACTTTGCGGCCGTCTCTGATAGTCGCGGCGGGCGCGGCAGCCGAGGCGGTCTGGGTGTTGATGTACATCTCGCCTTCCTTGCGCGTCGCGGCGGGCGCGGCCTGCGCCGGAGCCGCGGTGGCGGTGGTCATAACAGGCGTCTTGGAGGCGGTCGCGGTCTGCGTCGTTTGGACGGGCTTGGCCGGCTGAGCCGGCTTGGCGCTGGCGGTCTGAGTCTTGGCTTTAGCCTGAGCCATCTTGGCCAGGTAGGCGTCGAAATAATGGTAGGTGGGCTGGGCCGTGGCCGGCCTGGGGCCGCTGACGGTCTCGCCTTTAATGAGCTTGACGACGATGTCCAGGGCCTGGGGCATGCAGAAATAGCCCAGGTGGGAGCCGTGGTCCAGCATGACCAGGCGGTCGCCCATCTGGCGCTTGAGCCAGTTGCGGTCGTATTCGTTCAGAAGGAAGTCGTCGGCGGTGTGCAGACAGACGATGTTCTGGTTCTGCCTGAGTTCGTTGGACATGGCCGGGAGGCTCGAGATACCGTTGACATGCTTAAAGGGCTCGCTGGTGGCGAAGATGGTGGGATGGGCTTCCTTCAGGAAGGTGTCCACGTAGCGCTGGTAGCCGTAGCGTTCCAGGCGCTTTTCAAACTCCTGCTGCTTCCAGCTGGAGACTTCCCCGAAGATCTTCATGGGATGGCGCTCGATGATCTTTTTCATGACGTCGCCCAGGGACATCCTGAACATGAAGCCGATGACGAAGGAGGCCTGCTCTTCCGTGATGGGAAGATAGGTGTCGGTCTGCAGGGCGCCGTAGCTGTAGCCTTTGTAAAAGCCCACAGCCATGTTGCGGTTGTTGGTCAGGGTGACCTTATCCCAGTTTTTCCAAATGTTGTAATAACGGTCGAGGGTGGTGAGGCCGTAGATCAGGTTCACCGGAGGGTTCATGAGGACATAGCGCTTGATGTTCAAGCGGTGCTCGATGACTTCGTTTTTGGTCATGAAAGCCGCCTGCAGGGCGCCCAGGGAGTAGCCCACGACGGAAACGTCCTTGACTTTTCCGGGATGCTCGGCGTTGATGTCGTCCAGGACGCGGGCGAGCTGGTGATAGAGGTCCTTGGCGTCTGATCTGGTGTAGCCGGGGGCCATGCTGGTCAGCGCGGACTGGGCGAACTCCCAGCAGAAGGGGTTGCTGACGATGGCCACGGAATAGCCGGCGTTGTAGATGGCTTCCGCCAGAAGCGCGGCCTGGGAATTGCGGTAATGGTCGCCCAGACCGGGAATGATGAAGACCAGGTCGGCGGGGTTTTTCTGCATCCAGACGCTGTAGCGGGAATCGACTTTTTCCTCCTGATCGCCGTTTTTGACGGTGAATTTCAATTTGCCTTTCTCAACGTCGAAATAAAAATCGTCGTCCTTGAAGTTGGCGAGCTTGTAACGGAAGGAGTCGACGACGGGACCCTGGGCCGGGAAGTTGGTAAGGGCGATGTAAATCTCGCCGGAGGCGCCGAAGGCGCTCATGATCACGAGCGCCAAAAGCAAAAAGAGGCCTTTTTTCATTCTTCGACCTCCGCGCTTCTCTTAAGGTACCACATGTCCCTGGCGAAGGAGTACGGATCGCCGTTGTCAACATACATGCTGTCGATGGCGTCGACCTGAAGGCTGATGTTGTTCATGACCATGAAGGTCTTGACCATGCCGCCGAAGGGAAGGTAGGTCCTGGGGTCCATGGCCTCGTCGAAGATCATGCCGACGGTGTCCCTGGCGGTCAAAGGGCCCGCTATGGGCAAAAAGACATAGCAGCCCGGGCCGATGCCGTAGTAACCGAAGGTCTGCCCGGTGTCCTCGTCGGATTTGTCGAGGTCGAACCAGGCTTTGGCGGGGTCGAAAAGACCGCCGATGCCAATGGAGGTGTTTATAAGAAAGCGGGCGGTCTCAACGCCCGCTCCTTTAAATTTCGCCTGAGCAAGATTGTTTATGAGCCTTTTTGGCCAGACGATGTTGTGGTCCATCTGGGACACGCAGACCCTGGCCACTTCGGGGACGACCCAGCGGTAGCCTTTGCAGATAGGGCCCACGAAATAATTGTAGGCGTAGTCGTTGACCACGAACATGGCTCTGTTGAAGCGTTCGATGGGGTCGTTGACGAAAAGCTCGTCGGAGAGAAGCTCCGCGCTGTCGTCCTGGGAATAGTCGTGAGAGAGCTGGCTGTAGTTCATGTAGTCCACGTAATCTCCGCCCACGATGTTCTGGGGCGGCAGCTCCACGACTTCCTGCTTCGGCGGTTTCGGCGGCTCCAGTTCCCTTAAAGTCACCTTCGGCAGCTGCTCGATAAGCTCCACCATGTCCGGCGTGTCGAGTTTCGGAGGATTGACCTTCAGATAGACCTTGTGGTCCAGTTCCTTGTAGGGCGTGTAGAAGACCACGTTGGTGGTGTAGTTCGTCACGCTGACGTTGATGAAATAGTCCTTCGTTTCAAAGCGCCTGACGCCGCCGGTGACCGTCACGGTCTCCAAAGCCAGCTTGTAATAGACCGAATCCGGAAGGTTGGCGTCCACCCGCTCCCAGTTGGAGCTGGACTGCATAACGATGTTGGTCACGTAGCGCGCCACGCTGACCTGGGAAGCCTGGGGCGTTCCGGCGGTCACCGTGGTCATGGTCGGAGTCTTGGCGCCCTCGGCGAAAGCGATGGCGCTCAAAAGCGCCGCGGCCAGAGCCAGGCCGAGGCGGAACTTTAAGTCCTTTTTGTTTTCTCTCATTTTATTGCTCAAAATAAGGTGATAGGTATCCAATTTAGGGAAAGCTATGTTAGCAAAAAGGTCTTTTTTTTGCAAAAGGAAAGGCCGCCCTCACGGGCGGCCTTCCTTAAGCGTTCTTTCCGATGAACTTAGCGCTGCTTGCGGGCGAAGCAGAGGCCCAGGAGAGCCAGGACGCCGAAGATGGCGGGCTCAGGCAGCGTGCCGGACTTGATCAGCTCGACCTTGAAATTGTCAACGTAGTAGCCTTCAGAGGCGCTGAAGGTGTAGTTGCGGAACTGCAGGAAGTTCTCGTTGTCGCCGGCCGCGCCGGGGACGTATTCGTTGTCGAAATGGTAAGTTTCGCCGTCGAATTCAGCGTAATGCAGCACCCAGGGGCGGGTGTCGTCGCTGGCGAGACCAATCGTGAAGGTATAGGCAACGTTGAACCACTGGCCGTAGGGAGCCAGGTTGGGGACGTCGACGCCCTGGAAGGGTTCGCCGCCCAGCTTAATGCCGCCTTCGGGATGGCTCACGCTGACTTCACCCATCCTGTGGGAGAGGTCGGTGCCGAAGACCAGATACGGCTTGACGCCTTCGGGATAATACATATCCATGGAGACGCGGACGTCATAGGTCGGATAGATCACATCCGGCATATTGACCGCGGTGTGGATCTGGCCGCCGCCCGTGATCTTCAGGCACTGGTTTTCAGCGTCTTCGGGGTCAGCGGCGATGACGTTAGCGGCGCCGGTCTCGCCCCAGCCGGGCTGCAGCTTGACGTCGCCGCCCAGGGGCATACTGTCGAAGTCGGTGGCGTAGAGCGCCCAGCCGAGGCCTTTGTTGCCGTTCTGAGCCAAGATGGAGTTCGTGAAGGTCTTGTCTTCTTCGCCGTTGTAGTAAGAATAGGTGACGGTGGCCGCAGGCATGTTGCGGACGTTTGCGGGCAAATTGGCGTTGAACTCAACCGTAGCAGGGCTGCCGGGGGCGACATTGATCTGCGCGGCGTAGGGCTCGATGGAATTCTTGATGGAGAGCCAGTTGCCGTCCGATTCGACGTTAACGTAAACGGTGGCGGAGTTGCCGGTGGCGGAGACCACAGACTGAATGGGGTCCTCGCTGCCGAACTTAATGATACCGGGGTTGGTGGCGGTGACGTTGGAGGTGGGAGGAACATCGACGAATTCGCATTTCAAATTATCGACGTAGAAGTGGCCCTGACCGCCCCAAATGAAGAAGCGCAGACGACGGAATTTGTCGGGAGACGTCTGATTGCCGATGGGAATGTTCAGCTTTTCATAGGTCTCGTCGCCGAAGGTGCATTCGCGGAGGAAGGCGCCGTTGGCGGTGGTGTTGAGGGTGTAGCTGAAATAGACCCATTCGTCGCGAGGCTCTGAGTTGGCAACGGTGTACTGCGGAGCGCAGGCGGAGAAACGGATGCCGAACTGGCCGTCCTTCTTGATGAAGTGGTTCTCGCCCAGGCCGTCGTTGCTGCCGAAGATGATGTCGCCGGTGTATTCGCCGGATTCATCGGCTTTCTGCGTCGGGCGCTTGACCATCATGGACACCTTGTAGTCAAATTTGGCGGACTGTCCGCCCACATTGTCGATGTCCCAGTGGATGCCGAACAGGCCGCTGGCGGTGACATGCAGGCATTTCCCGCCTTCATAGCCGCCTTCTTCCACGAGGGCGTTGCCGTCATTGCCGGGGGTGCCGTAGGCGGTGGTCCAGCCGTTCTGGCCGATAACGTTTTCACCGACCGCGTAGCTTTCGAAGTTGTCCTCGACGATCGTGGAGGGAGCAGCTTGCGCCATCAACGCGCAAACGAAGACGGCGAGAGTTAAAAGGATAAGTTTTTTCATTATGGTTGTTCCCTTCCCTTTTCAGGGGGTTGTGATTAAAGAGGTTTTCTTCCAAATATAATTGGGAAACTATTTTATCACAATATATTCCAAAACACAACACCGCTTGTTTTTTGAAAGAATCCTGTCCCGGGCTAAAGCGCCTTGCCCGCGCGTCTTGCTTCCAAAAGAGGCTTCCCCTCCGGCGGCAGGCATTTAGTAATGAGCTTAGACGGCGGCCTTGAAGAGCGGCGGTGCGGAATTCTTTCTTCATATGGTATAATGTGTAAAACTTTTTAAAGGAGCTTTATGACTTACGAGATCACATCTCCTGCCCCGGAACTGACGGTCGCCGTCAAAGGCCGCCTCGACACCCTGACCTCCCCGAAACTGGAAAGCGAACTGGAACCGAGCATCGCCAAGGCCAGATCGCTGGTGCTCGATCTTGCCGAAGTGGATTACCTTTCCAGCGCGGGCCTGCGGCTGCTTCTGACCCTGCAGAAGCGCTTTAAAAGAGAAGGCGGCAGCTTCGCGCTCCGCAACATCCAGCCCGGCGTCATGGAGATCCTGCGCATGACGGGATTTTTGAAGATCCTCTCTGTCGAATAAAAACCGATTTCCTATGCGCGGCACTTTTCAGCGTTGGCTTTTCTTCTTCGTGGCGGTCTCCTTCGCCGCTCTTTTCCTTCTGACCTTCTACGTTCAGACAAGGGAGGCTTATTCCGACGCCGAAGATCACATCCAGCTGCGCTTGGAAGACGTCCAGAAACAGATCCGCATCAGCGAAAAAGCCGCCCTGGCCATCCTCAACGTCTATAACTCTTCCGTGGCCAGCGACGTGCGCACGGTGGCCTATTTCCTGCAGCGCTGCCCCGAATACGCCACCAACAGCTTCCTTTTGGAAGACCTGAGGAAAAGCGTCGGCTACGACGAGATCCACGTCATAAACGAGCACGGCGTCATCGAGAACACCGCGGTGAACCCCACCCTGGGCAACCCGGAAAAATTCATCGGGTTCAATCTGCGCCTGCACGCCCAGTCCGAGCCTTTTCTGGAAGGCCTGAAGCAGCCTGATTTCGTTCTGGTCCAGCCCCCTCTGCCCAGAGGATTGGACCGCAAGCTCTTTTTGTACAGCGGCGCCTCCAGGAAAGACGCCCCCGGCCTCGTCCAAATAGGCGCCTCCGTGGACTTCCTTGAATCCTCGCTGGAAAACAGCCGCCTGGCCCAGCTCTCCCCCAGTTTGCGCGTGGGGACCAGCGGCGAGATCCTCATCTGCCGGGGAGAAAAAGTCATCGGCGCCGCCAGGACGGACTTCGAAGGCCGCACCCTGGCTTCCGTCGGCTTCAGGCCGGAGCTCATCTCCTCCTTCGTTCAGGGGGAGGGCGAATTTGACGAGACCATCGACGGCGTTCCGGTCTTCGGATTGTACATGCAAAGCAACAACCTGACGCTCATCGGCATCAAGCCGGAATACGAGATCACGCAAAAACGCAACGGCATGGTCATCCTGCTCGTGGCCACCTGCCTTATCCTGACGCTGGTGGTCTTCGTGTCCGTGTCCAAGCTCGTGCAAAAGATCGTGATCGACGGCATCGACCGCATCAACGTCTCCCTCGGAAAAATAACTGCGGGCGACCTGGAGGAGAAAGTCGAGGAGCGCGGCTCCCGGGAATTTGAAGAGCTTTCCGGCGGCATAAACTCCATGGTGGACGCCCTGAAAGGCGCCATCGCCGCGGAGAAGACCCGCCTTGACAGCGAGCTGGATTTCGCCCGGGCGGTCCAAGCCTCGGCGCTGCCTCAGCTCCACCAAGACCCCCGTTTCGAGATCTACGCTTCCATGGAGCCCGCCAAGGAAGTCGGCGGCGACTTCTACGATTTCTTCCATCTTGACGCCTCCCGCCTCGCCTTCCTCATTGCCGACGTCTCCGGCAAGGGCATTCCCGCCGCCATGTTCATGATGAAAGCCAAGGCCCAGCTCAAATCCAGCCTGCTCGCCAACCAGGGACGGACCCTTGACCAGATCATCGCGGAAGTCAACGACAGCGTCTGCGAGGGCAACGACGCCTGCATGTTCGTGACGGTCTTCGCCGGAGTGCTCGACATCTGCACCGGAGAAGTGGTTTACGTCAACGCCGGCCACAACGCGCCCGTTATGAGGAAAAACGACGGCAGCTCCAGCTGGCTCCCGGTGGACAACGGTTTCGTCATCGGCGGCATGGACGGCGTGTCCTACGAACGCCAGACCGTGAGGCTGGAAAAAGGCGACGGCTTGCTCCTCTACACCGACGGCGTCACCGAAGCCATGAACAAAAAGCACGCCCTTTACGGGGACGACCGTCTCATCGCCCTGATGGACGGCCCCATCATGCGCTCCGCGCCGGCCGACTGCATTTTAGACGAACTCAAGGACGACGTGAAAACCTACGCCGACGGGGCTCCCCAGTCTGATGACATAACCATGCTCTTCCTTCGCTATCTAGGATAAAAAGGACTCGATTATGAACGTTGCCGTTACTCTTCATTTTACCGCCGATACGCAAAAACTTCCGGAAGTTCTTGACCAGCTGGACACCCACCTGATGTCAGCCGGCTGCCCGGAGGACGCCAGGATGCAGCTTGCCGTAGCCGTGGAGGAGATCTTCGTCAACATCGCCAACTACGCCTATTCCGGGAAGACCGGCCCCGCCACCATAAACATCAAAGCCGACGCCCACAAAGCCTCCATTTGCTTCGCGGACAGCGGCTTTCCATACGATCCTTTGAAAAAGGAAGACCCCAACATCGAGCAGGCCGCTGAGGACCGTCCCATAGGAGGACTGGGGATCTTTCTGGTCAAGGAAATGTCCGACGAGGTGCATTACGAGCGCCGCGACGACATGAACATTCTGACCATCGTCAAAAAATACTGAACCTTACTCCACTTCCCTGAATTCGCCTTTGCCGTGGGAGGCGACTCTTTTTAAAAAGGCGCAGCCTCTCTCCGCTTTTTCCCGTCTCTTTACGCTTCCGTCCCTCGCCGGCCTGTAGGCGATGGCGTTTATCTGCGTGGCTTTCTCCCTTCTCGTTTCGTCGATCAGAGCCATTATCCTTTTCTCGTGGACCGCTTCGTCTTCGCCTTGCAGGTACGGCGGATCGTCGCTTATAAGGACCACCGCGTCGGGCTTCAGGCTTAGGGCGAACTCCAGCGCTTTAATGGGAGTTGATCCGCTGGTGTCGGGGTCGTTGCCGCGGTTGACTTTCATCTCCTTTGAGAGCCAGGCGGAGAGTTCCCTTTTGGCGCTCTTGGTGGCGAAGCAGAGGTTTGTTTTGAAAGGGAATTTGCCGTCGGTGAAAAGCACAACGTTGAAAAGCGTGTCCGGATGGAAGAGCTCCACGGTCTTCTCGGCTTCTTTTCTGACCGCTTCGAAAACGCCCTTCTGAACGATAGAGGAGGAGGAATCAACCAGAATAACGATGGATCTTGCCGCGATCCTCTGCCCCAGGAACTCTATCTCGCCCCAGCCGTCGCCGCCCTTGGGGGCCTTCCCCAAGCCGCCGTTCCCCAGAGAAAAGGAGAAGCTGTCGCTAAGGCTCAAGCCTTCGCTTTCCCTTTTGACGTTGGGTCTCGCTATTTCCGGTTCCGGAAGCGCGAGGCTGGCCGTATCGCACTTGGCGGAGATCTTCATGCTCTTTGCCATGCTCTGCCCGTAGGCGGCCGCCTTCTTGCACTGCAGGGCGTGCTTCAGCTCCCTGGCCTTCAGCTTCGGCCCCGCCGCCTGGGCGGTGAAGAGCGGTTTGGGCGGCTTTACCGCCCGATAGACCACTATCCCTCCCGCCACGAGAAAGAGGGCAAGGTGAAGCCCTACGCTCACGATAAGGCTGCCGTAGCGCGAAAAGTCAATCTTCATCCGAGCAGCTGAAAGTCACGTTGGTTAATCCGGCTTTGTGGCAGCAGTCCAGGACCAGCGCGATCCTTTCATGCA
>JAFZID010000069.1 GCA_017554565.1 bacterium
CAACGCCGACAACCCCGCCGACGCTCTCCAGGCCCTGAAGTTCGGCGCCGAAGGCATCGGCCTCTTCAGAACCGAGCACATGTTCTACGGCAAGAACTCCGAGAAGCCCCTCTTCCTGCTCCGTCAGATGATCCTGGCCAAGGGCGTCAAGGAAAGAGAAGCGATCCTTGCCAAGCTGGGCGTTTACGTCAAGGCCAGTGTCAAGGACACCCTGAAAGTCATGAACGGCAAACCGGTGGTCTTCCGTCTCCTGGATCCGCCTCTGCATGAATTCGTCCCGCAGGATGAAGCCAAGCAGAAAGAGCTGGCCAAGGCTCTGAAGATCGACGTCAAGGAAGTCCGCGAGCGCGGCGAAGGCCTCCACGAGGTCAACCCCATGATGGGTCACCGCGGCGTCCGTCTGGGCGTCACTTATCCGGAAGTTTCCAAGATGCAGTTCAAGGCCATCTTCGAAGCCACCGCTGAACTCCACAAGGAAGGCTTCAATCCGAAACCCGAGATCATGGTCCCCGTGACCTGCTCCGTCAACGAGCTGAAGTTCCAGAAGAAACTCTGCGACGAGGTCTTCGAGGAAGTCAAGAAAGCCACCGGCGACAAGAAGCTCTCTTACATGTTCGGCACGATGATCGAGATCCCGAGAGCCGCTCTGCTGGCTGACGAGATGGCGGAAGTGGCCGAATTCTTCTCTTTTGGCACCAACGACATGACCCAGATGGGCTTCGGCTTCTCCAGAGACGACATCGGCGCCTTCATGGGCGACTATCTGGATAAGAAGATCCTGCCCGCCGACCCCTTCCAGACCCTGGACCAGGACGGCATCGGCCAGCTCGTTCAGATCGGCACCATGCTGGGCCGCGACACGCGTCCCAACCTGGAAGTCGGCATCTGCGGCGAGCACGGCGGCGACGCCGAATCCGTGAAGTTCTGCTACTTCAACGGCCTCGACTACGTCAGCTGCAGCCCCTTCCGCGTTCCTATCGCCCGCTTGGCCGCCGCTCAGGCCGCCATCGAGGAAGAGAGAGCTGCGAAGAAGTGCAAATGCGGCAAATGCAAATGATCGTCTGAACGTCGGACAATCGTTTGTTTGAATTCCATAATTTAGGGATGCCCCGCGCGGGGCATCCCTAAAAAACCCAAGAGGTGAAAAAATGAAATCCTTGAATCTTTTGCTTCTCCTGGCCGCCGCGGCTTTAGTCTTCGGCTGCACCACCGTCAAGGAAGAAAAGGAAGCCGTTCAGGAACCCGCCCAGATCGAGGAAACGGCGGAAGCCGCCGTTCAGACCGAGCAGCCGACGGTTCCCTCCGTCCGCCACGAGAACGGATCCCTTGTCATCGACATGGTGGAAGTCAAGTAAAAACTCAAAAGTTTTTGCAAAGAAAAAAGCAGGCTCATGCAAGCCTGCTTTTTTCTTTGATCGTTTTAGAAGTTTTGGAGAATCTGCCGCGCATCGCTAATTCCGCGAGCCTGACAGCATTTTTTCGATGCTCCTGAGTTTCGGAAAACTTTTGCCTTCCTCTATTTCCCAAATATTGTCGAGATCCCAATCGCGGTAATTCTCCTTTGTCATAAGCTTGCTGTTGGAGGTTCCCGAGTGATGCTTCGGGTCGTCCCTAAGGTTGTCCTTGCTGTAAAAGGAGTTTATGATGTGTTTGGAATCTCCGAAAACATGCATCATGTCCCAGCTTTTGTAACCGTTCATTTTGGTCAGGATCAGGCATCTGTCCAGGAAGGCTGTTCCTTTTGACACACAGTAAATATCTGTTTGCCCGATCTTCCTGGGATCGCCGACTCTCCTGAGGCCGCCGTTGCCTCCCGCGGCTGTACTGTTGTTCTGGACCGGAGCGTAGTTGTCTTTGAATTCTCCCAGGCAGCGGCAATTTCTGAAAAGCACGTTGTCGGCTTCCATAATGAAACCGGCGGCCTGGCAGTAGCGGTTTTTGAACTCAATGTCGGTCTCGCAGTTTAAAAAGACGGAGTTTTTGCCCAAACTGGCATAGCCGGAGGCGACGCCTTCGCTTTCCAATTTTCCCGACAAATACACATTCTCTATTCTGCATTCGCTTACGGAAGCGGCAAGACCGGCGGCGGAACTCTTTCCGTCGAAGGAAAAATTAACGAGGGCCAGATTTTTCACCGTCGTCGGCTTTTCAAGGCGAACCATGGCGTCGGACAACTCCTGATTGAATCTGTTGGTCACGAGAACATAGCTTATGAGATCAGCGGAGCCTATTTTGGAGAAAAGCGTGGCGCAGAGATCTTTCCTGTCTATGTAGAGATTTGAGATCGTATGCCCGCCGCCGTCAAAATGGCCGATGAAGGCGTGTGCTTGATAAACGTTTGCGTTATTAAAGTTTTTTCGCGTTTTCGTCCATCCGATGGGAAGAAAGCCTTTGCCGTTGTCCCAGGTTTTTGTCTCGGAGGCGTCTATGTCGGCGGTCATGAGGAAATGCTTTCCGCAGGTTTGGACCAGGTTTTTGCTCAGCCAGACAAGATGCTCGATCTTGCTGATGAGAAAAGGCTTTTCAGGGGTGCCTTGACCCTCCGGAGTTTCCGAACGGTTGTCGGCGCAGACCGCGAGCGAAAAGAAAAGAATGATTTGAAACAGTAAAAGTTTTCGCATAAGCCCTCCCAAAGGGTTGATGTTTAAGGCTTTCCTATTTTAGCAAAAAGAAGGTTTCCTGTCAGAAATTAAAAAAAACAGCTTATTTCGTGCTGTCGGCGTAGATGCTCTGAAGGACGCCCAGGGAGATCATGGTGCAAAGAAGCGAGGAGCCGCCGTAGGAAAAGAGCGGCAGGGGAACGCCGATGACCGGCATCATGCCTGTGCACATGCCCACGTTCATGATGACATGCGTGGCAATAAGGACCGCGATGCCCGTGGCGACGGTCACGCCGAAAAGATCCTTGGCGCCCCTGGCGATCCTGAGGGCCGCCAGAATGAGGAAAAAGTAAAGGCAGAGCAGAAGCACGGAACCCACGAAGCCCCATTCCTCGCCGAAGACGGAGAAGATGAAGTCAGTGTGGCGCTCGGGAAGGAAATTCAGCTTGCTCATGCGGGATTCGCCGTAGCCTCTGCCGAAGAGCATTCCGCTTCCAAGCGTGAGCTTCGACATCAAAGCCTGGTATCCGAAGCCCCAGGGGTCTCTCTCGGGATGCCAGGTCAGGAGGAAGCGCTGCTTCTGATGGTTTTTCAGAAGGAACATCCAGACCGGCGGAAAGGCCGCCAAAACGCCCAGGAAAGTTGTCAAAAGAAGGGATAATTTGGTTCCCGTCACAAGGAACATGGCCACCACCACGGGGAAGAAGGTCAGCATGGTGCCGAGGTCCGGCTGCAGAAGGATGAGAGCCATGGGGATCGCCAGGATGCCGAAGGACATCAGGTAATATTTCCAGCTGTAGCGGTGTTCTTCAAAATCCGCGAAATATCTGCCGAAAAGAAAAATGACGGCGATCTTGGTGAATTCCGAGGGCTGGATGCCGAAGGAGCCGAAGCCAAGCCAGGCTTTGGCGCCGTTGCGCTCCTGGCCGATTATTAAAACCGCCAGAAGGGACAGAAGGGAAAAGCCGTAGATTATGGCGGCGTAATGATGGAAGAAAAGGTGGGGGATAAGGGAGACGCCCACCGCCAAAACAAGGCCCATGGCGAGCCACAAGAGCTGGCGGGAGACATAATCCGAGTGATAGCCCAACGAGGCGCTGTAGATCGCCAGAACGCCGGCTACGCCCAGCAAGACGGCCGGGATCCATAGGAAATAGCAGACGTGGTAATGGCGAAGATCCGTCATGGCTTCCTCACTTTTTCAAAGAGGCCCGGACGTATTTTCCCAAAATGTCGGTCTCGATGTTCAAAGGGGAGCCGACGCGGATATCCTTGAGTGTCGTTCTGCTTAAGGTGGCCGGAATAATATGCAGCGATATCTCCGGAACCACGCCCGCTATGGTCAGGCTGACGCCGTTGACGGCTATGAAGCCCTTCTCGACGCAGCAGGGGCTCAATTCGGGGGGTATCCGGAAGCGGAGCACCATGTCATCCCCCTCGTAGTGAAAAGAGCGCACAGGGACGCAGCAGTCGATATGTCCCTGAACGAAATGTCCGCCCATCCTGGTGGAGGGCGTCACGGCTCTTTCAAGGTTCACCTTGCTTCCGAATCGATAGGAGGAAGCGAAGGTGCGCTTTAGAGTTTCTTCCTGGAGCTGGACCGTGAAAGAGGAGGCGTCTTTTTCCGTGACGGTGGTGCAGACGCCGTCTATGGCCACGCTGTCGCCCAGGGAGAGCGTGCCGGCGATATCGGGAGCGCTCACGGTAAGTTCAAGGACGCGGCCCGCCCGTTTCAAAGAGGCCACTTCGCCTATTGTTTCTACGATTCCTGTGAACATAGGTAGCCAAGGCACTTGGAAAGCGTTTCCTTAAGTTCCGGACGGGGGGAGATGATGTCTATCTGGCCGTGCTGCAGAAGGAATTCCGCCGTCTGGAAGCCTTCCGGCAGATCCTGGTGGGTCGTCTGCTTGATTACTCTGGCGCCGGCGAATCCGATCATGGCTTTCGGCTCGGCGATTATGATATCTCCCAATGTGGCGAAACTGGCGGTGGTGCCGCCGTAGGTGGGGTTGGTCAGAATGACGATGTAGGGGACGCCGGCGTTCTTCAGCCTTCCAATGGCGGCTGCGGTCTTGGCCATCTGCATGAGCCCTACGATTCCTTCGTGCATCCTGACGCCGCCGGAGGCGGTGACGATCACGAAGGGGATCTTTTTCTCCAGGGCCAGCTCCGCCGCCCTGGTTATTTTTTCGCCCACCGCGGAACCCACGGAGCCGCCCATGAAATCGAAGTTCATGACGGCCAGGACGATCTCGCGGCCGTCGGTCTTCCCAAGGCCGTAAACCACGGCTTCGTTTTCGCCGGTCTTGGCTCTGGCGGATTCGTGCTTTTCGGGATAAGGGGTGCCGTCGTTGAATTCCAGGGGATCGGCCGAGACAAGGTTAACGTCTATCTCCGTGAAAGAATCCTCGTCCGTCAGCATGGCTATGCGGTCTCTTATCGCAAGCTTGTAATGATAAGAGCATTTGGGGCAGACTTGAAGGGCTTCTCTAAGCTTCTTGTTGTAAATTATCTCCCCGCAGCCTTCGCATTTTGTCCAGAGTCCGTCAGGAATGCATCTGCGTTTTTTGCGCAAGCGAGAAAAACTGTTTGTCAATTGCTACCTCGGGAGAAGAGTGCCGAGGGCCGGACTCGAACCGGCACGTGCAAAAGCACAAGGGATTTTAAATCCCTGGCGTCTACCAATTCCGCCACTTCGGCATTTAAAGAAAAAAATTGGAGGCGGCGATCGGAATCGAACCGATGAATGAAGGTTTTGCAAACCTTTGCCTTAGCCACTTGGCTACACCGCCTTTTTTTTAAGAATTGTTCAGTAATACTATCAAAAGGGCCCTGAGATGTCAATCCGCCGCGGAGGGATTTTTCTGCTTCGGAGCCGCCGGCGGCTTGGGAGCCTTGGGCTTCTGCTGGATGATCACCTCTATTTCCGAAGGGATGATCTTTTTCACGCTGCCGACTTTCGGAGGCAGGACTTTCACGGGAAGCGTGTAATCCGCCGGGGCCAGGTTGTTGACGTCCACGAAGGGGCTGATGGACTTGGGGTCGAAAGTTTCCGCTTCCTCCACCGGGACTTCCATGATGAGGTCCACGGTGGCGGGCTGGAAGGTGACTTCCTTGTCGCCCTGGGGAGTTCCGAAGCGGGCGATGGCGATCTTTTCCAGGCTGACGACTTTCGGCTCATGGCTAATCTCAAGCTTTACGGTCACGTGCCTGGTGTGGGCGTTCAGTTTTTCCGGCACCACCACGGAGCACAGGGTGTCCAGGTCCTTGTTGACGCCTTCCACGCTCAGCGTCTCGGTGGAAAGGCTCTCCGTCTTGTTGAGCAGCTCCATGGGTCCCTTTACGGTTATGAAGGAAGGGGAGACGTTGGTCTGGGTTATGGCGTAGCCTTCCCCGGGAGTTCCCTTGATGTCAACCAAGATGGGCAGGCTGCGGTCTCCTATGGTGTCGATGACGGCCCTGAGGCGCCGGGGATGGACGTCCACCACCGTGAACTTGTCCTTGTCGGCGGAGGGCCCCATGTACTGGGCCATGGAGGGCTTTATCTCCAGGGAGGGTATGACGTTCTGCTCTTTCTCCGCGGTGAAGTCCAGGTAAAGGGCGAAGTCCCCGGGACGGACTTTGGCGCGGTCTATTCTGGCGCAGCGCACCGTCAGCCTCACCTGGTTTATCTCCTCGGTGGTGTTGGTGAGGCAGGTGAAGGCCGTGAATTTCTCGGCGTCGCTGACGTTGCAGACAACCTCCGCGTCCACCTGGAACTCTTCGGAGCCGCTTATCTTGTAGCGGGCCCACAGGAAGACCGAGAGGCCGATGGAGATCATGATGACCATGGTAAGGCGGGTGCCTTTGAATTGATTGAGCTTATTCATAGGCGAAAAATTATTTTTCGTAGGTGAGATAAGGTTCCAGTTCGTTTATCAAACTTTGGATGCGCTCGGCGCCCTTGTCGTAGCTCTCGCCTTCCATGATGGGGTTTGAGAAGCGGACGAAGGCCCAGCGGTCGCCCAGGCCTTTGAAGACCAAATCGAAGGTGGTCTTGAAGGGCAGCCACATGTAGCGCCTGGTGGCGTACAGAAGGGGCGAAGTCTTGTGAAGCTTATGGTCGCACTGGTACCAGTAGATGATGGTCTCCCGGATGTTGGCCTGGATGAAGCTCACGTCCATCCTGGCGGCCTCGAAGGAGGAGCCTCCCAGGGTCAGGGGGAAGTCCACGGGCTCGTCGATGGTCCAGCCCTGGCTGGGGAAGCAGGCTTCCGGAGCGTGGATGGAGTGGTGGTCCTTGTCGTTCTGGACTATGGCCAGCATGACGGCTTCCGGATGGCGGTGCATCTGTATCGTCTGGATAAGCGCGAAATGGCGCAGCAGCTGGGCGGTCTGGAAGACGTGGGCTTTCTCTTCGCCGGTCTTGGCGCTTTTGGTCTTCGCCACCAGATTGGAGCGCCAGAAGGAGGCCATGGTGACAAGCTGGGTGGCGCCGAGCCCGTCGAAGGGAGCGTCGGCGCTAACGCCGTACAGGGCGCCGTAGCGCGCCTCGTCGCTTTCCTTCGGCGAGAAGAGTTTTTCCACGCTCTTTTCGTAGGAGGAGCAGAGCTCCTTGGGAAGGTAATAGGCCCTGAAATAGACCGTGTCCTCGGGCAGCTCTTTCAGCTCCAGGTCTGACACCGGCACCGGAACGCCCACTCTGGTCTCGGTCCTCAGGGGAATGTTGGTTATTATGGGCAGCATCCTGACGGAGATGCCCTCTCCGGTCACCAGGTAAGGCGTCGTGGCGTAGGCGAGGCCGGGAGTGTACCTGATGTTCTCTTTGACTTTGCCCGAGAGAAGATAGGTCAGAAAAACCAGCGCGAAAACTATCACGGCGTGCACATAGACCTTGGCGTAATACGGGGAGGCCTGGCCCTCGTCGAAGTCCTCCCTGACGTCCTCTTCTTTGGGGAGCGTCTCGCCCCTTTCCCTGGCTTCTTTCTCAGCCTGCTTTTTGGCTTTCCTTTCAGCCGCCAGCTCTCTTTCCTTGCCGGGCAGGCGCTCCAGGATGGCGCAGGCTGCGAAGATCATGACGAAGCCCAGGGTGTAGACCACCACGCCGGGATATTCGTGGAAGGCGCCGAAGGCCACCTTGCGGCCCCAGCCCTCCGAGAGATGCAGCGTGTGCTCAAGATAGGTGAAGAATGATCCGCAGTAGGCGATCAAAACGATCCTCAGGGAGTTGTTCAGGACCGCGATGGGCGCGATCAAAAGGATCATGACGATCCTCTTCCACCAGGTCTTAAGGGAGAAATACGCCATAACCAGGCACAGCACGCTGGTCATGATAAGGGACTGCAGTCCGCTGCAGGGGGCCGCCACGTCGAACTGAACTTCGGGGATGTTGACCAGAGAGACGTTGGTGCCCTGGCGCATGACCTGGATGCCCCAGAAGGAGCCGGTGAAGTTGATGAAGCGGCAGGCTATGTCGGTGGAGAGTATCCTCAGATGCGTGGAGATGATGCTGCTGCCCAAGCCCCACTGCACGGAAAACAGCATGATGAACAAGGGGAACAGGGCGGCCTTGGCCATCTGCCAGCCGCCCAGATAAAGAAGCGTTGACCAGAAGCAGAAAAGGCAGAAGACCGTCTGGGCGGCGTTGAAGTCCGCTCTTTTCAACCCCAGTGAGCAGACCAGACCGAAGGCAAGAAAAGCAAGGCCGAGATAGCAGATCCGCTTTTGAGCCGCCCTCATGACCTTCCTGGCCGCGAACAAAAGATAAGCGCTGCCCAAAAAGATTATGAGGCCGTTGGAATTGTAGCCGTGCTGGCTGTTCCAGCTCTGATAGGTCCTCAGAAGGGGATAGTAGTAGAGCGCCAGGGCCGCCAGCGCCGCGGCTATGAGGGCTATTATCGTAATGCCTTTGCAGCGGCGGTTCTTCGCGTGCATGGCGCTGAAATCAGGGGCGTCTTGAAAATTATTATCTTCCATTTTATTTCGCGTTCTCGATCTCGTTTAAGATGTCCTGCATGGCGCCGGCGGGGGAATTTGCCTCAGTGATGGGGCGTCCAACCACGATGTAGTTGGCGCCGTCAGCGATCGCTTCGCTGGGCGTCTTGATCCTTTTCTGGTCGCCCACCGCCGAGCCCTTGGGCCTGATGCCGGGCGTGACTATGAGAAAGTCCGGCCCGCAGCATTCCCTGATAGCCGTGATCTCTTTGGGGGAGCAGACCACGCCGTCCACGCCGCTCTCCTTGGCCAGGAGAGCCAGACTCTTGACCTGGTCCAGCACGCTTTTGCCCACGCCAAGCTCGTTCCTCAGCGTTTCCTCGTCGATGGAGGTGAGGACCGTCACCGCCAAAACTTTCGTCCTGGAGCCGGATTCCCGGACGCCTTCCACGGCGGCTTTCAGCATGGCGCTACCGCCGGAGGCGTGGACCGTCAGCAGTTCCGCGCCCAGAAGGCCGGCGTTTCTGGCGGCTTTCTTCACGGTGTTGGGGATGTCGTGCAGTTTCAGATCCAGCATGACTTTGCCGCCTCCCTCGATCACTTCCCGGACGATCTCCGGGCCGAAGCCCACGAACATTTCCAGGCCAAGTTTAAAGACGCCGCCGAAGGGGGCGAGCTGTTTTATGAGCGAGCGCATTGCTTCGCGGTCGCTGACGTCGAGAGCGGTGATAACAGGGTTGGTCATTTCAAATACTCGCTTTGTTTAAAATAAAGTTGCTGTTCCAGCATTCTGATCTTTTTAAGTTCGACGCCTTTCTGAAGGGCGGCTTTAAGGGGATTGGAATAGATGCCTTTTATCTCCATGGGCCGCTTGGCGTCGTAGTCGAGTTTCATGCTCGGGGCGTAGGGGACCATCGAGTCCGTATAGACGAGCATCTTCTCGATAAATTCGCTTTCTATCGTTACGCCGCAGGCCGCGGCTCCCTGCTGCGTTTCCAGCATCAGGTCCTTGATGAGTTTCCTGCTCTCGGGATCCTGCATGAGCTTGTCCGTGGAAGTTTCCATGACGACGGTCATGCCGTTGTAGGGGATGTTCCAGACAAGCTTGCGCCAGCGCAGGGCAGGGAGATCCGCTTCCACAGAGGCCTCCACGCCGCACTCAATGAAATCGTCTTTGACTTTTTCAAGCAGGGCGCAGGCCGCCTCGCTCTTATTCAGCAGGGCGAAGCTGATGTGCCCGAAGTCGCAGTGCTTGATATGCCCGGGAGCGACCTTGAAGGAGCAGATGAAAGCCGAGGCGCCGGCTATGGGAACGCCCGGAAGATCCGCGCTTAGTTCTTCCTCGAAGAGAAGCCCGTTCTGCACCAGGATCACGAGGGAATCTTCCTTGAGGATCGGTTTCAGCATCTCCGGCAGGAGGTGGTTGGCGGTGGTTTTCAGGCAGACCAGAACGACGTCGGCTTTCGGCATGTCGCCGGTGGCCGCGTAGATCTCGGCATTCGGAAGCGCGAAATCGCCGTCGCAGGACTCGACCATGAGCCCCTGTTTTTTGACTTCCTCAAAACCCGTGCGGACCTGGAAGCAGACGCGTCTGCCGCCCCTGGCGAGCATTCCGCCGTAGTAGCCGCCCAGCGCGCCTGTCCCGAGGACAGCGTATGTCAGATCCCTATTTTCCATATAATAATCAGTATTTTTAATTATAACATTTTTCCAAGGCGCAAAAATGAAGCCCTAAAGGAGCCGGAGGGCTTGCGCGCGCCGGGAAGCCGCGCTCATCCCGGGGTCCGTTCTCGTTGACTTGTATCCTAAATCCTTGTATAATGAAATATTAATAATCAAATTTAAGTATAAGGAGCAATATGGCCCGTAAGTTTACGCAGGAAGACGCGCCCAACGCGTCGGTCGCCGCGCAGGCGGCGTCGGAAGACGGTTCTAAGAAGAACGGTTCTTCCGTTTCCTGGTTTTATTGGTTCTCTCCCATCAACTGGATCTCAGCGGTTCTTTCCTACGCCGTTTCGCTTTCCGTTTATATCTACACTCTCCAGCCCACGGTGGGACTGGAAGACTCCGGCGAACTTATCACCGCGGCCTACCGTCTCGGCGTCCCGCATCCCCCGGGATATCCCTTCTGGACCATCATGTCCAAGATCTTCTCCTCCCTGCCCATCGGCCACGACATCGCCTACAGGGTGAATCTCTGGTCCGCCTTCACGGGCGCCCTGGCGGCGGGCATGATCACCCTTATCATTACGAAGGCAGGGGAGCTTTTCTTTGACGACGAAGAGGACGAGCTGCACAAGATGCACATCATTCCCTCCCTGGAGCGCTTCGGACTGACAGTCCCCAGGTTCGTCAACTCTCTGTGCGGCATCGCCGCGGGCGTCCTGTTCGCCCTGACTCCCGGGACTTGGTCGCAGTGCACCATCACGGAAGTATATTCCCTGAACGCTTTCTTCATGGTCTTGCTGATGCTCCTTTCCTTCATCCTGATGTTCAATCCGGAAAAGAGGGGCATCCTTTACGCCATGGCCTTCGTCTTCGGCTTCGCCAACACCAACCACTACACCGTCTTCGTCATGATAGGCGGCATGGCCTGGGCGGCTTGGTGCGCCAAGCGCTCCCTGGCGGAATATGTGACCCTCTGCCTGAACGCGGTCTTCCTGCTCCTCTTCTCCTGGATCGTCTTCAACAAGATCACTTACAACGACACGCTGGTGAGGCTCACGCCTTTCTCCTTCGACAACATTTTGGGGCAGGGGAACTTTTTCCTGATGTTCATCCTGCCCTTCGTGGGCTATTGGATCATCTCCGACACGATCAACAGGAAATTCTTCGATTACCACGAGTGGGGCAAGCTTCTGGGCTCTTTCTTCCTGGGCTTGTGCATGTATTTCTGGCTGCCCATCGCCTCCGCCACCAACCCTCAGCTGAACTGGGGCCGTCCCAGGACCACCCAGGGATTGTGGCACGCCATCTGCCGCGGCCAGTACGAGCAGCTGTCCTTTTCCAGAGGCTTCAAGACTTTCATGCTGCAGTGCTGGTTCTATCTGAAGGACACCTGGGACCAGTATCCCATGACGCTCATTTTCGCTTTCCTCTGCCTGGTGACCATCCTGGTGGTGGCCAAGAAAGAAAAGCTCAGGAACTGGCTCGTCTTCCTGCTCATCACGCTTTTGTGCTGCGGCATCGGCATGTGCTATCTGATGAACCCGAAGCTTGACGTCACCAGCCAGTACATCAACCGGGTCTTCTTCATCATGTCCCACGCGGCGCTGGCCGTGCTGGTGGGCACCGGCATGATAACCATAACCGCCGTTCTGCTTCCCATGGCGAAGAACATGGGGGACAAGTGGCGGACCCTGGCCCTGGCGGTGGGCACGGCTTTCCTTGCCTACGGCTTGTTTTTCGCTTTCGCTGTGCCCATAGAGGCGGCCCGGCCCGGGACTTTCAACAACTTTTTGATCAGCGCGGCGCTGCACAACCTCGGCGGAGCCTCCGTGGCGGTGGGCGTTTGCTACGGCGCCATTTTCGCCTTCATCGGCCTTTTCATTCTCATGAGCGTGACCGTTCCCGGAAAGATGGGCGTCTGCGCCATCTTCATCGCGCTTTTGTGCTTCTTGACGCCCTTCATCACCGCCACTGAGAACTGGGGCGAGAACAACCAGCGCTATAAGAATTTCGGCTACATCTACGGCGAAGAGATATTGAAGATCTGCAAGCCCAACACGATCTACTACGGCGGCACGGACCCCGGCCGCTTCGTCCCGATGTACATGATCAACGTGGACCGCTTCAGGGAAGACTGCTGGCTCATCACCCAGAACGGTCTGGCGGACGACTCCTACATGACGGTCCTGAGGGACCGCTACTGCGAGCCTCAGGTCGTCTGGGGCTGGGTCAGGTCGCTTTTGAAATTGCTGAACGCTTCCAGGGAAGACCACAAGAAGGGCGTGGACACCATCTACATTCCTTCCGATTACGATTTCCAGCACTCCTTCGAACTTTATTACCAGGACGTTGAGAAGAGAGTCAAGAGAGGGGAGTACGTGGGCGAGGAAGTCAGCCTGGACGGCGGCAAGATCTCCATCCGTGGCATCGAGGGCGTCATGCGCCTCAACGCCATACTGACCAGGATGATCTACGACAGGAACATCAAGAAAAATCCCTTCTTCCTGGAAGAGAGCTACACCATCGAATGGATGTACCCCTATCTGAAGCCCGCCGGCATCATCATGGAGCTCTGCGACCACAAGGTCAGCATCACGCCGGAAATAGTCAAGGCGGACACGGAATACTGGAAGAATCTGAAAACCGTTTTCAAGGACGGCGGAACGCTTTATTTCGAAGACATAATCAAAGGCCGCAAGGGCAAAGTGGACGTTAAGGCCGGCGAGTTCTTCGAGGATCTGGCGGCCAGGAAATCCTTCGCCAAATGCCGCACCGCCATCGGCGGACTTTACGAGTTCCACAAGATGAACAAGGAAGCGGAACTGGCCTACAGGGACGCCATCTGGCTCAACGACATGTCCGCGGAAGCCTACATGCGGCTCTCCTCGCTCTTGGCCAGGAACGGCAGGGAAACGGAAGGCTTGAACGTCATCAAGGAATATTTGGCCAAGGACCCCATGAACGCCTCCATGGCGCAGTATGTCCATTACCTTTCCGTCGAGGTGCAGAACAAGCAGCTCCACGAGCAGCTCAAGGAGGAGCTGAAGGCGCCCGGCCCCATTGACTGGAAGCATTATCTTGAAATGGCCGCCAAGTGGGAAAAAGTCAAGGACACCGCTTTCCCGCAGCTCATTTATTCCGCGCTCCTTTCCAGGGAAGACATCGACGATCCCGAGATGTTCGACAGGATTGGCAAAATTTTCCAGAAGCAGAAACGCTATACGGAAATGGCCATAGCCTACAGCCAGGGTCTGACCGCGGCCGCCCTTGACGACCAGAAGAAAGCTGAATTCAACCTCCAGTTGGCCGTGGCCTTCATCATGACCGGGCGCCACAAAGAGGCCCTGAATTTCGTGGAGACGGCCTATAAGGCGGACAAAGCCCTCACAAGGAAACGCCTGCTGCAGGACCCCGCCTTCGAGCCCTTGAGGATCAACGCCGATTCCAAGATAGCCGACAGGATCAAAGGAATGACGGAAGCAAACTGATGCATTTCTCTGACAAGGAACGCTTGTACGCCCGGGAGCTTTTATTAAGGGCGCTGTACGAAGACAAGGCCGACCGCGACCTTACCTCCGCGATATCCTGCCCGAGGGATAAAAAAGGCCGCTTTTTCCTGAGGACAAGGCAGGACATCGTGGTCGCCGGTCTGGAGCTCGTCTCCTTCGGCTTTAAACACCTGGACGGCTCGGCGGAAACGACGCTTTTAA
>JAFZID010000070.1 GCA_017554565.1 bacterium
CCCCTTAGCGCTCTGGACAGCCCCAAGCTGGCGGAATTCGCCAGGGAGAACAACGTGGGTCTGGTGGTCATCGGACCGGAGGCTCCTCTTTGCGCCGGCGTGGCCGGGGAGCTCAGGAAGGCCGGATTGGCTGTTGTCGGCCCGGATCTGAAAGGCTCCCGGCTGGAGGGCTCCAAGATCTTCGCCAAAAGATTCATGCAAAAGTACGGAATTCCCACGGCGGACTTCAAGATATTTTCCGACGCCGCGGAAGCGAAGGAATATGTTTCCTCCATCGGCGGCCGCTGCGTGGTCAAAGCCGACGGCCTGGCCGCCGGCAAGGGAGTTTTCGTCTGCTTCAGCGTTGAGGAAGCCTTGGCGGCCGTGAAAGCGACTCTTGAGGACAAGGAATTCGGCGCCGCCGGAAACGAGATATTGATAGAAGAGCTCCTGGAGGGCGAGGAAGCCTCCATTTTGGCCCTGACGGACGGCAAGACCATCGTTCCTCTGGAAAGCGCCCAGGACCACAAGCGGGTCTTCGACAACGACAAGGGCCCCAACACCGGCGGCATGGGAGCCTATTCTCCCGCTCCTGTCGTGACGGAAGAAATATTGGACGCAGTGCGCAAAGAGATCCTGGAACCCACTCTCAAAGGCATCAGGGAGGAGGGCATGGATTACCGGGGCGTCATATACGCCGGGCTTATGATAGGACCCAAGGGCGTCAACGTTTTGGAATACAACGTGCGCTTCGGCGATCCCGAGACCCAGGCGGTGCTGCCCAGGCTCAAAAACGATCTGGCGGAAGTCTTCCGGGCGGTGGAGCAAGGCCGTCTGGCGGAAGTCAAACTGGAATGGGACGAGCGTCCGGCGGTGTGCGTCATCATGGCTGCCCCGGGATACCCGGGAAAATATCCCAAAGGCCTTCCCATAACGGGGCTGGAAGAGGCCAAGGCGCTTCCCGACACTTGCGTTTTCCAGGCCGGCACCGTGAAAAAGGGAGAAGAATTGTTGACCAACGGCGGACGCGTTCTTGGCGTCACATCCTTGGGCGCAAATATAGAGGAAGCCTGCAAGGCGGCTTACAAAGGCGTCGAAAAGATCTCTTTCCCGGACGCCCACTACCGCAGGGACATCGCCTACAGGGCGCTTAAATCACGCAAATAACAACGAGGACATAAAAATGATCAACCCTAAAGTCGACGAATTCATGAAGGAAGCGGGCTTCACCGCCCTGACCTTCGACGATGTGACGCTCATCACCCAGTACGCGGACTTCCTGCCTTCCCAGACCAGTCTGCAGACCAGGCTCACGAGGAACATCACTTTGAACATTCCCTTCATCTCCGCCGCCATGGACACCGTGACGGAATCTGAGATGGCCATAGAGATGGCCCGCAGCGGCGGCATCGGCGTCATTCACAGGGCTCTTAATCCCGTGCTGCAGGCTGCCGAGGTCCAGAAGGTGAAGCATTACCTGAACGGCCTCATCAACGAGCCGGTCATCTTCCAGGAAGACCTGACGGTGGACGAGCTTCTGAAGATCGCCAAGGAGAAAGGCTACGGCTTCCACGGTTTCCCCATCACCAATTCCCAGGGCAAGCTGACGGGCATCCTGACCTCCAGGGACCTGAGATATCTTGAATCCACCAACGTGAAACTCAGCGAAGTGATGACCAAGAAACTCATCACGGCGCCCAGGACCACCACCATCGACGAGGCCTACGCCATCATGAGCCGCAACAAAGTCGGCAAGCTCCCCATCGTGGAGGACGGCAAACTGGTGGGCCTTTACAGCTACACCGACGTCAGGAACATCGTCAAGGGCATCGAGCCCTTCGTCAGCCGCGACAAAAAGCACAGGCTCCTGTGCGCGGCGGCCTGCGGCACCAACGACTTCGAGAGAGTCGAGAAGCTCGCGGCGGTGGGCGTGGACGTCATCGTCGTCGATACGGCGCACGCTCACTCTAAGGGCGTCATCGAGATGGTCAAATTCATGAAGAAGACTTATCCCGAAGTGGACGTCATAGCAGGCAACGTGGCCACCAGGGAAGGCGCGAGAGCTTTGCTGGAAGCCGGCGCGGACGCCGTCAAGGTCGGCATCGGCCCCGGCTCCATCTGCACCACGAGAGTCATCACCGGCGTGGGAATCCCGCAGATCACAGCGGTCTATGAAGCCACCCAGGGCGTGGAGGAGGAGATCCCCATCATTTCCGACGGCGGCATCAGGCATTCCGGCGACGTGGCCAAAGCCATCGTGGCGGGCGCCAGCTGCATCATGATGGGATCCACCCTGGCCGGCACGGAAGAAAGCCCCGGCGAGAAGATCATCCACCA
>JAFZID010000005.1 GCA_017554565.1 bacterium
AAGCCAATACTTCCGGATCCGATTTTCCCCTCTTCATTTGAATTTGCCAATTTTCATTCATTTTCTACTAACATTTTCGTAAGGGATGGAAACGAATTTAGCTGTAAGATGAATATTCCGGAGAACGCTCATATAGGAATAGGGCTTGATTTTTTGAAAGGCTCCAATTATTATGAGCTTGCCATAAACGGGAAATCTTTTGTCAAGAAAGAAGAGTATAGAAAATTCCCACCTAAAAGTTATATCATAGACCTAACTGAATTCAAAAGGCCGAAGGTAAGCGGTGAGACTGATATAAAACTGATTTTTAAACGCAAAGAGCAAGCGGACAGCTTTAACGGTATCTTTATTTCAAGCCCGCTCTAATTTCACTATAATTTGATCAGTTTAATATTCTTCACTTCACAGTAAGGATGACCTGTGAACTGAAGTCTGAAACAGGCTTTTTTGGTATCAGTGATGTTGATCTTGTGAACCTTGTGCTGCCAGTCTGGGGTCTTGCCATTGCTGTCCAGCTGGAAGTATTTTTCGCCTGCGTCTACGCCTTTTTCATCAACGTAGGAGAAGACAAGAAAAGCTTTGCTTTGAGGAGAAGATTCATACAGGCATTTTTCGTCATAGGAGAGCTCGTAGACGTCGCCTTTATTGGCGGTGAAGAACTGTTTTAGCTTGAACCAGGTTCTTTTTACAGAGAGAGGAGTAAATGTGATTATCTTCTCGCCGTCGGACTCTTTAATAATAAAGTTGTCCGTCTCCCCTGTCCAATGAGCGTAATAGGATTGGAAATCGCTGTTTTTTAGAACTTGATTGGGATCGATTTCCTGTGCCTGCTCGGACGGAACGACAGGAGCATTAGTATCTCTTAGTTCAACAACTTTAATTTGGCTTACGTAAACAGTTCCTTCATCGGTTTTATTACGATACTGGATCCTTACGGGGACACTGCCGGATTTTTCGAATGCTAAAAGTTTGATGGTCTTTGTCCAACTGTTCGTGGCCTGGATCTTGGGGAAGCTAATGTAATTAATCTTGTTGTCAGGATCGGTATAGGATAAAACAACATCAAGACCTTCCGACCAATCGTCGCATTTGAGGTCAATAATGAACTTGTTGGTTATCCCCGCTTTGACGTCTAAGCTCTGAGCAAGTGTGCTCCAGTCACCTTTTCCAGTGAATTTGACTATATTGCGTCCATTGGTGCTGACTAACGAGATATCAGCATAACCGTTCTTGCTAACGCGCCAGTTGTCAAAGCCATTGCTAAAGTCATGATTCAAGATTAGGTTCTTTTCCTTATGAGGCGTGGTGATATACTGAATGGCATTAGATTTGATTTTTGACCATGTGTCTATGGACGGTTTTACGTGTCTGCTGGTTGTATTAACAATTTTTGATAATATCAAGGCGAGATCTTTATCATATATGTCATCCGGTATTATATATCGGTTATAGTAAACATCGGAAAACTTGCCTAAGAAATGAACGTTCGGCAGAAAATTGCCCTGACGTTGGGTCAGAAGCAGTAGGCTAGCATTTTTGATAGAAGGCTGATTGATCCAACCCATAAAGAAACATCTTATATTTTCCAACTGCTTGTCGACTTTTTTATAGTATGGAACAGCGTAAAAAAGGTCCATTACGTCCGTCAGTACAACATCCCCATCGTTATAAAACTCCTTCATCTTCTCCATTGTTTTTGAAGGCATATCGAAGGGCTTATAAATCGTGAGCTCTGAGTTGAAAACCTTTTTTGTTGAATAATGTGAAATAGTGAACAGTAAGGCTATCGCAAGTAAAAGATAAACAGCTGCTGAAAGTTTATTATTGACATAGGAAAGAGCCTTGTGGATATATTTGAGCAATTCGCCAGTGAACAGTGAGAATAAAATGATATCGATTAACAATATGTAAATCAGATATCTTGTCCGCAAAGGTTCGTGAACAATATTACTTGGAGTAATACGTAATAAAATAAAGGTTATGAACCTTATGGCTGCCAAATATAAAACAACTTTTCTTTGCTTATGGAAGATAAGAAGCAGTAAGGAAACAATCGCTATTATTAAAATGCTGTAAAGAGCAAGAAATTCAAAGTCGCTGTAAAAATCCCGGCAGAAAAAGTTGATAGACTCAAAAGACAAACTTTGCAATAAATATGTTTTAGTGCCTATGTTTTCTGACAGAACGGTGGAAATGCCAGATCCGTATCTGTTGTAAACGATCAAAGGCACCGCAAAGGCCGGTATGGCCATTGCCAAGACCTGGAGGGAGGCATATCCAGCCTTTTTAAAGAAAGTGTTGTTTGACGGTTCAAAGAAGAAACGATAGCAAAGGATAAGGCACAAAATAGAATTGCTTAAGGCGAAATAGATCCAGAAGCCGTAATGCGCGAACATGCCGCAAAAACCGCCCAGCATGTATACCAGATGGTATTTGAGCTGCTTCTTGTCATCGAAGGGAGTTGAGAGGATCGAAAAGGCCGCCCAGAAGCAGATTGCGACGCAGACAAGCATCAATGGATAATATCTGCCGTCGCGGGAATAGTACACAAGATAAGGAATGAAAGCGCAAATTGCCGAGGCTAAAAGGGCCGTAAAGATGTCGGAGATCTTGCGGACAACAAAATAGACCTGGATAACTAGAAGCGTGCCGAAAATAACGTTGGGCAATCTCAGTTCAAAGGGCGTAAGATAGGTTTTAGGATTGAAAAGAGAAAGCAAAGACGCGTAAAACTTCATTATTACGCTGAAAAGAAGCGTGGTCCTTGTATGCGCCTTATGCCACATCGTGCTGAAAGTATAAAACGCGCCATCTTCGGTGAAATACTCGTCGATCCAGAAGTCTTTTACGCCGAGGAGACGATATCTGAGCCAGAAAGCGAAAATGACGATAGCAGCCAGGAGGATGAGGGCTAGCGCTTTTCGCTTTTCATAGAAGAAGTCGTATATCTTGCCGAAGTTCATATTCTTTTATCGTTATTCGATGGTATAGGTCTTTTTGAGTACGTTCTGGGAAACGGCGCAAGGATCTTTTTTGTTTGTTTGGGCGGCGTATGCTTTTACTGCCATTTGGGGAAGAGGCAGATTAACTCTTAAATGGATGTCGAGTTTGAAATCTGTATATATATTTTCAGTGTCTTGGCCTTCGATTGTGTGTTCGCCGCTTTGGAGAGTGTAGACATAGGTGTTCCAGCTTGCGTTGTCGAATTTGGGCTTCCTGGTCTCGGCTAGATTCTTTTGGTTGTCGGTGAGTTTAAGCGCGGCTTTTTTTCGATGGATGGTGATGACAAGGTCGGCGGTGGAGTTGTCGGGGATGTTCAGATCGAAGGAGAAGCCGTTAGATGAGTATTGTACTTGAGCGGTCTGAACGTTGGTTGGAATAGTAATTTGATTGGAGTTGTCCAACTGCCAGAGGTTTTTGTTGACTTTCTTGGCGGTTAGGCCAAGATTGTCCTTGGAGTAAAGGAAGACTGGGACGGAGCTGGGTTCGTCGAAGGTGATCAGGTTTTGGTCGGCCCTGGCGTTGATGATTGTGGGCTGGGTAAGGGCTTGTATTGATTCGACGATGAGAACAGATTCCGCGGGGATCTGGAGCTTGGGGAGAGTCTTGGTCTCGCAGACCTTGTGATAAGGATAAGAGACGCGGTAGTATTCTGTTTCGATGCCGAGGTCAGTTATGGCGACTTCCTCGTCGGTGAGCTTAGGGTTCCTTATGGAGGCGTAGACGTTGCCTTGGTCATCATGGCCCCTGAAGCCGTAGAGCTCGTTTTTGTTGGGGTTGCCCAGGATCATTTCGGAGTTGCGCATCTGGGCGTTGTGCTCGTCGGCCCAGTTGAGGGCTTTGGCGAGGATCTCACTCTTCTTTTCATCCAGCTTGGGATAGTAGATGAAGAGTTCCCGGATGGCCGTTCCCCTGCCCATGTAGTTCATGACGTAGTCAGCCCACTGGGAATTGGTGACCCAGGGAACAACTGAATTGAGCTTGCCGTCAATAATGCCGTGGGTCATGAGGGCGTAGAGCGGGAAGAAGATCTCCTTTTCCTTCAGAAGGTGGTAGAGCAGACCGTCCCGGTAGGTCATTTCCGCGGCTGAGCGCGTCGTTACGGGGTGGTTCGCGCTGTAATCGACATCTCCCCCGCCCATCCAGAGGATGTGGGCGTATTTGAGCCACCAGGGGCTTAAGTTTATGCCCGTGGTCAGCGCCTGGATCATTTCGGGATCGGTCTTTCTTTCCAGGTCGAGCAGTTCGGCGGTACGGCGCATGTTTGCTTCCGCGCCCTGGTAGATGTTGCGGAGGTGGCCGTGGCGCGGCATGGTGCAGTTGAAGTAGTTGAAGTCGTGCTTGAAAAAGGAGACGCGGTCTTCTTTGATAACTTCCTCGAGGCGCTTGGAAAGGGCGGAGAAATAATTCGTGCCGCTGAGGCAGAAGAACTGGGAGCTGGCTTCCTCGAAGGGGTACTTTTCCCTTAAGGTCTTGTTGTCGAGGTAGAGGCCGGAATAAGGAAGCCACAGGCCGAATTTGGATTTGTTTGAAGTAATGATGTCAGAGACGCCTTTCAATCCGTTGGGGAAGGTGTTGGTGTCAGCTTCGTAGAGTGTATCCTTGTCGAACCAGCCGTCGTCTATGACGCAGTAGTCGATGCTTGCGCCGTAGGGATCAAGTCTGCGTTGCAGATCCATGAAATTGAGGACGACGTTGTCGGCGTTAAGCTCCTCTTTCCTAATGTCATACCAGGTATTGTATAGGCTGAAGAACTTGGGAGGAAGCATTACGCTTCTAACGTAGTCTTTAAGGATTTCTCTCGCATCTTCTGTGCCTCCGCCTATGATCGTGCTGTCGGTGGTCCAAGACTCGCCCTTGTTAAGATAAGCGGACGGATGATGGGCAAGAAGGATGTGGTTGGGAGAGACTTTGATCTCAAACCAAGGCTCTTCGCCGGAAAAGAACCACTTGTTGTTGATGAAGGCGGGTAGCCCCTTCCCCCCGCCCTGGGCTGTATAGTCGGTATTCCAGTCGCCAAGAACTACCTCTTCAACGACTAACTCTTTTTCATAATAGCTCGTTAAGGAAATAGAACGGCGGATAAAGTTTTCTTTAGGATCATGAGTGAATTCCAAGTTAAGGATGATTTGGAAAGGCTCATAATAGAATAGAAGACTAGTCTTGGTCTTTTCTCTGACGATATCCAGCGGTTGGCACTCTTCGGGAGTTATGGTCTTGCCGGTCTTGCTGACGAAGATCTGCTCGCCGTCTTTTATGATCCAGCCAAGATCTTTTGTTGGGCCGAGCTTTATGGAAAAGTCCTCGCCGCTCAGGTCGAGGACTTCCTTGGTCTTGGTGTTTTTGATCCGGGTACTCTTAAGAACACCGTTTGTGAGTTCAAGATCCCAGACCAGGCTGTTGTTTTTGATGGAATACTGGCCGTCTTTAAGTTCCTCAGAGCCGTATTTGGGCATGTTGTGCCAATAGCAAAGTATCGCTATTGGCACAGCCCATATGCAAAGAATGATAAGGAACTTTGGTATTCGCATCAAAAAACGCGAGTTTTATTCCTGCGGACCCAAGTCGATGAGCTTGGGATCGGCATAATAGAATTTGCCATCGCCCTGGCAGGACAGGAACACTCTGACGTCGCCATTGTTCTCAGCCTTGAAATCTTTCGTGTAAGTCTTCCAGGCGGCTTTGGCGCCGGTATGGAGATATTTTTCCTGGCTGGTCACGTCGTCTCTGAAGATGCCGAAAGCGTTTCCGTTTTCGTATTTGACATTGAAAGAGAGCCTGTAGACGTGGCCGGCTACGGCGTTGAACTTCTGGTAAAGGCGGACCTGTTCGTTAGCCTGGCCGGTGAGCTCAACAATGTTCTTGCCGTCTTCTTTGATAACGGCGCAGCCTTTGGTCTTTTCCCAGTCCTTGAGGCCCTGGCTGAAGTCGGCGTTGGCGAAGAGATTCGGACCGGCGACGGCTTCCTCGACCTTGGATTCGATCTCTTTTACTTCTTCTTTGACTTCTCTGGCGACCTGTTCAACTTTAGTCTCGAGTTTTTCGGTCTCGGCTTTGGCTTCCTGCTCGAAGTTATTCATGACTTCTTCGACCTTGGCCTTCTGTTCGGACACAGCTTTGGACTGTTCCTTGGGAGCCTGGGTCTTCTGCTGGCAGGCAATGATGGCGATGAGGGCTACGGTTATGGTAGCGGAAAGAATGATGTGATGTTTGATAGTCATATATGCCTCTTAGGTTTGGATTCTATTTATATTTTAATTTATTTATGGTTTTCGTTTTTCCTTTAGTTGCCCATCAGGATGATGGGCGTGCCGTCGGTCTTGATTACTTCGCCTTCGCTGAGGGACCAGGTTGGGGAGGTGCAGAAGACGTGGGTGTCGGACATGGTTGTTTCGCCCTGGTTCTTGATGCGGACTTTGAGCTGGAAGTTCCTTATCTTGTAGGCGTCGCCGGTCTCGTCCAGGATGGCGATGGTGTTGGCGTTGCCGAGGGTGGAGTAGGCTTTTTGGGGGATGGTGAGGGTGACGGTCTGCCAGGTGCTGATGGGAGGCTGGCTGGGGGGGATGAGGCCTACGGGGACTTCGTTTACGGTGAGGACCTTGTTGGTGTAGGCGTCGCCGTTGACGTCGAAGATGTCGAACTGGATCTGGGCGTCCTCAACGTTGGAGAAAAGCTCCTTGGGAGCGGTCTGAAGCTGGTAGTTATTGATGATCTCGGTGGTCTCCTTGAGGAGGCTCTGGGATATGGGGCAGGGCAGCTCGAAGCTGTTGGCGTTCTGGCCGCGGGCCAGCTTGTGGATGAGCTGGAGCTCAAGGGGCTTTAAGGTGTAGGTGGACCTTAACTGGATGTCCATGGTGGTGACGGAGCGTCTGGAGTCCTTGATGGCGCCGGCCAGTTTGTGGGAACCTTTGGTGAAGGTGGCGTAAGCCACCTGCCATTTCATCTTGGGGAAGGAGATGGCGGTGAGCTTAACGGGCAGACCGTTGTCGATAAGCTCCATTTTGGCGGAGCGGTCGTTGATGGTCCAGACCAGCATGGTCTCGGCGCCCTCGGGAACGTTTATCTCCAATGAGAAGGTGTTGCCATCGGTCTGGAAGTCTTTTGCGACGCTGATGCGCTTGATGTCGTGCTCGCCCGGGCGGCTGCCCTTCCAGAGCTTCTTGGAGATCTCCTTCATGTCGTGGAGGCCAAGGAACTTCTGGATGTTGAAGGGAGAATAGACGTAGATGGGGTTGGGATCGCTGCCCTCGGGGTTGATGACGAAGCGGGCGGAACTGCCGGTGACGTTCTGGCGGTCGTAGCGGACGTTGATGAGAGTCGGATACTTGAAGTCCTTAAGCTCCGCGGACTCGACTATGAGGACGCTCTCGGCGGGGATGCTTATCCTGGGGTAGAGCTTCGTCTCGTAAACCACATGGTAGGGGTAAGAGATGCGGTAGTAGGTGGAGTCGATGCCCAGCTCCTTTAAGGTGATGCTGCGGTCCTTGAAGGCGGGGTTCCTTAGGGAGACGTAAACGCGGCCCTGGGGATCCGTGCCTTTGAAGCCGTATAATTCGTCCTTCCTGGGGTCGCCCAGGATCATTTCGGAATGGAGCATGTAGGCGTTGTGGTCTTCGGCCCAGTGCAGTCCCCTGCCCAGGACCTCGAATTTTTTCTCGTTGAGCTCCTTGGGGTGGATGTAGAGCTCCCGGAGGGCCGTGCCGCGGCCCAGGTAGTTCATGATGTAGTCGGACCACTGGAAGTCGTCCGTCCAGGGGCCGGCGGTGTCCAGAAGGCCGTTTATCATGCCGTGGGTCATGAAGGCGTAGAGGGGGAAGAATTCTTTTTCCTCCACCTGCATCTGGTAAAGGAGGCCGTCCCTGGCGCGCATCTCGCCCTGTGAGCGACTCGTTACGGGGGCTGTCAGGTCGTAGTCTTTGTCTTTCCCTCCCATCCAGAGGATGTGGGCGTATTTGAGCCACCAGGGGCTGTGGTTGATGCCGGTGGTGATGCTCTGGTGGACTTCCGGGACCAGGCCGCGCTCATAGTCGAGCATTTCCGCGGTCTTTTTCATGTTGGCTTCCGTGGACTGCGCTTTGGAGCTGAGGTGCCCGTGTTCGGGACGGGAGCAGACAAAGTAGTTGAAATCGTGCTTGAAACACTTGACCTGGTCGTTTATGAGCTTCCTTTGGATAGTCTCCTTGAGGTCGGCGTTGTATTTTTCTCCCGAGAGGCAGACGTAATAGTCGTTGGCCATTTCGTAGCCGGCTTCCTTCAGGGCGGGAAGGTTTGACATTCTGGAGGAGTAGGCCAGCCAGAGACCCAGGTGCGATTCATAAGGCGTTATGGCTTCGGAAACTTCCGCCAGGCCGCCCGGGAAAAGATCGAGGTTGGTCTGATAGACGGAATTGGTCTGGAACCAGCCGTCGTCCACCAAGCAGTAGTCTATCCCGGCGCCGAAGGGCCTCAGGCCGTCGCAGAGCTTCAGGAAGGCGCTGACGATGCTCTCGCTTCTCAAGGTGGTCTTCCTAAAGTCGCACCAGGTGTTGTAAACGGTGACGAATCTCGGCGGGAGGATGACGTTCCTGATGTATTCGCTCAGGAGTTTCCTGGCGCCCTCCTGTCCCCCGCCGGCCATGATGGAGTCGAAGCTGTATTTGTCGCCTTTCTTGAGGAAGGCGGAGGGGTGCTCTTTCAGGATTATGGCGTTGTCCTTGATCTTGGCGTCTAACCAGGGGGCTTCCCCGGAAATGAACCACTTGTCGTCGGAGAAGACGGGAAGCCCCAGTCCCCCGCCGGTAAGATTGCCGCTGCTGATCCAGTTGCCGAGCGTCGCCTCTTCCAATACGATCTCCTCGTCTCCGAAACTGTCAACCGTCAGGGCGCGGTGGACGTATGGGCCCTTGGAGCCGCAGGAGTATGCCAGGGTCAGGGCGAGTTTCAGGGGAGGATAATAGAATATGAAAGACTGATCGCCGCCGTCCTTGACATACTGGACGGGGACGCACTTGTCGGGCGTGATGGTCTGGAAGACTTTTAGAGCGTAAACGGTATCTTTGTCCCTGGTCATCCAGCCCAGGTCTTTCTTGTAGCCGGCTCTCAGGGAATACTCCTCCCCGCTCAGGGGAAGCTTCTCCCCGCTCTTGCGGTCAACAAGCTGATTGCTTCTCAAGGCTCCGTCGGTGACTTCCAGCTCCCACTCGACGGACTTGTTGCCGACAAGGTAGATGCCGTCCTTGATGTCGCGGACCTTGTCCTTGCCTATGAGCCAGAACAGGAAAACGGCGGCCGGGATGAGCCAGATGAAGAGAATTATCAGCAAACGGATATGACGCATATGGGAACTAATTTATTTTTTCTTGATAAGGGAGATGTTCTTGAAGAGGGCCTGGCAGGCGTTGGTGGTGTAGCCGGTGTGGAAGAAAAGCGTGGCTGTGCCGCTGACGCTGTTGGTGAATATGAGCTCTTTTTCCGACCAGCCCTTGGTGTTGTAAGTCCAGAGGATCTGCTTTTCCTTTTGCCCCGCGGCGAATATGGCGGCTCTGGCGCCGAAGAAGGCCTTGGGAGTCTGATCCTTGCTCCTGGCGGTGGCGGAGAATCTATAGACCGCGCCGGAAGTAAGGTTGACCGCCTGGCACAGACCAAGCAGCTTGCCGCCGGATTGTCCTTTGATGAGGACATATGTTTCGTCCTGGTCGGCTACCCGGGTGACGGCGTTGCTGGCTTCCGCGCCCTTGACGTTCCAGAAGTCCCAGCCTTTCATATCATCCTTGAAGCTGCCGTTGGAGGCGCATTCGTTGCTCTTGGGGAATTTCTCCTGCGGGATGAAGCGGATGTCTTTTATTTCGCACTTGGCTTGGGGCTTGGTGTAGCCGGTGTGGAAGAAAAGCGTGGCCAGGCCGCTGAAGTTGTTGGTGAATATGAGGCTCTGTTCCCGCCATTCGGGATCCTTGTAAAGCCAGACTATCTGCTGCTCTTTCTGATAGGGGGCGTTGAAGGCCAGCCTGGCGCCCATGAATTCTTTTTTACCAGGATTGAAGTCCAATGAGCGGACCCTGGCGCTTACCTGATAGACCGCGCCGGAAACCACCTTGACGGTCTGGGCCACGCCCATGAGGGTGTTGGACTGGCCGTCGATCACGAGGGCGCCGTCCTTGGGGATGATGAACTGCTTGCCCTTCTCCTCCGTGGTCCGCCAATAGCGCCAGTCTTCCAGGCCTTTTTGGAAATCGCTGTTCCTGACGATGCTCTTGATGATCGGGAAATCGTCGAAATTCGGCTTGGGCTCTTCGACCTTAGCCTCGGCCTCCTGGGGCTTGGCTGCGCTTTCGCTTTGCTCCTGAGACTCGGCTTCAGTGGCGGCGGCGGTCTCCTCTTCGGGCTGGGGCTTGGCTTCAGTCTGCTCCTTGACCTGAGGCTTGGCCGGGGGCTGCTCCGCTTTCGCGTTCACAGGCTTTTTGGGCTGCTCGGACTCCACGGGCTTCTCCTCTTCAGGGACGGCCGGCTTGGCAGCCTTTTCCTTGGCGGCGGCTTTCGCGGTCTCGGCCTCGTTTTTGGCCTGGGCGGCGGCTTCCGCCTGGGCTATGACTTTCCTCATCCTGGCGTTCTCGTCGCCGGAGGAGCGATAATATATGAAGCCTATGACGGCGGCGGTGGTCAGCGCGGCCAGAAGCGCGTGGGTCTTTATGGTCATAAAATTATTAAGTTTTATTTATGGGCGGCAATGATGGCTTCTTTTTTAGCCAACTCGAGGTCGGCTTCCGTCATCATCTTGGCCAGGGCCTTGAAGGTGGTCTTGGGCTCCCAGTTGAGGGCTTTGCGGGCTTTGGTGCTGTCGCCCAAAAGGAGATCCACTTCCGCGGGGCGGAAGTAGCGGGGGTCGATCTCGACGTACTTGTGCCAGTCGAGGTCCAGGCAGCCGAAGACTTCGTCCAGGAATTCCCTGACGGAGTGGGTCTCGCCGGTGGCGATGACGTAGTCGTCGGGCTTCTCCTGCTGG
>JAFZID010000006.1 GCA_017554565.1 bacterium
ATCATCTTCATCGATGAGATAGACGCGGTGGGCCGCCACAGAGGCTCAGGGCTGGGCAACGGCAACGACGAAAGGGAACAGACCCTGAACGCGCTCCTGGTCGGCATGGACGGCTTCGAGGAGAACGACGGCGTCATAGTCATCGCCGCCACCAACCGTCCCGACGTTCTGGATCCCGCGCTGCTCAGGCCCGGCCGCTTCGACCGTCAGGTGGTGCTGGACATCCCCGACCTGAAGGGCAGGGAAGCTATTCTGAACGTCCACGCCAAAAAGATCAAAATGGGCGCGGACGTGGATCTGAACAAGGTGGCCAGGGAAACGCCGGGTCTGTCCGGCGCGGAACTGGAGAATATCGTCAACGAAGCGGCCATCTGGGCCGCCAGACAGAATCACGAGACCGTCTCCATGGCCGATTTCGAAGCCGCCAGGGACAAAGTCTGCTTCGGCAGGGAACGCCGCAGCCTCACAATAGACGAAAAGGACCGCAGGATCACCGCGGTGCATGAGAGCGGTCACGCTATCGTGATGGCGCTCTCCAAGAACGGAGATCCGGTGCACAAGGTCACCATCATTCCCCGGGGCCAGGCCCTGGGCGCCACTTTCTCCCTGCCGGAGAAAGACCGCATGCACAGGTCCAAAGCGGAACTGGAGGACATCCTCGTTTCCCTTTACGCCGGCCGGGTGGCGGAGGAGATCGTCTTCGGCGACATCACCGCCGGCGCCAGCAACGACATCAGGCGCGCCACGGAGATCGCCCGGCGCATGGTCTGCGAATGGGGCATGAGCGACAAGCTGGCTCCCAGAATGTACGGGCAGCGCGAGGAAACGCTTTTCCTGGGCCGCGAAGTCAGCCGTCAGGTGGACTACAGCGACGAGACCGCCAACCTCATCGACTCCGAGATCAACTCCGTCATCGAAAAGGCCCGCTCGGAAGCTTACAGGATCCTGAGGGAAAGGCGCGCCGAGCTGGACAAGCTCTCCGAGGCGCTGCTGCGCTACGAGACTTTGGACGGCTCCGAAGTGACGGACATCCTGGAAGGGCGCGAACTGGCAAGAGACGCGAAGGCGGCTGAAAAGCCTGAAGAAAACGGCGAGATCAAAAACGAGAATTCCGAAAGCGGACCTTCCCCCGAAGGCGGCGAGGGGTCTGCCGGAAGCGAAAACGGGGAGGAAACTAAGAGCTGATGTTCGCCTGGCGCTGGCAAATAAGGAACAGGAAATTGCGTTTCAATTTTCCTCTGATCGTCGGGATACTCAATCTGACGCCGGATTCCTTTTACAGCCAGAGCCGCTGCGAAGGACGCTCCTCCGCTCTCAAAAGGGCGAAAAAACTTATCGCGGAAGGCGCCGACATCCTTGATCTGGGGGCTGAATCCACCAGGCCGGGGGCGGCCTTCGTCAGCGAAGAGGAGGAGATCGCCCGCCTTCTGCCGGCCCTCCGTGATATCAGGGCCGCCTTCCCCGAGACCCCACTCTCCATAGACACCAGAAGGGCTGTCGTCGCCAAGGAGGCCCTGGAAGCGGGCGCTGACATAATCAACGACGTCTCCTCTCTCAGCGATCCTTTGATGACGGAAGTCGCGGCCCGCTATCTTCCGGGGCTCATTCTTACCCACGCCCCGAGGGAGCTGGCCAGCGGGGAGAACAGGGACGTTTCCATCGACGAGATCAAGAGATTTTTAAGGGAGCGCACTTCCTACGCCGCGGGCTGGGGCATACCCAGGGAGGCGATAGTCTGGGATCCCGGATTGGGCTTCGGCAAAACCACGCGCTCCAACTGGCAGATCCTTCTAGACCTGAAGGAACTCTCCGCCGACAACCTTGTGATGTGCGCCGCCTCCCGGAAACGCTTCACCAGAAGGGATCCCGACAAGCCGGAAAGCCCGGAGAACTCCGGGCTGGAGGGGACCATGAAAGCCAACCTTATGGCGGTGGAGAACGGAGCGGCCATGCTGAGAGTCCACGACGTGGCGGCGGCCAGGCAGATCGTGCAGGGAGGGAACCGTGCCTGAAAAAGAAGTCAGCACCTGGATCCTCTCGGCGGATTTCGATTATCCCGAATG
>JAFZID010000007.1 GCA_017554565.1 bacterium
CAAATGCGGCGGCCTCGTGGTGGGCACCGGCGACCTTTCCGAAGCGGCCCTGGGCTGGTGCACCTACAACGGCGACCAGATGAGCATGTACAACGTCAACTGCGGCGTGCCCAAGACGCTGGTGAGGGCCCTGGCCGCCTGGATCGCGGAAAAGGAAGGCGGCAGGATCGGAAAGATCTTGAAGGACGTTCTGGCGACGCCGGTCAGCCCGGAGCTGCTGCCCGGCGAAAAGAAAGGCAAGAACCAGGAGACGGAAAAGATCATCGGCCCGTACGAACTGCATGACTTTTTTCTCTATCACATGATAAGAAGAGGCGCCGGGCCTAAGAAGCTTCTTTTCCTGGCGGGAAAAATTTTCAAGGGAAAATACGCTAAAAAAGAGCTGAAGACTTATCTGGCGCTGTTTTTGAAGCGCTTTTTAACTCAGCAATTCAAGCGCTCGGCCTCGCCGGACGGCGTCGGAACGGGCAGCGTTTCCCTTTCTCCCAGGGCCGGCTTCAGAATGCCTTCCGACGTTTCCTGCGCCCTTTGGCTGGAGGACCTTTCCTGACCGGATCCTTTTTTGCCTGAGGCTTAAGCGTTCTTTTATGGTAGAATAAAAGAGAGATACAGTAGAGAGAACAGAATGCCAAACTGCTTTAACATTCGCCCCCGGGGGGTGGCGCTGCTGGCGGTTTTGACCGTTCTTACGGTCCTTTCGCTTTTGGCCGCCACCTTCGCCGGCATGATGACCATGGAGGAGCAGGCCGGGAGCATAAGCTTGAACCGCTCCCAGTCCGACATGCTCGCGCAGTCCGCCATAGAGCATGTTTACGGTCTTTTGCGTCAGGACTCCATCGACAGTCCCGAGTACGACGGATACGACGAAGCCTGGGCCCAGACCTTCAAGCCGAAAGCCGGCGAAGAGGCGGTCAACGTGGAAGGGGACAAGGGCGGCAGTTATGGAATGGCGCGCTGGATCTACGTGAAGGACAATTCCGGAACGCCTGTCGGCCGCTACGCCGTAATGGTGGAGGACGAGCACAGCAAGATAAACCTGCACACCGCCTCCGCCCTCGGCCAGCGCCAGCAGAACGAGGGATTCGGCACCTTCGAGGTCATGCTGACGGACGGCGACAAAAGGGGGCTGCCCCTTTCCCTGGAGGCCGGCCAGCGTTTGGTGAAATACCGCTACGGCAGGGACGGAAAGCCCGGCCAGGCCAACGTGGACGACAACCTGACCGCCACCCAGTACGGCAGCGACAGCATCGACAACAACGCCAACGGCCGCTATGACGAGGACGGCGAGGGCATTGACGAGCCGGAAGAATACAATCCCAATCACCTTATCTGGGACGACATGTGCTTCCAGTCCCTGAGGGAGGCCCTGGCCGTGGCCATGGGCGGGGAGCCCGCCAGCAGAAAGCAGATAGACGCTTTCCGGCATCTGGCCACCGTCTGGACCGCCTCCCAGGAATTGTATTACGAAAAATCCGCCAAGGCCCTGCGGCGCTCGCTGGATATCAACCACGCGGAATTAAGGCAGCTAAGGCGCGCCCTGAGGAACGCCAACAACGAGTCGCCCTTCGAGCCCTCCTCCTCCCGTATGCGAAGCCTTTTGGTGAATCTTCTGGACTATACGGACGAGAACCACACCCTCTCCACGGTGGACAGCACCTACGGCGTGGAGAGCGTCTGCTTCAACGAGATCATGGCCCACGACGGCAGCTGGATCAGGGAGACAGACTGGTGCGGCTGGGGCTTCCCGACGCAGTCCGGCAGCGGCTCCTCCGTTCCGGAGCACATCCTGGCCGCCAATCAGTTTTACGGCCACCGCTACAAGGATCTCAACTACACCTTCCGCTGGAGAATAGGCTTCCTGCACCAGAACGGCAACACCTGGACCCTGCGTCTGGAGAAGCCCAGAAGATCGCCGGTGCGCTTTTCGGAATATCTGAACTGCGAGAAAGCCGGCTGGTACGAGAATTTCTGGAAGGGCGCCACCTGCATCGTTTACAACGCCGCCAGCGAGTCTTCTTCTTCCAATGGTTTTTACGTTTCCGAGAGCAAGCGCGGGTCCCAGAGGGAGATCATTTTGAAGGGCGGCGGCGGCGACGCCAAAGCCTTCATGGACGGCGTGGCCTCCAACCTCGTCAACGCCACGGTGAAACTTTACAGCGACTGGCACCACGACGGCGCCATGTGGACTGATCTTCCCAGGCAGACGGAAGCCTTCTACGTCAGGCCGCTGCACCGCAAGCAGGAGAAATACTATTACCAGGTCTACAGCTCCACCCACGCTTTCCTGCCCTCCATCGGCTACGGAAAATCCAACGTCAGGGAAATGGACATGGACGGCGTTCCCGCCAAGCATTCCGTGCAGAAGGAAGACAAGGACAAGAACAACCATTATCTTTTGAAGTATCCCTACAAGGAAGGCAAAGCCCAGAAGCCCAATTCCGAAGGCTACGTGGAGGTCATACTGACTTCCTCCGACAAGTGCCGGAAGTCCGGTTCCGGCAGGGGAGGGAAAAACATAAACTTCAGCGACTCCATGTATTTTATCCGCCCGGACATCGTGGAGCTCATCAACATTTCCCCTTATCCCATCAGTTTGAGAAACTGGCAGGTGGTGGTCAACACCGGCGTCGAGGCGGAGCTTCTGGCCACCATCGACGTGGCGGCCCACTACAGCACGGTAAGGAGCGGCTACTACGAAGACCCCAACCCCATCATCGAACCCAACGGCTATTTTTATCTCACCAACAACCGGGAGATCTTCGACAGGGAATACTGCGGCGGCAACGGCAACTACGGGCATAGCCAGAAGACCGTCATCCCGGTCTATGAGCTGCCTGACGAGGACTGGGGCATCCTCTACGACGTGACGAGAGTCAAAGGCGACTACATCACCGTTTCCGGCGCCCGCTGGCACAACGACCAGCTGGAGGGCGAATTGATCGAGTTCGTCTCCGACCGCCAGCCCACGGCCCGCCAGGACATCCCCAACGGCATGATCAAGTACGTTTACGGCAACACCAGCAACAGGCTGGACCTGAACGGCAGCGACCCCTTGGGCAGCGGATTGAAGGTCGGCGACAAGATAAGAGTCCGCGGGCTTCCCCGCCAGGGCGGCTTCGTCTCCTTCACCCTGAAGAACGAATACGGCCAGGTCGCGGCCCGCACCACGGAATACGGTTCCGTGGAGGAGCAGGAGTTCGGCTATTCCACGGAAAAAGACGACCCGGCCTACTACACCTGGAAGAAACTTTCCAAGCCCACCTTCGGCGGAAACCTTCGCGAGGCTGAGAGCCGCAGGGTCAAGAAGAACGCCAACAACCAGACCCACATCAAGAACGCCGGCATGGCCAACATCGCCGAGATACAGAAGATCAAGACCGGCGACAACTGGGAGAACGTGGGCGGCGCCGGCGGACGTTCCGACATGAAGACCATCAAGGCCGTGGGCAAATATTTCACCACCACCGGCATCAGGCTCGACGTGGAGGAGGAGGGC
>JAFZID010000071.1 GCA_017554565.1 bacterium
CACCGGCTATGACGGCGTCAGGAAGGGCGGCCGCCCCGACAGTTCGCCCATCGAAGGATGCCCCAGCATGGCCGTCGTCAAAGTTTCTGGCAAAGTTTACTGGGCTTCCGGTTCCAACGCCGGCAGCATCTATATTGCCACGCCTGACACCGCCAAGCCCTTCTGCATGAAGATCAGAAAGACGGACGGCCAGAACACCTTCTATCTCTATCAGATGAAGGACGGCTACTATAATCCGCCTTCAGCGTTTGACGGCAAGACCTGGCCGATGGACGAATGGGTCTATATTTCCTACACCATTGACCTCAACTCCATGAAGGGCGTGGAAGTGCAGATCGGTGATGACGTCGCCGACATTTCCGATTACTCTCTCTACAACATGGACAACAGGGCCTTCACCGGCATTTCCTTCTGCACCGACAAGGTCAGCGGCGGCGATGACTGGGACGCCAAATTCTACTTCGACGATATTCAGTGCGAATACATTCCCAGAGGCGATGAACCGATCATGGCCGTCTCCACCACCAGCCTGCACACTGGTCTTACCGCCACCAACGCGACGTTCTCGGTGATCAACGCCGGCGCCGGCAGCTTCAATTACACCGCCAGTTTGCTTGGCTCCGCCAGCTGGCTCAAGATCGAAAACGCCGAGGGCACCTGCGAGGATGAAGTCAAGCTTCAGCTGACCATAGACCGCGAAGCCATGGCCGAGGATTACTACCGCGCCGTGGTCTCCATCGATGGCGGCGCCGCCGGCTCCACCAACGTTCTCGTAACCGCCGGCAACGGCCACATCATCTACAAGGAAGACTTTGAAGATCCCTATATGCAGATCGGCGATCTCCAGGGTCAGGACAACTGGGTCGTGAGAGGCACCAACTGCGCCGATTCCAACGAGGCTTATGTTGTTGATCAGCACGGCAGCCACTGCATGCACGCCAAGCGCGCCCAGGGCTACGACGGCATCAGGAACAACGGCCTCTCCGGCTGCCCTGACAACCAGATCGTGAAGTTCTCCTACAAGATCTACTGGGACGATCAGTCCGAAGCCCAGAACGTTTACCTCGCCACTCCCGCCGGCATGAAGCCCTTCTGCATGAAGATCAGGAGAAAAGACGACGGCACCTTCTATCTCTACCAGATGCTGGACGGCTCCTATCAGCCTCCTCTGGACGGCTACAGCTGGTCCCTTAACGAATGGATCCCCATCTCCTACACCCTGGACTTCCGTTCTCAGAACGGCGTCACCGTCCAGATCGGCGACGATGAAGGCGACATCAGGACGCTTATCCTCTACGGCGACGGCCGCTACACCAAGCTGGAAGGCTTCTCCTTCTGCACGGATGGCAGCGGCAACGAGTTCGACTCCATGTTCTATTTCGACGACTTCAAGATGGAAATCATCGACAGGCCGCCTGATCCTGTCATGACCGTCAGCAAAGACAGACTGATCGTTGGTCTTGACGCCACCTCCGCCAGCCTGACCTTCCAGAACACCGGCGCCGGCAGCTTCGAATGGACCGCCACTTTGCCGGATGATCCCTCCTGGCTCGAACTGACCCAGGCCAGCGGCGTCTGCGAAAAGGAAGACGAAGTCCGTTTCAACATCTTGAGAGACGAGATGGAGAGCGACTACTACCGCACCATGATGCACATTGACGCCGGCGCGGCCGGCGAAGCGGATGTCGTGATCTGCGTTTGCTCCGGTTCTGTCTTCTACAAAGAAGACTTCGAGGAACCCTATATGCAGGTCGGCGATCTCCAGGGCCAGGACGGCTGGTGCGTCAGGAACGGCGGCTACTGCCGCGACGTCAACAGCGCCTACGTCACCAACGGCTTGCCCTTCACGGACAACGCCTGCATGCACACGGTGGTCTCCAAGGGCATCGACGGCACCACCAAGGACTATGTGGACACCTGCCCGAGAGACGCCAGAGTGAAAGTCTCCATGGATATTTTCTGGGACAGCACTTCGCCCTGCGACGCGGTCTATCTGGCCTGCCCGATCCGCCACAAACCGATGACCCTTAAGATCGAAAACAAGGGCGACGGCACTTTCGGCGTCCGCGGCATGCAGGATGACAGCTACAAGGTGATGGTCGGCAAGACCTGGTCCATGGACGAATGGGTGCACATCAGCTACAGCATGGACTTCAGGACCCAGACCGGCGTCGAACTGACGATCGGCGATGTGACTGAAGAGATCACTCAGGTCGTTCTCTATGGCAACGGCGGCCTCCACACCTACGAAGGCTTCTCCTTCTGCACAGACGGCGACGACGAGATGGATTCGCTCTTCTACTTCGACAACCTCGTCTTCGAGATCGTGCCCAAGGACGACAAGCCGCATCCCGTTATGGCCGGCGCCGTGCCTCTCAGCACTGACGATTCCGCCAGCGTGAAAGTTCTGAACTACGGCACGCCCTATGACTATTCCATCAGCATGATCGACTTTGCCGACAAGGTGAGCGTAACTCCGGCCAGCGGCCGCACCGAAGACAGCACCACGCTGACCATCTCGGTTGACCGCGCCGGTCTGGAAGACAGCTTCTACCGCGCCAGAATGCGCATGGCCTACTCTGACGGAGCCTACGAAGGCGCTCTGACGACGCTGGTGACCTTCGCTGTGGGCGGCTGGTACTACGGCGCCGACTTCCTCGGCCCCTTCTTCCACTACGGACCGCTGAACGGCCAGGAAAGCTGGACCGCCGGCGCTCCCGAATGTGAGATCGTGAATCTTGCCGGCGAGAACGCCATCAAGTATCCCTTCGCCACCACCACGGAAGTGCAAGCCAAGATCCCGCAGGACGGCATCTTCACCTTCAGCGGCCGCGTGTACAGCGAAGAGCTGGCGGACGACTCCTACTTCCATATCGGAACGGTGGACGGCAACGGCTACAAGGTCATGTACATCAGCCGTGAAGGCGATCCCAGGGAACTGCAGTTCGGTTACTTCTCCGGCAACACCTGGACTCCCATCGCCACGGCCCCCTTCGGCGAATGGGTGGACTTCAGCTTCACCATGGACACCGATCCTCTCGTGGCCTGCGTTAAAGAGATCACCTTCGGTGATTTCGTCACCAACTTCGTGGACGGCGAGCTGCCGCTCGAGCCTAAGTACGACGGCAAGCGCATCGAGAAGTTCACCATCGGCTGCCACGACGTGGCCAACCCGGCCGGCATGTACATGAGCAGGATCGTCATCAGGGATCCCTCGGTCCCCGAACCGGCGGTCTTCGGCCTGCTCCTGGCCCTGGCTCTTTTGCTCCGCAAAAAATAAGAGTTCAGTGACGGCTGCATAAAAGGACCGGCGGTCGGATCACCGACCGCCGGTCTTTTTTTGCGCCCAAATGTGCTATAATTTCTGATACTTTAAATAAAAATAAGTAGGGAATTATGTCAAGAAATCTTTTGCTTTTGGCTGTTTTCTTTGCGGCGGCGGCTTTCGGCGCCGAAGTTTATTACACCTGCGATTTCGAGACCGGCTTCACAGCGGGCGATTTGCAGGGCCAGAACAACTGGACCGTCAGGACCACGGACGGCTACTGCCACGAGGACAACGTCGCGACGGTGGGGGACTACCATTCCCGCCAGTGCGTCAAAATAGGCAAAGCCACCGGCTGGAACGGCGTCATCGTGAAGAACATCCCGCCTTCTCCGAACGGCAGCCTTTTGAAAGTCTCTTTCAAGATGTTCTGGCCAACCGACTCCGCCGCTTCCGCGGTGCAAATAGCCAGCGATTGGTGGAACCGCCCCATGCAGCTCAGCTTCAAAAAGAACGACGACGGGACCTTCATAGTCGGCTCCATTCAGGACAAGCCCACCTACGTTCCCGATGACATCAAGAACGTTTCCTTCAGCATGGGGGAGTGGCTCGACGTTTCCTACACCATAGATTTCAGAGCCGGCATTCTGGATAAGCTTACGGTGGGCGGAAAAGAGAGCGACGTGAGCCTGGTGCCGATAAAAGATGATTCCAAGAATCTCAAAAGCTTTTCCATAGTCACCGACGCCGGCGCCGACGTCTGCCTGGACGACATCAAGGTCGAATCGATAGACAGGGAAGGCAGTCCGATACTGGCCATCGCTTCGACTTCCTTGCTGGTCGCCAGCAAAGCCACCGCCGCAAAACTGTCGCTCTTCAACATGGGCGGCGGGGAGCTGACCTACAGGGCTTACTGCGACGAGCAGCCGGATTGGCTGACCATTAAGAATCCGGAAGGAACTTTCGCGGAAAGCACGGCCCTCAATTTCAATTTCGACCGTTCCCTCATGGGCACCAACGTCTATTACGTCAACGTCACTATAGACGGCGGTTCGGCCGGCAGCAAAGTCTGCCTTTTGAAAGTTCAAAGTAAGGGCGCCATATGCTCCTACACCTTCGATCCGCCCGCCCTTTATCCCGGCGAGATCACCGGCCAGGACGGCTGGGAAGGCATCAGGGACGACGGCTACGGATATCCTGACAACTGCATGCTGGTCACCAACGTCGATTACGGCGTGGACGGCCCCTGCGGTTTCATCAAGAACGCCTACGGTTGGAACAGCTACATTTGCCCGGTGACATCCCAGAAAGACGCGGTGGTCAGAGTCTCCATGAAGATCAGAAAGGATTCTGAATCCAGCCAGGATTCCTTCTTCTTCCGCAACGGATGGTGGGACTTCCTCTATGAGTTCTATTTCTGGTGCTACGAGGGCGATTTTTATCTCTACAAATTCAACGACGGAAAGCCCTACGCTGTCACCGGCTTTCATCCTTTTGCCCTCGACACCTGGCTTGATTTCTCCTTCACCATCGACCTGAGGCTTTACCGGTTGACGGAATTCTCCCTTGGCGATTTCAAGACCAACCTTACTTCCGGTTTCGATCTTTACATTCAGCACGACAAGACGAACAGATACGAAAATCTCAACACATTGGCTTTCGTCTGCGGCGGCAAAGAAGTGACGGACGCCAACCTTCTCGTGGACGACATTCTGGTCGTCGAACTGGAAAGGGAAAAGACGCCCGTGCCGTTGCTTGATCCTGTCATAACTTTGGATCCCACTCAGGAAAGGGCGACCATCCCCGTTATGAACGCCGGCGGCAGGGCTTTCAAATATACGCTTACCGTGCTGGATCTGCCCCGGAATCTCATTCCTCAGCCCGCCACCGGAAGGGTCGGAACAAGCGGGGCTCTGAATTTCGACCTTTACACCGAAGGCTTGGACGACGGCTTCTACCGCACCAGGGTGGTGATGGATTACAAAGCCACCTCCGGCAGCGGGGAAGGTTCAATCACTTCGCTTTTCACCTTCGCCAAGGGCGGCTGGTATTACGCCACGGAGTTTGAAGGCGAATGGTATCGCGAGGGCGCTCTCCGTGATCAGGACACCTGGCTGGCCGGCTCCGACGGTTCTCCGGAAGCGCCTTCAGTCTCATTTATGGAAGGCGCGCAATGCGCCAAACTGCCGGGAGCGGGCTTCATCAAGACTTCCTGCTTCGTGCCGGCTGAGAGCGCCTTCACTTTCAAGAGCCGCTTCTTCGTGGAATCGGGAGACGACGAAGGTTATGCCAAAGTTTCTTTCATCGACGACACAGGCTTCATGCCCTTCTACCTCTGCCGCGACAAGGATCTTCGCCAGGTAGTCTTGGGCTGCGTCCCCGCCGGCGGCGACGAATTCGAACCTTTGGCGTATGCGCCATTAGACACCTGGCAGGAATTTTCCTTCAGCCTCGACACCAGCATGGACAAAAACGAAGTTTTGAACCTGGTTTTCGGCGACACCGAAATTGAATTCCCCGAGGGCACGTTCTTTTTGAACAACGAATACGACCTCTGCGCCGTAAGCAACCTGACCATCAGGGTGGAGAACGGAAGCGAGGAAGAAGAAACGGCCGTTGCGCCTTTCTATTTCGACAACATCGTCGTCCATGACAACTCCGTGCCGGAGCCTTTGGCTGGCCTTTTATTCATGGCGCTTGCGATTTTTGTTTTGAGAAAAAAATAAAATAAAGGAGATATTATGAGCAAAGACATCGATTGGGGCAAATTAGGTTTTTCCTACATGAAGACCGACTACCGCTACGTCTCTTACTACAAGGACGGAAAGTGGGACGAAGGAAAACTTGTGACCGACGATTCCATAACCCTTAACGAATGCGCCTGCGTTTTCCAGTACTGCCAGGCCTGCTTCGAAGGCTTGAAGGCCTACACCACCAAGGACGGCCGCATCGTGAGCTTCAGGCCCGACCTTAACGCCCAGCGCATGGCCGAATCCGCCAGGCGTCTTGTGATGCCTCCTTTCCCCGAAGACCGCTTTATCGAGGCCGTGAGGGCCCTTGTCAAGGCCAATAAAGATTATGTTCCGCCCTTCGGCAGCGGCGCGACTCTCTACATCCGTCCCTTCATGATAGGATCCAATTCCGTCATCGGCGTGAAGCCGGCGGACGAGTTCGAGTTCAGGATGTTCTGCACGCCTGTCGGCCCGTACTTCAAGGGCGGCGCCAAACCCATCGTCCTGAGAGTCTGCGACTACGACCGCGCGGCCCCCAGGGGCACCGGGCACATCAAGGCCGGATTGAACTACGCCATGAGCCTTTACGCTGGCATGGAAGCCCACGCGGAAGGATTCGCCGAAAACATGTATCTCGATCCCGCCACCAGGACGAAGGTGGAGGAGACCGGCGGCGCCAACTTCATCTTCATCACGAAAGACGGCACCTTCGTGACGCCGAAGTCCGACAGCATCCTGCCTTCCATCACCCGCAGATCCTTGATGGTGGTGGCGGAGAAATATCTCGGCATGAAAGTCGAGCAGAGGGAAGTCTTGCTCTCCGAAGTTCCCGAATTCGCGGAATGCGGCCTCTGCGGCACCGCGGCGGTCATCTCCCCGGTGGGAAAGATCGTCGATCACGGCAAGGAGATCTGCTTCCCCAGCGGCATGGAGAAGATGGGACCGTGGACGCAGAAACTCTACGATACCCTGACCGGCATCCAGATGGGCGTAATTGAGGGCCCCGAGGGCTGGGTCGATACAGTTATCGGGTAAACCGAGAAAGGCGCCTAAAAACGAAAAGGCGGGCTAATTGCCCGCCTTTTCGTTTGTCTTGGAGATCGCTTACCTGCGCTTCTTTAGAAAGAGCAGAAGGAGCAGCAGGCCGAGCATCGCCGGTTCCGGCAGCGCGGCGTCGCAGAAGACGAGGTTGTCGATGGAGACGGCGGTGGCGGTGGAATTTTCCTCGTCGAAGTTCCAGGCGTACAATTCTATCTGATCCAGGTCTTTTTCATCGTAAGCCGGATCGAAGACTATTTCGCCGGGCAGGAAATTGGTGGTGAAGTCGTTGACGGTCATCCAATTCACGCAGGAGGCGGAGACGTCCGTGTCCGCTTCGAAGGCAAGGGAGTTCCACTGGTCGAGAGGCGCTTCGAAAAGCTCCTTGTATTCTTCCTCCCCGCTGGGCTTGTGGCAGACCAGGGCGGCCTGGCGCGCGGGATCGCAGAGGATATAGAGCGGGAAGTTGCCTTCGGAATCAGAGTGCTCCTTCTGGACTTTCTCGTTTTTGGCTGTGAAGCGCAGAGCGTAGCTGTGCTCGATGCTCTTCATGTAAAAGCGCAGCGAGGCGCGGTATTTCGCGCCGGCGGCGATCCTGAGGCTTGATATGGCCGTGCCGTCCTCCCGGAAGGAGAGGCACTGGGCGCCGCTTGTCAAAGCGATCTTCGGCGCGGTCTTCCCGCGGGCCGTTGCCCTCCAGGTGTCCTGGCC
>JAFZID010000072.1 GCA_017554565.1 bacterium
AAGCCCCGGTCTTGCCGCTGCCGGTCCTGGACTGCACCATGAGGTCCCGCCTGGCCAACACGTAGGGTATGGTCATGGCCTGGACCGGCATCAAATCGTTCCAGCCGGCCTTCGAGGCGAAAGACCGCATCTCGGGCGTCATTTCCTCCCACTTCAGCGGGGGAAGCTCGTCCTCCGGCTGGATCAGCTCTTCCTCGTCGATGGAGCGGTCCAGCGTTTTGTTTTCCGATCCTAATTCTTCCATTTTATTTCTCTTCCAAAAATTCCTTGTAGATCGCTATGGGCGCCAGGTTGCCCCAGCCGCAGAAATCGGGGCCCGCCGCGCCCTTGGGGTTGAGGCTCTGCTCGGGGGAAATATTTTCCCAGATGGTGCCGGTCTTCAGGAAAAGGTTCAGGTTGGCGTTGTAATAGCGCTTGGCGAAATATTTGGCTTCCTTTTCGAGACCGTTGGCCTTCAAGCCTCTCAGGACCATGTAGGTGGTGCAGGGCCAGCTGGAGCCCAGCCAATAACCGTGCTCCGGCTCGTAGGGCTGCTCGCAGGGCGGCAGCGAGGGGAAGGGCACCGGCCGGTTGAAGATCTTCTCGTCCTTTATGACTTTCAAAACTTTCTCCAACCTTTCGGGCGGGATCACTTCCGCGATGAGCGTCCAGAGGGCGCCCACATGGTAGCGGGGTATAATTTTGCCGTTGTAGTAGTCGAAGTAGAAGCCCCTTTCCTCGTCGTAGCACTTTTCGTTGATGACCTTCTTCAGCTCCTCGTAGCGGGCCTGGAAAGCCAACTCGTCCTCGGCGTAGCCCAGCTCACCGGCGATCTTCGCCATGTTGAGCGCGTTCAGGGCCATCTGCGAGCTCATGTCGATCCAGTCCATCTGCTTGTTCCAGGAATAAAGCGGATTCCCGGCCACCGCCTTTCCGAAATGATCGTCCAGGAGCCAGTATTCGGGCTTGAATTTAATACCGCTCTCCAGATCCGGCTCGCCTTCCTTGGGCATCCTGGGCAGATTGTCCATGCCGCTTCCCAAGGCGTCGCCGAAGTAGAGGCCGTCCGGCTGACGGTAAGTTTTTTCGCAGAAGAGATAGAATCTCTTCAGGTTCGGCCAGACTTTTTCCAGACGCCCTTTATCAGTCTTTCCGCAGGAATAAAGCTCCCACTCCGCCCAGGAGAAAAGCGGCGGGTTCCAGGAAATGGGATGGCAGCCGTTCCAGGCGGGCAGGCCGTCGTAGCTGAACTCGCGGCAGATGGCGCCGCTCTCTTCCTGGAGGTTGTAGAAGTTGTCCAGGGAAGAGGTGACGGGCAGGCTCATGTCGTATTTGGCCCACATGACGCAGAAGCAGGTGTCCCAGACGAAGAGCCCGTTGAAACCGCCGCCGGTTGCCAGTCTCGGCAGGATCTTTTTCCCTGGCGGATTGTCGCGGAGCATTCTTTCGCCGTCGGCCATCTTGCGCCTGGCGATCTCGAAGCCCGCCTTGTAAAATTTCTCTTTCAGTTCCTTTGAAAACTCGCCTTCCGCCACCGCGGTGGTGGATTCGACATAATTCGTGAATTCAGCCATAGATATTCCCGCCAAGAGGAGTGAAAAGAAAAACGCTAGTTTTTTCATTCTCCCTCTTCGACCCATTTGTTAGTTGTTGAACTTGTGCGCTGGCCTTTGTCGTCATACTCGAAAGTTATCTTCCTGTTGTTCTTCTTGTCGAGCATGATCCAGCTGCCGGCCCTCACGCCGTTTTTCATGAAGCCTTTAACTTCGGAGCCCGTCTCCGGATCCTTCATTTCCCAGAAGCCGCTGCTGACGCCTTTTTCAAAATGGCTTCGGGAGATAACCTTGCCGTCCGGCGCGTAAACCAGGCAGTCGCCCTCCTGGCGGCCCTTTTTGTAATTGGTGACGGCGGAGAGAAAACCGTTGGTGTCGTATCTGGTCCACTCCCCCTCCTCCAGACCGTTCTCATAGGAGCCCGTGCCGGAGACGGAGCCGTCCTGGTGGTAGCGGATCCACTCGCCCACCGCCTGGCCCTTCTCGTTGAAATCGCCTTCCGAGGAGCGCCGGCCGTTGGAGTGGTAATAGACCCAGAAGCCGACTCTCTTGTCGTCCTTCATCTCGCCCTCCGCCATCAAAACGGCATTGGTGTGATAGAGGTACCAGTAGCCGACTTTCTTGTCGTCTTTCACCCAGCCCTTGGCGAAAAGCCCGCCCTTGTTGTTGGGCCAGGTTATCTCCTCCGCGCCCTCCGGGGGCTTGGTGGGCTTCGGGGCGCGGGATCTCACATTGCCGACTTTGCGAAGCTTCGGCTGCGCCGTCATCTCTTTTCCCTCGGAAAGAGAATCGAGAAGGTTGGCTGCGCTGATGTCGTCGTTGGTAATTTTGCCGCAGACCGCCAGGGCGGAGCAGAGCAAAACCATAAGCAAAGTTTTATTCGTCATAACCGTCGAAAAGCTGTATCTCGTTAAAGCGGGAACGCTGCCAGTTCAGCGTCTGGATGCACTCAAGCTTCACTTCGCTCACAGGCTGCCTGTCAAATTTATAGACGTATTTTTCCTTCGTGACTTTGTGGTCGTCTTTTCTGCCGACTTCCTGCCACTCGCCGTTCTCGCCCTTGATGCTGACCACGAAGCGCTGCCAGTCGCTTCCGTCGCTGAAGGGATAAACAACAACCGTGTCGGCTTCCTTGGGCTCCTTCATCTTGACGATCGCTTCGCCTTCGTTCTTCTTGTAACTTTCCCAGCCGTTGTGGCGGTTGGTGAGGCCGTCCGTCAGATAATAGCCGTCGCAGTCCAGGTAGCATTCCGCTTCCACCGGCTGATGGTAGGCCAGGTTTTTCACCCTGGGATCGTAGGTCGTGAAGATGCTGGCCGGCAGACCTTCGCTGTTTCTCAGGTTCGGCTGGTCCGTCAAACCTCTGCCGTAGCTCACGTACTTGATCTCCGGGAGCTCGGCGCTGGTCAGCGTCACTTCGTTCTTGCCGGTGATCTCCGCCGCGGCGTCCACGAACTTGCCGTCCGGTCCGGCGACCTTGAAGAGGTCGGGATCCTTGCCGTCGGCGGTCTTAAGCCCGTCGTAAACGTTGCTGAAATAAACCTTCGCCTCCGCGTTGCCCAATACCACCTTCTGCATCACGGGGCTGTAGGGCTTCAGATCCTCATGGCCGTAAACTTCCTTGAGGGCCAGGTTTGAGAGTCTTTCCGTCAGCTGGCGTTTCTTCTTGGGATGGATGTCTCCGAGATCGTCCACCAGATCGTAGCTCAAGGCTATGCCGGTCTTGGGAATGTCCAGGGCCTTCATCTGGGCGTCAATGATGTCGGGCCTGTTCTGATACACTCCCGAGTGGGCCCAGGGCGCGATCTGGACGTAGTAGAAGGGCAGGTCGTCGCCCCAGAGTTTGCGCCAGCCCTCCACCAGGGCGTGCATCTTGTAATAGTAGGCGCGGGCGCAGGCGCGCTCGATGACTTCGTACTCGCCCTGGTACCAGAGGAAGCCTTTGATAGTGTAGGGAACCAGCGGCGCGATCATGGCGTTGTAGATGACGCAGGGGTCGCCGGAGCCCGGATTCTCAGGGAAAGAGGGCGGGTAAGCGATCTCGTCGTGCCCCTTGGCCATTTTGCCCTTCAGTTCGTTGATCCAGTTCTGGGAATTCTGCATGAACCACCTGGCTTTGTCGAGGTACTCTTTCCTTTCTTTGTAGAAAGTCTCGGAGTTGCCTTTCACTTCGGGATACTCGTCGAAAACTTCCGGCGGGATGTAGGCTCTGATGGGCGTGCCGCCCCAAGAGCTATTGATGACGCCCACGGGAACGTCCAGCTCGGCTCTCAGCCTTTGCGCGAAGAAGTAGGCGATGGCGCCGAAGCCGTTGAAGGCGCCTTCACGTACCACTTCCGGCGAGCAGCGGTGCCAGGTGGCGTCGATGTCGGTGGCGACCAGATACCTCGCCCTGACCTTAGGCTCGAAAACTCTGATCATGGGATCCGTGGCGTTTTTTATCTCCTCTTCCGCGTTCTCCACGGCGCCCAGGCCCATCTCCATGTTGCTCTGTCCCGAGCAGAGCCAGACTTCGCCCACCAATACGTCCTTGTACTCCAGTTTCTCGCCCTTACTTGATCTTATCGTCAGCGTCTGGCTTTCTTTCACGACCGGCATGGGGTCGAGAGCGACTCTCCATAAGCCCTCGTCGGAGACGGTGGTCTTTTTCGTTTGATCCATGAAGGTGACTTCGATCTCCGAACCCTTCGTGCCCTGGCCCCAGACGGCCACGGGTTTCCCCTGCTGGAAGACCATGTGGTCCGAAAAGACCGTGGAAGTGGAGAGCGGCTGCATGCCGAGAGCCACGCCGATGGAAAGCAGAAAAGCGAAAAGAGCTTGCATAAAATTCCTTATTGTTAAATATTATCTTTGTTTTTTCTATCTTTCATTTTATCATAATGCGCGGGCGGAAAAAACGGCGCTTCTGAATTCAGGAGCGCCGTTTTCCGTTAAAAGGCTTTGTTTCCGGATCGCTGCGGTACGCGGCGGCGGGCTTCCCTTGGTTTTTCTTTGCCTATTCCGCGGCCTCGAAACGCCATTTGCGCTTTCGGTCCCTCGGTTTGGCGTAGCCTATGCCGATCCTCGGCGAGGTCTTGGTTTTGACAGTTCCCCGGCCTCTTTCCACCCAGATCCGCCCGGAGATCAAAAGGTCCTCGGCGTTCAGGCGGCGGTCGATCCGCAGTTTTTTCGTCACCCGCCCCGGGCCCGCCGCCCCTTCTACTCCTCTTATGAGGACCGCCTCGGGATGATCCGCCGGGCCCGTCACGATGTTCATCATCTCGTGCATCCCGTAGCAGAGATAGACGTAGGCGTGGCCGCCCGAGAAATAAAGCGTTTCCGTGCGCTTCGTCCGCCCCTTGCTGGCGTGGCAGGCGCTGTCCTCTTCCCCGTAATAGGCCTCCGTTTCCGTGATGCGCGCTCGCAGGATGGAGCCGTCCTCCAGCCTCCGGCAGAGAAAGCAGCCTATCAGTTCCGCCGCCAAAGTTGGCGCGTCCTTTAAATAATCTTCCCTCGACAGTCCTGGCATCTTCAAACGCTTTTGTTATCCATGCCTATTTTAACAAATCTCCCCGGGCTTTTAGAGCGCGTTAAAACCGTTTTCAAAAACGCGCGCTTCTATCTTGAAAAGCCTTTGCGAAAGGAGTAGAATAAACATAATCATTAATGATAAGGAAAGCTATGTATTCACCTCTTCTCTTCGCGGAAAAATTAGGCCTCAAAACCGGGGACAGCCCCCTTCGTCTTCCGAAAGTATTCAGCGACCACATGGTCCTGCAGCAGGGCAAACCCGTCCCCGTCTGGGGACTCTCTAAAGCCGGCGCCAAAGTGACAGTCATTTTCCAGGACCAGACCCTGGAAACGAACGCTGACAAATACGGTTCCTGGATAGTGAAGCTCGCTCCTCTCTCAAAGACTTTCGAAGCGCAGACCATGACGGTCAAAGCCTCCACCGGCGAAGAGATAAAAATAAGCGACATCCTAATCGGCGAAGTCTGGCTCTGCTCCGGTCAATCCAATATGGAGATGGGCATCAAGGCCTGCTACCACGGCGACGAGCTTGTCAAGAACGCGAACCACCCGAACCTCCGCATCCTGACCACCGTCAACAAGACCTCCTACACGCCCCGCTTCGACATCGACACCAGATGGGCCGTCTGCACGCCGGAAACAGCCGGCAAGGGCACCTTCGGGGGCTTCTGCGCCATCGGCTACTTCTTCGCCAGGCGCCTTATGGAGGAGATCGACGCTCCCATCGGCGTCATCAATAGCTCCTGGGGCGGCACCCCCATCAGGTCTTACGTTCCGCCCGAAGGCTTCGAGATGACCAAGGGCATGGAAGGCAATGTTTACGACGTAAATAAGCAAAGAAAACTCTACGAGACCTCTTTGGTCAACACCTATAAGAGAAGCGAAGAGTGGAAAGAAAAAGTTGCGGCTTCCCTGGAGAGCGGCGAAATTATGCCTCCTCCTCCCAAGCCTCCGAAATACCCCACTCCCTACGAAAATTGCTCCATTTACAACACCCAGATCCATCCCCTCGTCCCCTTCGCCGTAAAAGGCTTCCTCTGGTACCAGGCGGAGTACGACGTCATCGACCGTCCCTGCGGACAGTCCTATTATCAGAAAATGCACGCGCTGGTGGACGGCTGGCGCAGGATCTGGGGAGAAGACCTGCCCTTCTATTACGTTCAGATCGCTCCCTGGCATTACGTCGCCATCTACACCCACCGCAACGAGATCATCGACGCCCAGACGAGGTCATTGGATATACCAAATACCGGCATGGCTCTCGCCTACGACACCGCGGACGACCTCGCCAACATCCACCCCATGGACAAGAAGCCCCTGGCTGTGAGGCTGGCCAACCTCGCCCTTTACGAGCAGTACGGCAAGACCGAACTGAAGCCCTACTTCCCGAAAGTGAAGAGCGTCGAACTGGAAGGAACGCAAGCCAAACTGACTTTCGACTTCGCTTACGACGGCCTGATTACTTCCGACGGCAAAGACCCCGACTGCTTCGAGGTCGCGGGCTCCGACAAAGTCTTCCATCCCGCCGAAGCCAAGATCACCGGCCCTGACCAGGTGACCATCTCCGCTCCGGAAGTCAAGAACGTTCAGTACGTGCAGTTCGGCCGCGGCCTCCTTGACCGCCCGAACTTGAGAAATTCCGTCGGCCTTTCCGCCAACACCTTCACGACCTTGGACACGCGCCTTATCGAAGGCAACCTTGCTTTTGGAAAACCCGTCGCCTCCAATTATGAAACCTACCTGGACTGCGGCCCTGAATACTTGACCGACGGCGTAACGGACAACGGCAGCGCCTGGGAAGGCACGAGATTAGGCCAGACCGCCACCATCGACCTGGAAGCCCCCACCGTCTGCGACACGGTCGCGATCTATCCCTACGCCGACGGCCTTTCCGCCCAGCGCTACACCCTTGAGATCTCCCTGGACGGCGAAAGTTGGGAGCGCATAGGCATCAAGAACAACGGCATCCCGGACAAGCCCTGTGAGGAATACACCTTCGGCGCCAAACCGATCCGCTATGTCAGGTTCAAGATCCTTTACACTAACTGAATGCGCCCGGACGAATTCGCTGACAACAATCTCGGACTAAGGACCTACGACTCCAGGGAAAGGAGCGCCAGGATCAACGAGATCGCCGTCTATTTCAGAAGCAAGCGGAACATCTGACGGCACTTGCTCTCCCGGGAAGTTACGTCGATATATTTTCAGCTTGTTTTTAATTGCCTCTTTTGGTATCATATCCTTCACATAAACTGAAAATCTTTTAGATGCATTTAACCAAATGAGGTAAGAACGTGAACAGAAGATCTGTATTTGCGCTTTTGCTAACCCTGACCGTTTCCTTATCGGCTTTGGCGGACCTTACCCCCAGTCAGATAACGAACATCAGTTGCGCCCAGCGCTGGCCCTGGAACGGCAAGGTTGACATCAACTACACCCTGTCCTCCAGTGCGGCCAGCCCGGTTTTCCGCGTAGCCTTCTACGGACAGATCGACAACGGCGAAACTTTCGCCCTCAACACCCTTGAAGGCGACGGCGCCTGCGGCGTCACCTTTGAGGACGGCGTGAAAAGAGTCACCTGGGACGCTTCCACTGACAAACCGAATACCGAATCCACCAATGTGAAAGTCGGCATCATCGCCCTGGACGTCACCAGAGCTGCCGAGTACCTTATCCTGGACCTTAACAATTACACCATGAGCTACACCATGGCCGGACCGGATCTTTCGAATGATAATCCTTCGAGGGATGCCTACAAGACCTGGAAAGTGTATTTCAAAAGGATCAATCCAGGGACCTACTACATGGGTTCCGATCCGAGCGAACCCGGCAGAGAACCCGCCACCAACCCCACGGTCTATGAAGACAAGCACGAGGTGACTATAACGAAGCCTTTCTATATCGGCGTTTTCGAATGCACCGCGGCCCAGTACGCCCTGGTAACTGATTCCTCTTCCAGCGCAAAGACACCCCAAGTCCAAGTCAACATGGCCGATCTGCGCGGCACCGCTTACGGAGCCACCTGGCCTACCTACACCGACCACAGGGTCGACGACACCAGCTTCTTTGGCAAACTGCGCCAGAAGACCGGCTACAGCCTGAAGTTCGACCTGCCGACGGAAGCCCAGTGGGAAATGGCCGCCAGGGACAAAGGCGACGGGACTTACGAAGACGACGGAACTTACAACTACGACGGAACGTTCCACGGCGACAAAGTCTGGAACGACGGCTCGACTTTCTGGAAAACCGTGGTGGTTGAAGATCCGCAAGACCCCGAAAGATCATATACCACGAACATTGTTGACTATTCCGACTTAGCCAACCTCGGCTGGTTTCGGGATCCGAACAGCGCGCTCCACGATGTCGGCTTGAAGAATCCCGGCATAAACGGGCTCTACGACATCCACGGCAACGCCTGGGAATACTGCCTCGACCGCGTTTCCGTCCACCTTGGCAACAGCGCCGTGACGGATCCTGTCGGCAATTCTTCAGGCTCATCCTTCGTCGTGAAGAGCGGCAGCGTCTATGTAAGCGACCCCACCAACTACTGCCGCATGGCTATGAGAATGGGCAGGAACGCCAGAACCACCAACATCGGTTTCCGCATCGCAATCGTTTTTTAAAAGCTAAACAAATATCTGAATGAACAAAATGAAAGATATTCTCCTTAGAAACACGACCTTGATCATCTTAGCGGTCTTTCTCTCCGTCCCCGTTGCGGCCGGTTGGGAGACCGACCCCGCCGCTGAGAGCGTATGGTCTTCGGGCATTAAGCTTGACAACGTAGATCTTGGAACTGAATTCCTGATCGAAGTATTTAATCCCATAACCTACGGCACGGATTGGGCCTACGGCTACGACAGAGTATCGACCGTCAGAGCGGAAAACAATATGATCAGGCCGTACTACATCTACCGCAACGTTTATGACGGCGAATCCGGCAAATGCTACTGGAACTACGCCGACGAGGATATTCTCTCCCTGCCGAGACACCTCCATTACACGCTGATCCATGAGATCAAAGACGGCATGGGCAATGTCCTTAGCACAGAGACTGCTCACGTCACCATCGGTTCAGGCGACCCCCTGCCTCCGACCTGGTCGGGCGCTTATTCAGTGGACACCTACAATATCGCCTCCGGCAAGAGCATCGAGGTCAAGCCCACCGACTATCTCACCTACAGCGCCAAATGGGCCTACAACGCCAGGAACTTTGACAAGAGGATAAAGCTCTACGCCGTTGACCAGGGCCCGAGCGGCATCCTAGGCTTCTTTACCATGTCCACCGGCGACACCTACGATATCATGACAAGCAGCGTGAACGGAGAAGGCACTTACCAGTGGAATTACTCCTCCGTGGATCCCGGCGATCTGCCCAGGGGCGACTCCTACACTCTCGGCTACACGATCTATGACAACGACGATCCCACCGCGATCTTCCAGACCGTCAACGGCGTCACGTCCATCACGATCACGCCGGAGCCTTCCCTTGCTTTGATGGCGCTTCTTCTTTTCGGACTCTCCTTTAGAAAATCAAACTGAGGTATATAAAGTGAATAACAGATCTCTATTCTTACTTTTGCTGTCTTTAGCCACTGCCACATCGGTTCTGGCCAACAGCACGCTGACCAGCGTCACCGCTTCCCAGCGCTGGCCCTGGAACGGCAAGGTTGACATCGACTATACCTTAACCTCCAACGCGGCGTTCCCTGTTTTCCGCGTGGCTTTCCACGGCCAGATCGAAAACGGTTCCGTCTTTGCCCTTACTTCTATTGAAGGCGAAGGAACCTGCGGCATTGTCTTGGGGGACGGCGTAAAAAGGATCACCTGGAACTCCTCCGTTGACAAGCCTAATACCGATACAGACGACGCCAAGTTCAACGTGATCGCCCTGGACGTCAGCGGAACCGCTTCGACCTACCTTAAGTTGGATCTCGCCGATTACACCATGAGCCCCAGCGCGACAGGACCTACGAATGTGGGCCATAATAACGCCTGCAAGACCACCAATATTTGGTTCAGAAGGATCAATAACGGTACTTTCTATATGGGCTCCGCCTCGGACGAACCGAACAGGGCGCCTGGTGGAATCCCTGAAGACAAGCATCAGGTGACGATCACCAGGCCCATATACCTCGGCGTGCTTGAAACCACAGCAGACCAGTACTCAAGGATAATGAATATCCAGACAGGCAGAAACAGCAAGCTTCCCAGAGTTCAGATACAAGAGAAAGAGCTGCGCGGCGAGACTTACGGCATGACCTGGCCGGAAAAGACCGACTACAGAGTAGATGACGGCAGTTTCTTCGGCACGCTGCGTCAGAAAACCGGCTACGGTCTGATTTTCGACCTGCCGACGGAAGCTGAGTGGGAATTGGCCGCCAGGGACAAAGGCAACGGGACTTACCACGGCGATTACGTCTGGAACGACGGCGTAGCTTTCTATGATCCGCAAACTCAAATTGCTGACTGGTCCCACACGACGAACGTCGCCTGGAATGCTGATCCAAACAGCGAGGTCAAAGAAGTTGGCTTATTGACTCCCGGTATGAACGGGCTTTACGATATGCACGGCAACGCCTGGGATTACTGCCTGGACCGCTTATCGAAAAACCTTGGCTTCAACCCCGTGACCGACCCTGTCGGCAACGCCTCAAAGAAAGCGAATTTCTGCTGCAAGGGCGGCGGCATCTTCAAGACCGACACTCCCGCCCACTGCCGCATGGCTATGAGAATGTCCAAGGACGCCAAGAACGGCAACTGCGGTTTCCGTATCGCGATCCATTACTAGCCTTGACTTTAAAACACCCTATTTGATATCATTTCAGCCCACGTATATTTATGCCTGAAAAGTAGTAAGGCAGCTGCGTGGAACATAACAACTACTTTGGAATCATAACATGAATTACAAAGGACCTAAGGTTCGTCTCTCCCGCCGCCTTGGCATCGCCATCACTCCGAAGGCTAGCAAGGTCATGGAACGCCGCCCCAATCCCCCGGGACAGCACGGCGGAAACACCAGACGCTCCAAACTGTCGGAATACAAGCGCCAGCTGATTGAAAAGCAGCGCCTCCGTTGCCAGTACAACGTGCACGAACGACAGATGGTAAACTACTACCGCAAGGCGGCCGCCAAGGCCACCAACACCGGTGAGACCATGGTCCAGCTTCTGGAGACCAGATTGGATGCGGTCGTTCTTCGCGCCGGCTTCGCGCCGACCATCTACGCCGCCCGCCAGTTCGTCTCCCATGCGCATGTCGAAGTGAATGGCAAAAAGGTCAACATTCCTTCCTATTGCGTGAAGCCGGGCGATGTGGTCAGCGTCAACGAAAAGTCTAAACAGCTGCAGATCGTCAAGGACGCCATGGAACGCCGTCAGCCGGCTCCCGCCTATCTTTCCGTTTCCGAGAAAGACCTGACCTGCACGCTGGTGGCTCTTCCTCAGCGCGACGAAGTTCCCATCATCTGCGACGTGTCGCTGGTGGTGGAATTCTACGCCAGACAGTAAGGAAAGCTTACAGACAGCACAAAAAAACGGCCGCTCCCGCGGCCGTTTTTTTATTGCCGGTTGTTTCAAAAAAGTTTTTTGATAAACTAATATGTGTATCAAAGCTTGGGATTAATCCCAAGATTTGATACAGTAGCTTAGATCCCTTCTCCCATGCGCATGTCGAAACGAATGGCAAAAACGCTTACAGACAGCGCCAAAAAACCATTTATGCTTATGGTATAATGGTTTAAATTATACGGCGAGGTAAAACTATGGAATGTAAATTTATTGGACCATTATTAACATACGCATTAATATTTTCGAGTACGCTTGTTTGCAACGCTTTTGAGATCAAAGGCGACGTTTGGGTTTTGTCTGAAGTGGTCACTAACTCTGTGTTAAAGGAAAAACTCAAGGAAGCGGAATTTTACGCACTAAACAGAAACCATTCTGAAGCAGCCTCGTCTTTAAAAACAATAAGCAAAGACTTTCCAAATGTTAAAACTGCGGAAGGCGAACCATTAGAACTGGCAATCGAAGGCGCCAGACTTTGGTATAAAGCTAAAGCCTCTTCTTTTAAAGACCAAGAAATAGTTACTGAGGCTGAAAAACTATTAAAGGTTTACGCCAAAAAAGCCGAAGATAATTCTTGGAATAGCTACAAATACCTTTTCCACCGCATCAGAGATTATTATTTCAATAAGAAAGATTATGAAAACGTTTTAAAAATCCAGAAAGAACTTGTCCTTTATGACGTTCTTGACAATTGGGCTATAGATTCCTATTTAGAATATCTCAAAAACTTCTCCTTAACAGACAATACGGAAGAATTCTTCAAAGAGATCGTTAAAAGAGGCGGGAAAATGAGCCCGAAGATGGAACTACAGCTAATTAACCTCTCATTGAAAAACAAAGAAAAAGATTCTTGGAAAACATTATTGATATGGTTCGACAACAATCGTAGAGTTGAAATAGGCATCTTAAGAGAGGCAATAGATATCGCATCCTTAAATCTTGATTCAAGTAATCCCGCCATGATTAAGAATTATTACATAACTTTGACCAACGTTATTTTAGCTCAAGTTGCGAACGAAGAAAATATGCCCAAAATAGCTGAGCTCCTAAACGAAAGGCAGAAGATTAAGACCATTTGTCCTGAGATATTTTATTAATAATTAATTGACGAAACACAATATGAAACATCCGTTTTATAAATATCTTTTTTTAATCTTCGCTTTTATACCGTTTTCTGCCACTGCAAACGAATCAATTAGTGCAGAAATTGTGGGGCCAAAAAAAATTTTTACTAATGACAGGATTAATTACTCTGTTTCCATCCGCGGAAATGACAACGCGGAAGCAATTATATGGAACTGGAAAAAAGACGGTATAACATGTGGGAGCAATAGCAAATGTGAGATAACTGCTAGTAACTCCGCTGGAACTATACAACTAACTTGTGACGTCACGGTTCGTATTGAAAATTCGCAAACAACAATTCAAGCTTCTGAAAACATAAGCGTGTCTGTGCCAATTATTAATATTTCACGCCAATCATATAGAGAATCCGATTTTATTGGAACAAACATAATTAAAAATATTGATATTTTAGGAAGTACAGGAAAAGCGCTATTACATAAAAATGGCATGAAATTATATCAAGAAAGATTTATGATTTCCATTATTATAGGTCCTTCTGATACTGAAATTCAACAGATCGAGCTTAATGTTACGCCAAACAATTCGCTTAATTTTTATTCAAATTTAGATTCAATATCTCCTTGCGAATTATTAGATTTAGATCTCACCGCTTATTGTGGTTCGATGCCAATTAGTCATATTTATGATATTCTTCCAAACTATGTTGAAGGTATAAAATGTGATGATAATATCCAGATAAAATTAATTGTGAATCACAACGAAAAAATTTCGTTAGATTATGGTGTTTTTGGTTATGAAAACACAGGCATAAAATATCCAACAAATAACATAAAGAGAAAAACTGCTCCCGGCACTAACCTCGTTGATAATGAGTGGATGTATAAACCGGGATCATCTGTTTCTCAGTATAATTGTCTAAGCTATGCCATAAAACAAAGTGGAAAAATCAACAACACGAATTTTTGGGTTAAAGATGTATTAGACGGAAATCCATCATATGTTTATGACAATAAATTCGTTGCAAATCCTAATTTTACAAATTGCTACTTAACGAGCATGGATACTTTCGGCAACAATAACGGAATATTTGATAACAATGATGTAGATAGTTTTTTTATGAATTCTTATTGGGGAAATGATAGAGCTTACGGCACAACAACATCTTATAGCAATTGCAGAAAAATTTATTATAATTCGAGTATGTTTGGCCCAATATTTCACGCAGCAAGAAAAAGTAATCGCACAGAAGGATGTCACAGTAATTGGCATGTTTTTGAAAGCAAACTGGGGGGCAAACATATAATTATTCATCGTTCAGAGCAAATGGAAGGCGCTTATTGCGGTCAAATTCAACAAAAATACAGGTAAATATATGATGCCTAAAATTCTTTTAGCTTTCCTAATCATGATATTCTGCATTTTTTCTTATGCAGAAATATCTTTCACGGAACTTCAAAATTTCACTAATAAGATATATTTGACAGAGACTAAATTGATTCTGGGCAAAGAACTCCAAAAGCACCTTGAAATATTGAAAAGAGGCAAAGATACTGAATCTTGCAAAGAGTACGACGATGCCGTACGTTACACTAATGCCTATTTCATAGCCATGGAAATGGCTTTGGAACCGCCAGCAATCGCATTGCCTAGGTTATTCGCTCTTTTTGAAAACAAATCGCTTAATCAGCAAACTATTAAACACCCGTTGGACAATCACGAAAAATCTTTGAGAGAATGGGCGTATCATGCCATTGAAAGCCGAATGGGAACAGATCTCGCGCCCGATTTACAAATGGACAAATATAAAGATAGCGTCATATTTAACTGGATGCCGCCAAAAAGCTCCTATGCTGTGGCAACTATTCACTTTTACTATTCCGGACGAAAACATCTTAGGACTATTTGGGACGCTTGGTATGATTGTTGGAAAAAAGAGCAATCAAGACAGGAACCGAGACCGGAAGTTGAACAAAGGCTTCTAAACGAAATCACATCTTGCTTCGGCTATAACATTTTCCCATTTGTCGCCGATGCAATAGAAAAAGGAGACGAGAGCTTATCATCGCTTGTTGAAATGCTGGAGCCTTACAGTGGATATGAAGAAACCATCCTGTTTACTCCTCCTGAGTTAATCGAACACCACGCCGAAAATAGTAACTATTACTTGAAATCCCTGGATAATTTTCAAGACACAGAAGTTTTTTTAAAATGGTGGAACGAAAACAAACATAAATATGTCATTCCTGAACCTGATAAAAAACTAAGCGATCTCAGACCAATGCTAACAGATCAAAAGTCATCTCCGCATGCTGATATTGCTTTTAAAAGATTAATGGAATTAGAGAATGCCTTGATCAAATTTTGCAATCAGCCGTTGAAGGACAACACCAACTGCTGGTATTACAGATTAAAAGACTGAAAAGCATGAAAGCTCCCTTTGTCCTGATTGTTTTTTCCATAATTTTATGCTTTCAAGCCGAAGCTGACAATGCCGTCTGTTCCTGCAGCGGATCCCCCGAGGATTTTGTCGACAGCGTTTGCGCTTTGCTTCCGGAACAAGCAAAGAACCTCGAATCAAAAGAGAGCATTGATGAAAAATATGACTTGGCCTTCAAATGTTATTTGGACTACGTCGATAGAAAAATATCCAAACTATACCCTAATAGCGAAACTAAATATTCCGACCAACTTGAAAAAATCGTCAACAGCGTTTCTCCGCTTTGCGTCCTTACGGACAGCATAGAACGAATATGGAGTGAGGAGCATGCGCAAAGAAAAAGCGGTCCGCTTTCTCTTGGCGAATTAGCCAAAGCCGCGGACACTCTTGCCGAATTAAAAATCAGAATATTCGATCCAGATGATCCGCTGATCGATATTGAAAACTACAAAAGGCTGCTTTTGATCCCGTCATATTCTGGGCAAATCTATAATTGGGTTGAGAAATTATATTTTACTCTAGAAAAAGACAAAGCCTACAATTGTTTTGAGTTTTTCCTGTTGCCAGAAAACACCGATGAATTTACGATAGGAGCGGCCTTGTTTTTTCTGGGCAGATGCAATAAAAACGGAATACCAAAAGATACAGCTTGGGATGAGCGGTTAAAAATGGCTCTCCCCAAGCTCTTGGCGGTTCAGCGCTACCCTACTTGCCTGACATACATATCATACGCTTATTTCTTCGCAGGACAGATCTATGTTACATTTGGATATTACAAGCAGGCAGTCGCTCTTTTTATGATCGACGTGCCGTCTGTCGATCTTGTCGCCGCGAAAGAAATGCGGCACATGGAAGCTTTTTCGCCATGCTGCAATTGCAACGACGTCACCAACGCTTTGAAACACATTCACGAATGGAGCCGTTACACAAAAGACAAAAATAAAGATTCCATTATGAACGGTTATAAGCAAGTGTTCAGCGAAGCGCTTTGGAATTATTGCGCGACCAATCTCTTTACCGCGTATGACAAACACATAGCCATAAAAAGAGCCCTGGAGGACGATAGGAAAGATATTCCTGAATTTGAGCTGTTAGAGGAGGCCTTGCTGCATCCCTGGCCGAATATAGACCAGATTCCAGCCAACATCGCCACAAACAGAGTTCTTAACAACAATGTTTTTTAACGTGACTTTTCCTATTTACGGCCGCATCCGCGGCCGTTTTTTTATTGCCGGTTGTTTCAAAAAGTATTTTGACAGACTGACATGTGTATCAAACGTTGGGATTAATCCCAAGATTTGATACAGTAGCTTAGATCCCTAAATGATTGTAGAAATTATTCTTTTACGTCGGCAGCCACCTGCATTTTTATGATTTTGTCCGGATTGGAGACCGCTCCGTTCGCCCTTGGGTCGCCCTTTTTAATATTGTCAACGAACTCCATGCCCTGGACAACTTTTCCCCAAACGGTGTAGTTCTGATCCAGGAAACGCGCGTCTTCAAAACAGATGAAGAACTGGCTGTCGGCGCTGTCGGGATCCATGGCGCGCGCCATGGAGACCGTTCCGCGGACGTGCGGCTCGTCGTTGAATTCAGCTTTTATTTTCTGGCCGCTGCCGCCGGTGCCGTTGCCCCAGGGGTCGCCGGTCTGAGCCATAAAGCCCGCGATGACGCGATGAAAAACTATGCCGTCGTAAAAGCCTTCGCGAACCAGCTCCTTGATGCGGGCGACATGCTTGGGCGCTTTATCGGGGAAAAGCTCGATCACTACGCGTCCGTCTTTCAGATCCAGGTACAAAGTGTTTTCCTTATCCATAAAATCTCCTTTTTTTATCAGCGTTGCCGCCGAATTGTCAGACAGTGATGGTTAACTGCCAAATGTTCTTTTATTCTTTAGATTCCAACCGCGGCGCCCAAGGTCTCGCCGATGGGTTCGCGGATCAGAAGATCGGCGTTGCGGTCGTAAGGCGTGGCGCTCTTGTTGATGAGCACGATGGTGTCGCCCTTGAAGTAATTTAAGAGTCCTGCGGCGGGATAAACGTTTAAGGACGTTCCGCCGACTATGAGCGTTTTGGCGCGCATGATGTCCTTGACGGCGCCGCTGACGGTATCGTTGTCCAGGGATTCCTCATAGAGGACCACGCCGGGCTTGATGTAGCCGCCGCAGGAGCAGAGAGGAATGCCCTCAGAATTCTTGATGTAGTCGAGGTCGAAGCTTTTGCCGCAGTTCAGGCAGTAGTTGCGGGCCACCGAGCCGTGCAGCTCCCAGACGCGCTTGCTGCCGGCCATAGTGTGCAGAGCGTCGATGTTCTGGGTGACGACGGAGATCAGTTTCCCCTCCTGTTCAAGCTTAGCCAGGGCCAAATGGGCCTTGTTGGGCTTCACGCCCTCGATTAAGATCTTGTCGCGGTAAAAGCGGAAGAACTCCTTGGTGTGCTCGAAGAAGAAGGAATGGGAGAGGATCGTTTCCGGCGGATAGTCGTACTTCTGGTTGTAAAGTCCGTCCACGCTCCGGAAATCCGGAATGCCGGATTCCGTGGAAACGCCGGCGCCGCCGAAGAAGACGATGCCGTCGCCTTTCAAGATCTCAGCAAGGTCTTTCATTAAAAGGGATCGTACTCTTCGCGGTAACGGACGTTTTCCTTTTCGCCGGAAATCACCGGCAGGAAGCGACAGGCGCTCAAAGCGAAAGCCGCGATAAGCATAAGGATAACGATTTTTTTCATAGTCTTATTGTCCACAGCAGTTTTTATATTTCTTTCCGCTGCCGCAGGGGCAGGGATCGTTCCTGCCGACCTTGGGCTGCGTCCTGACGACGGTCTTCTGCTTCAGGGCGCCGCCGGCGCCGCTGTAGGCCACGTCGGACATGTGCATGTTGTCGTCGGAGACCTGGATCTTCGGAGCGGAGGAGGAATTGCTGCTGACGTCGCTGTAGCTGTAGGTGGCGTTGGCCATGTCCATCAGAGCCTGCTGGCTCTCCCTGACCGTGGTCAGGTTGAAGAGGGATTTGGCGACTTCCCCGGCCAGGCTCTCCATCATGGTGGTGAAGATGTGGTGGGCTTCCTTCTTGTACTCCAGCAGCGGGTCTTTCTGGCCGTAGGATCTCAGGTAAACGGACTCCCTGAGGCCGTCCATCTCGTAGAGGTGATCTTTCCAGAACTTGTCGATGGTCATCAAAAAGACGATGTGCTCGAGCCTGGAGACGTTCTCTTCGCCCTCTATCTGGATCTTTCTTCTGTAGGCCGTCCAGACGGCGTCCCTCAAGTAATGCTGCAGTTCCGTGGGGTTCTTCATCAGCTTCGCCACGTCGTCCCTGACCAGGTTGACAGGGAAAAGCGTCAGGACTTTCGCGATGAACTGGTTCACCATGCCCGCGGTCACTTCCTTGAATTCACCCTGGGCCGCCATGAAGTCGTCCACGATGTTGCCAGCGGCGTCGTCCAGGAACTGCATGGCGTCTTCCCTGATGTCGTCGGTCATCAGGAGGTGCGTGCGGAACTCATAGATGACCGCGCGCTGCTTGTTCATGACGTCGTCGAATTCCAGGGTGTGCTTTCTTATGCCGAAGTTTCTCTGCTCTACTCTCTTCTGGGCCGTCTCGATGGAGCGGTTCAAAAGCGGATGCTGCAGCTCCTCGTTCTCCTGCATGCCCATCTTTTCCATGAGCGTGGCGATCTTGTCCGAGCCGAACAATCTCATCAGGTCGTCTTCAAGGGAGACGTAGAACCTCGACGAGCCCGGGTCGCCCTGACGGCCGGAACGGCCTCTGAGCTGGCGGTCGATGCGGCGGGATTCATGGCGCTCCGTGCCGATGATGTGCAAGCCTCCGAGTTCGGGGACGCCCGGGCCCAGTTTGATGTCGGTGCCGCGGCCCGCCATGTTGGTGGCGATGGTCACGCTGCCCTTCTGCCCGGCCTGGGCCACGATCTCGGCCTCCCTCTCGTGGTACTTGGCGTTCAGGACGCTGTGGGGGATCTTGAGACGCTGGAGCATCCTGGAAAGGACCTCCGACTGGTCCACCGTCACGGTGCCCACCAATACCGGCTGGCCCTTTTCGTAGCAGCGGCTGATGTCCCTTATGACGGAGTTGTATTTTTCCCTTCTGGTCTTGTAAACGACGTCGTTGAGGTCTTTCCTCTGCACCGGCTTGTTGGTGGGAATGCTGACCACGTCCAGGCGGTAGATCTGCTGGAATTCCTCGGCTTCCGTTTCAGCCGTGCCGGTCATGCCGGCCAGCTTCTCGTAAAGTCGGAAATAGTTCTGGATAGTGATGGTGGCGTAAGTCTGGGACTCGCCTTCTATCTTCACGTTCTCCTTGGCTTCCAGGGCGCTGTGCAGCCCGTCGCTGTAACGGCGGCCCGGCATGATGCGGCCGGTGAATTCGTCCACGATAAGGACTTTGCCTTCCTGCACCACGTAGTTCACGTCCTTTTCAAAGAGCACGTAGGCTCTCATGAGCTGGGAGAGGTTGTGCAGTCTTTCGGAAGTGTCGTGATAGACTTTCTGGAAGTTTTCCTTGGCGGCGATCTTTTCCTCCGCGGTCAGGCCTTCGTCCTCGTCGATCTTCATGGTCTCTTCCACAGGATCCTGCAGGATGAACTTCGACTGATCCTCCGGGGAGAGCGTCGCCAGGCCTTTGTCCGTCAGGAAGACTTCGTTGCTCTTCTCGTCCATGGCGAAATAGAGGTCTTCCGTGATCTTGTGCATCTCCTTTCGCTTCATGTCGGCGATGAGGTCGGCGTGGATCCTTTCAAGCAGCTTGTGGTTCTCCGGATCCTCCATCATCTTGGTCAGAAGATGGTTCTTGGGATTGCCCTTCCTGACGATGTACATCAAGCGGCCGGCTCTGTAGCGGTCGTTCTCGTCGCCGGTCTTCAATAGCTCCTTGGCGGTGTGCAGCATGTCGTTGCACATGATGAGCTGCTTGTTGACCAGGCTCTGGACCAGCCCCTTGATCTCCTGGTAGTTGTTCTCCTTGGAGACGCCCACCGGACCGGAAATGATCAAAGGCGTCCTCGCTTCGTCGATAAGGATGGAGTCAACTTCGTCGATGATGGCGTAATAGTGGCCGCGCTGCACCATTTCTTCCTTGCGCATGGCCATGCCGTTGTCCCTAAGATAGTCGAAGCCGAATTCGCTGTTGGTTCCGTAGGTGTCGTCGCAGTTGTACTGGATCCTTCTTTCCGCGGGATCCATCTGGTTCTGGATGCAGCCGATGGTTATTCCCAGGAAATCGAAGACGCCTTTGTTCCACTGGGAGTCGCGGCGGGCCAGATAGTCGTTGACAGTCACTACATGGACGCCCTTGCCGGTCAAAGCGTTGAGGTAAATGGGGAAAATGGAGACCAAAGTCTTGCCTTCGCCGGTGGCCATCTCGGCGATGGCGCCGCGGTGCAAAACGATGCCGCCCAATATCTGGACGTCATAGGGGATCATGTTCCAGACGTAAGGGGATCCGCAGACTTCCCAGCTCTGGCCGCAGAGTCTCCGGCAGACGTTCTTTATGACCGCGAAGGCTTCGATCATGAGATCGTCCAAAGTCTCGCCTTTGGCGAGCCTTTCCTTGAATTCCGCGGTCTTAGCCTTTATCTCATCGTCGCTAAGTTTCTGATAAAGCTCTTCCTGGGCGTTCACCTTCGCAACAATGGGACGCAGACGCTTCACGACCCGCTTGTTGCGGTTGCCCATGATAAGTTTCAATAACCAATTAGACATAAAAATAACACTCCTAATTCTGTATTTGTTTATTTTATCATAATCCCAGAATTATTAAGGAGCAGAGCTCTTAATTCCAGACTGAAGGCGTTTTGGGCCGAATATTTTGCAGATCGTTTATTTTTCGCCTTTTATGAAAAGACGGTAAACGTTCAGATCACTTCCCGCGCAGCCCAAAAGCCCGATCCTTTCCGCCGGGCGCTTCGTATTGTCGCCGTACCAGCCGATCTCACGTCCGTCGCAAAGGAGGAAAAAGTATTTTCCCCTTCGCTGGAACTGCATCGTATGGCGTCCCGGCGTCAGAGCATGCGCCTTCTCGCAAACTTCCCCCAGGCCCTTCAGCCTTATCTTGGACAGCTTGTTGCCGTAGCCGCCCAAAAAGCCCACGCTGTCTTTCCCGGGGTCGATGTCGCTTGTCCCCTTTTCAAAGGCTCCCAGGACCGCGTCGGCCTTCGCTTCGAATTCCATCATTATCGTGAAATCCCCGCCCTTGAAGCCCGGCGCCAAAAGGTATGCCGTGGCGTTCCCGGGCATGCCGTCCTTCAGCGTCAGCGCGCCGTCCTTCACTTCAAAATATTCCGAAGTGACTTCAAACCCTGAAAGATCATTGTCCTTCGAGAAATCCAGCGCCACGTCCGCCTGCTCGGCGCTTAGTTCCTCCGGCAGCGGGACCGGGCACTTGCTTGCGCCGAAGGAGGGCAGCATGAAGCAATAGATCGGCTGGTAGCCGTCGCCCAGGCTGTAGGCGGACTTGTCCGGCAGACGGAAGCTCACGATGGAGCCCACTTCTCTTCCGCCGCCCTTCCAAAACCAGGTCGATTCCCCCCGGTTCTCTATGCTGATCTCGATGAAATATTTTCCGCCGATCTTTTTCACGGCGCTCTGAGTGCCTTCTCCGCGGCCCGCTTTCCTGACCGAGAGCGTGTCCCCCGCCGGCCTGATCCTGAACTCGTAATAATCCTTGCTGCCGCCGGGGGCGTCGTTCCCGCTGAAGATCCCGTGCCCTTCGCCGTCCAGTTCCAGGAGTATCTCCGTGAAATTTCCTTCCGCTTCTATCAGGGCGTAGTAGGCGCTCTCGTCATGGCCCTGTTTAAAGCGCACAGAAACGTCATCCACGCGTTTTTCGCCGGTCAAGGGTATGTTCACCCATTCCGAAGGATCCCCGTCTGTTTCGGCCGTCAGGGGCCAAATAAACGGTTCATAGGGCAAGAGCGGCAAAGGATCGATCGCGTCTTCCAATCCGTCGTCGTCGCTGTCGCTTGACGCGGGATTCGGCCGCACGGCTTCCTCCGGCCTTCTGGCGAACCAGGGCTGCAGCACGCCGCCGCTCCAGATGCTCTCCCTTACCTTCGTGAAATCGTCCAGAACTCCGTCCGTGGAGCGCTTGTTCTCGTCGTAGCCGTATTCCGCTTCCGTAAAGGGCAGCTTCCCGTCCGAGAACATTCCTCCGTCCGGCACGCCGTCCATATCCCGGTCCACGACCAGGACCGGCGTTCCGAAGTACATCCTCAGCCACTGGAGATCGGTAAGTTTTCTGTCTGTCATGGCTATCCCGCTCCAATGGTCGCCGCATTTCGCCGAGAGGTCCCAGGGCGTCTCGTCCCATTCGCCGTCGGCCTTCTGGAAGCGGTGCCTGTTGATGAAGTGGTCGTAGATAACGTGGTCGTCCTCCCGGTCCAGCCCGCTGAAGGTCCCCAGACTCTCGATCTGGTGGTGATACTCGTGGCAGGTCAGCCAGGCTATGTCGTCCCCTAAATACTGCGACCTTCCCGGCACCCCGCGGCGCCAATCGGTCACTCCGAAGGTCCCGCCGCCGCTGGTCCTGTAGAGCCACTTCCCGCTTTTGGGATCGTAATACCTCAGCTGCGCGTTCTCTATCTGTCCGACGTACTCGTCCTCCACGGGCGCCGTGTTCGTCTTCTCGATATGCCTGAGATCGACGATGGTGAAGGTGCCGCCGCCCGGGAAACGGTATTCCTGTCCGGAAAAACTCCTGCAGGGAGAAAGGGCTTTGTAAGAATCCGGCGCGTCCTCCGGCACTTCCCCCCAATGCTGCGGCCGCTCGTCCCAGAAGATCTGCAGGTCGTACCACACGCGGAAGCCGTTGTTCACGAACCAGAATCTTTCCGCGAGTTTAAAATCGCAAAGGATCTTCTCCTTTTCCGCCTCGCCTATCGGCGCCGGCAGCTCCGGATACGTTCCGTCCGCCTTTTTCACATTGTACATGCTGTAAACGTTCGGCATAACCAGGACCTTCACCGGCACTCTGACGACCGTTCTGCATCCGTCCGGAGACAGCGTGTTCACCGCTAATTCCCTTCCCCAGGGCTTCTCCGCTCCCCAATTCGCTTCCGCCGGCGTCGGATCGGCGGCGGGGTCATAGAGCCTGTAGTAATACCGTATGCAGGGGTTCAAACCGGTGACCGTCAATCTGTGGAAAGTTCCGGTGGTCCCGTCCTCCACGACCCTGACCTCGTCCTCTTCCCAGGGCCTGCACTCCTCGCCAACTGGTTTCCAGGTCATGCAGGGCTCCCCGCCTTCCCTTATCTGCAGCTTCGTCGCGCAAGGCTCCGCGGTGTACCACTGGACCGTGAATTCTTTCTGCCCCAGCATGGAAACAGGCCGCGTCGGGTCGAATATGGTCTTCTCGGCGAAGGCCGAAAACGCAAAGACGGCCGCCGCGGCCGCGCAAAAATAAAAACTTTTTCTCATCGTTCACCCCTTGGGTCATTTTATAATTCGGATTATAACAAATTATATCCGCCCGGGGGGATCCGGGATCAGGCGCGGCTTTTTCTTTCTTCCAGGATCTTTTGAAAAAGCGCCTCGAATTTTTGGGCGCAGGTCTCCAGGGTCAGGCCCTTGGCGGTGTTGGGGGCGTTCAGGGAGAAGCTATTAAGCTTTTCCTCGTCCAAAAGGAGATCGAGAGCCTCGGCCATTTCCTTTGTCTTAGCGCTGTCCTCCACCACGAAGCCGTTGACGCCCTGAGTAACCATCTCTGATCCGCCGGCGTCTTTGGTCGTTATGAGGGGCAGGCCGCAGAGCATGGCTTCGGCGGTGACGTTGGCGAAGGAATCGTAATGCGTAGGGAAAAGCATAAGGTCGGCGCCGCGGTAATACTCCGCGGGAGCGTCAACTCTCGCCAGCCAGACATTCTGGAATCTGTCCCCTATCTTTCTCCTGAGCGAACTTCTCAGCGCTTTGTCCGGTTTCCCTATGACGACGAGGGCGAAGCGGGAGGGATCTTTGGTTTGGAGCAGCGCTTCCACGGCTTCCGGCAGTCCTTTCCTCTTGTAGTTGTTGGCGGAGAAAAGCACCAGCCGTTTCCCGGGATCCAGCCCGTTGGCCTTGGTCAGTTTTTCCCTGGCCTCCGCTCTGCCCCTGGCGTGGAATTCCTCCTGGTCGATGCCGTTGTAGATGGTCACTATCCTCTCCTCGGGAAAAGCGTAGTATTTTTTCAGAAGCGCCTTGTCCATTTCGGAGATGGCCACGGCGTACCCGAGGTTTCCAGGATCGTAGATCTTCTTTTCGAATTCCAGGATGCGGCGGTTCCTGGGCATGTATTTCTGGAAGAACCAGGTCCCGGGATATTTCTTGGGAAGCCAGTAGGCGTAGATGCCGCCGGCGAAGCGGTGGACGTCCTGGGGATACGTTTGCGTGAGACCGCAGACGATATCCGGCTTCTCTTCCAGTTTTTCTATCGCTTCCTTCAGGCTTTTGGAATACTCTTCCCAGGGATCTTTCAAAAATCCCGGCTTGGGGAGCCTGATGAATCTGATCCCCAGTTCTTCGTATTTCCTGTCCCAGGAGTAGCAGGCGACGGTTATGTCGTGCCCTCTTTTGAGCATGCTCTTTACGAGGTTCGTGGTGAACCTTTCGGCGCCGCCCAGTTTCTTGTCCAGTTTCTGTATGGCGAAAAGCAGTTTCATTTTTCAGTTCTCCGCGCGCATATAGCGGCGTCCCGGCAGGGCCAGGACGTAGCCTTTTATTTCCAAGGAGACCAGCGAAGCGGAGATCTTGTCGATGCTCTCGTCGATAACTTCGCAGAGGGCGTCCGGAGTCAGGGGCTCCTTCAGGGCGGCGAAGACCGCCCTTTCCATGCCCTCCAGCTCCTCCTCCGCGGACCTCTGGCGGCCCTCCAGGGAAAGATCCTGGGGCGGCCTCTGGAACATTAGTTCAAACTCGTCGGACAATTGCTCGGGAGCCGTGACCAGCGTCGCGCCTTCCCTGATGAGGTTGTTGGTGCCGCGGGAAAGCGGAGCGTTCACCGGACCCGGCACGGCGTAAACGGAGCGGTTGTATTCCGCGGCGTAGTGGGCCGTGATCAAAGATCCGCCCTTTTCCCTCGACTCCACCACCAGCGTGGCCTTCGCCATGCCGGCGATGAGCCGGTTCCTCAAAGGAAACGAACCCTTGCCCAGCGCCTTGCGCCAGGCGTATTCCGTGATGACGGCGCCTTTCTCGGCGATCTCGTCGAAGAGCCTTTCGTTCTCCTTGGGATAGACGTAGCCGAAGCCGTAGCCCAGAAGGGCGATGGTCCGGCCGCCGGCGGAAAGCGCGCCTTCGTGGGCCGCGGTGTCAACGCCCGCCGCCAGACCGGAGATTATGGGGATCCCCGCCCCGGCGATCCGGGCGGCCCAGCGGTAGGCCACGTGGCGGCCGTACTCCGTGGCGTCCCGGGAACCCACGATGGCCAGGGCCTCCCTGTCCGCCGGAGAAAACGAGCCCTTCATGTAAAAAAGCAGAGGATAGTCGTAGATCTGCTTCAGAAGCTCGGGATAATCCTGGTCGTAAAAAGTCACGACTCTTATTTTTTCCCTTTTCAGGATCTCCCAGGCTTTTATGAGATCCACTTCCTTTTCCCAGTTCAAAAGGCGGTTGACGTAGTCCCCGGAAAGGAAATCGATATCCGGGGAGCGGCGCTCGGAGAAAAGCGAGCGGAAGATCTCCCTGGGGCTGCCGAAATATTCCAGGAGCCTTCTGGCGGAGATGGGGCCCACCCTGAGATGATTCAGTATGAGAAGGGCGTCGAGGTCGGTCATAATCTTTTCAGGACCTCTTTGGGGAAAAGATACTCGCACAAACGCAGTATCAGCGCGGGATCAAGGCCTTTTATCCGGAGGAGATCCTCGGGGGAACGCAGCTGGTCTTTAAATTTCAGGATCGCTTCAGCCTGCTTTTCGTCCAGGCCGGGGATAACGAGCAGATCCTTTATTTTCGCCGTGGAAAGATCGATGGGCTTGCGCCTGCTTTCCGAAAGCGGCAGTATTTCCGCCTGGTCCAGGCGCAAAGGGATGATCTTTTCCTTGCTGCCCATGGAGAGCCGGCAGAAACCCAAGGCGATGGTCACCGCTGTGACCAACCAAGCCGCCAGATACTCTCTTTGGGAAAGCATTATTCTCCCCCTTCGAATTCCTTCAGTTCTTCTTCGGTGACCGGCCTGGGCTCGAAGCCCGGCACCTGCTGCCAATCGGAAAGGAGCACGGTGATCCTCGGCCTCACGAAGCCGAAGGGGACCGTGGATGAGATCAAAAGAGGCGTCTTGGTCTTTTCCTCAAGATAGATGGTGACGTCCTTGTCCAGTTCCAGAAGGCCTTTGAAGACCTCCTCTTTCTTGAGGTTGAGGGGCTTGATGACCACTTTCATGGCGTGGAAATTGCCCACGTTCTTTATTTTCAGGATCGTTTTTTCCACCACTTCCACCCTGAGGTGGAATATCTTGTCGGTCTCGACGAGCTTCACTTCCGTATAGTCGCCGACGTTGGAGCCGAGGCGCGCCCTGACTTTGAAAGCGCCGCCGAAGATGTCGTCCACGCCGCTGTCGGCGTCGATGACCCGGCGGACCTTGTAGGTGACTTTGTCCTTCTCCAGCCTGGTGTAGGTCATTTTCCTGTTCAGGCGGTCGAAGGAGAGCCGGCGGCCGCGCCTTTCCGTGCCGTACTGCTCCAGCTCGTGGTAAAGGGACTCGCTGCTGTAGCGGTCCACCTGAGCCCCAAGCCGCACGTCCGCCAGATAGACCAGATAATCCCCGTAGCAGCGGCCGGTGAAGCAATAGGTGGTGCGCCCTTCGTAATTGCTGGTGAAAGTCTCCTGGCTGACGGTGCCGATGGGCAGGAACCCGACGGCGTAGGCCTTGTAGGTCAGCTTTTCCCCGATGGGATGAATGTCGCTGGCGAAGACTCCCAGGCTAGCGAAAAGACTAGAAATAAAAAAGCAAAGACTCACCGCGCATGCGCAGTGAGTCTTGAAGAATGAATGCGAATTCATTTTCGGCTTAGTAGCCCCAACCGGCGTATTCATCCGTAGAGAACAGCCACTGAGCGTTTTCCACGGTCTTATAGGCCTCATGAGCGACCTCATCATCAGGATAGATGTAAGAAAGATCCTGAATAGCGGTGTGAGTTTCCTTAGCGGTCGTTGCGCAACCGACTAAAGCGAGGGCCATGGCCAAAAGCACCAAGATGCGCATATTTCCTCCGTATCTATGGTAAAGTTAACTAGATTCGATTATAAACCGTTGGTATTGTATCAAAACACGTCCTGAGTGTCAACCTCACCACTCGATCTCTTTGCGCTCCTCCTCCGTGGGCAGCCAGGGGGAGTCCCAGGGCATGGTGGGGATCTCGAAAAGCGTATAGAGGGTGTGGTTGCGGGCGTTGCTTCCCAGGAACAGTAAGTCGCTGACGCCGCCGACAATACGGATCACGGTATAGTTGCTGCCGTCCAGAAGCCCCATGGGCAGGCCGTAGGGAATGTAGTTCCAGCTGTAGAGGCAGGAATAATAGGTCGTGCGTGCGGGCAGCTCGATTATGGCGCAGGAGATGTTGGCCAGGCCGCGCAGCAAGCCCTTGCCGAAAGTGTGGTCGGGATCCGGGACCATGGAGTCGAAGTCGCGGTCCGCGGCCGCAAGGGGCAGAGCGGCCACAAGAGCCGTCAGGATCGCCAGGTGTATGAGTTTTTTCATATAAAATTACCTTTATGTTAGGCAGTTATATTATCAAAAAACGGCGACCATTGTCAATTTAGATTTCTTCTCCCGGCGCTCCCCTTGGGTAAAAGAAAAAGGGCAGGGCCCCCCGGCCCTGCCCTTTTTATGCGCCCCGTTATTTCTTTTCCTTTTTGCCCAGGGCCGTCTTGACGAAGGCCTTGAAAAGCGGATGGGGAGTGGTCGGGCGGGACTTGAATTCCGGATGGAACTGACAGGCCACGAAGAAGGGGTGCTTGGGTATTTCCAGCATTTCCACGAACTTGCCGTCCGCGGACAAGCAGGAGACCTTCATGCCGGCCTTCTCGAATTTATCCGCCAGCTCTTTGGTGTAGAGCATGGCGTAGCGCTGGCGGTGCCTTTCGGAGATCTTTTTGACCTTGTAGAGCTGATAGGCTTTCGTTCCGGTCTCCACAACAAGATCCCTGGCGCCCAGCTTCGTCTGTCCGGTCCGCTGCTCGTCGATGATGCCGATGGCGGACCTCTCCTCGCCCTTGTCGGAAAGGGCGGCGTTCTTGATCTTCAGGACGTTCTCGGCGAACTCGATGGCGGCGCATTCCATGCCGGCGCAGATGCCGAAATAAGGAATTTTGTTTTCCCTGGCGTATTTGGCGGCCAGGCTCTTGCCCTTCTCGCCGTAGTTGGTCATGCTGCCCATGACCAGGATGCCGTCCGCGCCGGCGAGAGCCTTCTTGGCGTTCTTCACAAGATCCTCGGGCTCCACGACCTTTGTGACGACCTTGGCGTCGCACTGCATGCCGGCGTGCTGCAGCGATTCATAGACGCTCTTGTAGGCGTCCTTTATGATGGCGTAGCGGCTCACCAGCGCCACGGTGCAGCTATATTTGGGCTGGGTGGCTTTCCTGACCAGGGTGTCCCAGTTGGTGTGCTTGATGGGATTGACCGGGAGGTTAAGCTGCTTCAATACTTCCTCGTCGAGGTGCTGCCTGCTGAGTTCCCTGGGAATGGCGTAAACGCTGGTGGTGATGTCGCGTTCCTCGATCACTCTTTCGGGGCGGACGTTGCAGAAGAGCGCCAGTTTGTCCCTGTGCTCCTGCGGAAGCTCCACTTCCGTCCTGCAGACCAGAACGTCCGGGATAATGCCGATGGAGCGGAGCACCGCCACGGACTGCTGGCTGGGCTTGGTCTTCAGTTCCTGCGCGGCCCTCAGGAACGGTACCAGCGTCAGATGCACGAAGCAGGTGTTGTTGGGGCCTTCCTCGAAACGGAACTGACGGGCGGCTTCCAGGAAGGGCTGGGATTCGATGTCGCCGGCGATGCCGCCTATTTCGCAGAGCACGATGTCGATGTCCGGTCCCGCGGCGCTTCTGATGGACGCTTTGATCTCGTTGGTGATATGCGGAATGACCTGGACGGTGCCGCCCAAGTATCCTCCTTCTCTTTCTCTCTGGAGAACCGCGGAGTAGATCTTGCCGCTGGTATAGCTGGAGCATTTGGTGCAGGTGACGCCCGCGAAGCGCTCATAGTGGCCCAGGTCCAGGTCAGCTTCCGTGCCGTCGTCGGTCAAGAAGACCTCGCCGTGCTGGAAGGGGCTCATGATGCCGGGATAAACGTTCAGATACGGATCGAGCTTCTGCATGAAGACACGGTACCCGCGGCTTTTTAGTAAACAGGCCAGACTGGCCGACGTGATTCCCTTTCCCAGACTGGAAACGACACCGCCGGTCACAAAGACAAATTTGGTTTTGTTTTTCATTTTAGGTTAGTACCTCCTTGATGGGAACATTTTAACAAAATTTCCCCGAAAAATGAACAGCGCTTTTCCAAAAAAACCCCCATCTAGCGGACTGCCGACCATTTGCCCGGCAGGAGGCGAAAAAAAGAGGACGGCGCGGCGCGCCGTCCTCCTTGAAAGAGAATAAAATTCCTTTTATTTTGCGGAAGTTTTCTTCGCCTTGCCTTTTCCGGAAGGCTTTGCTTTTTTCTGCTCCCGCTCCTGCTTGTATTTCAGGGCCGCCCTCACAAGGTTGTCGAAGAGCGGGTGCGGCAGAGTCGGCCTGGATTTGAACTCCGGATGGAACTGGCAGGCCACGAAATAAGGATGGTTCGGAAGCTCCACCACTTCCACCAGCTTCTTGTCCGGGGAAAGTCCCACCACCTTGAGACCGGCTTTCTCCAGGGCCTTGCAGCTCTCGCTGTCGTAGCTTAATTCGTACCGGTGTCTGTGACGTTCGGAGATCTCGGTTGTGCCGTAGGCCTTCGCGGCCGCCGAGCCCTTGGTCAGTTTGCAGGGATAGGCGCCCAGCCTCATGGTGCCGCCCTTGTCGGTGATCTTCTTCTGCTCTTCCATAAGATCGATGACCGGATGCGTGGTCTTGGGGTCGAATTCCGTACTATTGGCGTCCTTCCACTTCAGGACGTTCCTGGCGAATTCAATGACTGTGCACTGCATGCCCAGACAGATCCCCAGGAAGGGTATCTTGTTTTCCCTGGCGTAGCGGATGGCCACGCATTTGCCGTTCACGCCGCGGCTGCCGAAGCCGCCCGGGACCAGTATGCCGTCCACACCCTGCAGAGAACGCGTGCTCTTCTCCAGATCCTCGGCCTCGATGAATTTGACTTTCACCTTGGCGTAGCTGGCCATGCCGGCGTGCTGGAAAGCCTCGTGCACGCTCTTGTAAGCGTCCTTTATGGCCACATACTTCCCGACCAGCGCGATGGTGCATTCCGTTTTCGGCTTCGTGGCCCTTCTCACCAGTTCGTCCCAGGCCGTGTGCTTGATGGGCTTCATCTTGAGGTCTAGCTGCTTCAGGACTTCCTCGTCCAGATGCTGTTCGCTAAGAGCCTTCGGAATAGCGTAAACGCTTGTGGTGATGTCCAGCTCCTCGATGACGCGCTCTTTCCTGACGTTGCAGAAGAGCGCCAGCTTGTCCCGGTGCTCCTGGGGGATCGGCATTTCCGTGCGGCAGACCAGAATGTCCGGGATGATGCCGATGGAACGCAGGACCGCCACGGACTGCTGGCTGGGCTTGGTCTTCAGTTCCCCCGCCGCCCGCAGGTACGGAACGAGCGTCAAATGCACGAAGCAGGTGTTGTTGGGGCCTTCCTCGAAACGGAACTGGCGTGCCGCTTCCAAAAAGGGCAGAGACTCGATGTCGCCGGAGACGCCGCCGATCTCGCAAAGAACAATGTCCACGTCGGGGCCCGCCGCGCTTCGGATGGCGGATTTGATCTCGTTGGTGATATGCGGAATGACCTGCACGGTGCCGCCCAGGTATCCGCCCTGGCGCTCGCGCTGCAGCACCGCGGAATATATTTTTCCGCTGGTATAGTTGGAGGCTTTGCTGCAGGTGACGCCCGCGAAGCGCTCATAGTGCCCCAGATCCAGGTCCGCTTCCGTGCCGTCGTCCGTCACGAAAACTTCGCCGTGCTGATACGGACTCATGGTGCCGGGATCGATGTTCAGGTAAGGATCAAGTTTTTGCATGAAGACGTTGTAGCCCCGGCTTTTCAGAAGCAGGGCAAGGCTTGCCGACGTAATGCCTTTCCCTAAACTCGACACCACGCCGCCCGTGATGAAGACGTACTTTGTTCTTTTTTTCATCGTTTTAAAAAGTTTGGGTTGCCCAGATCTCCATAAGCCTCCTTATGGCCGATTCCGGATCATTATTTTGGCAAACGGCCCGCACCACGGAGAAGTTCCGGGCGCCGGCGCGTTTTATTAAAGGTAAGTTTTCTTCATTTATGCCCCCTATCGCCACCGCCGGGCAGGGCGCGGCTTTTATCATTTCAGCCGCACCCTC
>JAFZID010000008.1 GCA_017554565.1 bacterium
AGGAAACTAAAGAAGAGCTGCAGGCCTTTTCTGAAATCATGAACGACGATTCCGTGGACGGGATGGCAAAGGTCGAAAAACTGCAGAGTTTTTTGGAAAGCTACCAGGCGAAAAAGAAGGAAAGCGTCAGAGGGAAAAAGAGCTTCGCTATTTTGGCCGGGCTTGTAATCGTTACGATCGTATTGCAAGTCGTTCTGATCCTCTACTCAAAGAGAGCAACGGCCAAGGATGACGAGGAAGGACGAAAAGACCTGAACCGGGGGCTCGCAAGATCTCTGTTACTGTCGCTTTCTTACGTCGTCTTAGCCTTTGTGAAGCTGACGCCCTTCGTCATTTTGATCTTCCCGGCCCTTATCGTGGGGATCGTTTTCATCTTCGTCTCCCCTATTATCACTCTGCTTATCCTGTTGCTCTGGTTCCTGGGCGGCCTGTGGTTCTACGCCCGCTGGTACTTCACGGACTATATAATCACGGAAACTTCCGCGAATCCTTTCACGGCGCTCGGCGAGAGCTGGAATCTTACCAAAGGCAACCAGTTCGCGGTCTGGGTGCTGGTCTTGACGGCATTCCTTTTGCACATCCCCGCCTTTTTCACCCTGGGGCTCTCCACCATCCCGACCAGAAGTTTCGACTTTACGCTGCGCGCCACCGCTTACAGGCAGCTCAAAGGTGAAGCATGAAGCTTAAGGCAGTCGCCTGCGTTGCCAAAAACGGCGTGATCGGCAGAGCCGGCTCCCTTCCCTGGAACGTTCCTGAGGACATGGCGCGTTTCAAGGAACTGACCATGGGGCACGCTTTGATATTGGGGCGCAAGTCCTACATGGGGCCGCTTCCCGGCCGCAAGCTCGTTGTGTTGAGCCGCAAGGGCTTTTCCGCACCCGAGGGCATAGAGACATCCCATACGAAAGAAGAGGCCCTTAAAACCGCTCTGGCGCTCGATCCAAAGCCCTTCGTCATAGGCGGAGCCGAGATCTACAAACTCTTCGAAGACGAGATAAAGACTTTTTACATAACCAGGCTCAAAAAAGAATATTCCGGAGACGTCTTCTTCCCTTTTGAGATGCGCGAAGACAAATGGCAATTAAAAAGCCGGGAAGAATTTGCCGAAGGTTTTTTCGAGATCTGGGAAAAGAAACAGTAAGCAATTAAAAAACGCGGCGTGCCGGCCGCGTTTCTTATTTCCAGATCCCAAGGTTCAGCGCATCCTGTGGACGAGATAGATCCCCACGCCGCAGAAAACGATGTTGGCCGTCCAGCAGGCTATGATTGCGTTCAGGCTGCCCTCCTTGGCCAGGTTTATCAGGAAATAGGCCACCACGAAATAACCGAGACAAAGGATGATGCTGGTCAGTACGCCCTTCATCATGCCGGCCCTGGTATGGAAGATGCCGAAGGGGGCCGCCAGCAAAACGAAGACGAAGCAGGCGAAGGGCATGGCGTAGCGGCGGTGCAGATCGGTCCTCAGGGAATAATAGCGGCTGGAATCCTTCTTGACGGTCCGGGCGGCGTGCTTCAGCTCGCTCAAAGTCATGTTCATCTCGTCGTCGATGGCGTGGCTGAAGATCATTTCCGGCGTCTCTTCGTAGATGGAATAGTTGCGCTTCTTGTGATCGTAGGTCTCCTTGGGCTTCTCGTCGGCGTCGTAGATGGTCTCCTTGACGTTGTAGAAATACCAGCCGTAGCCGTTCACATATTCCGCCCTGTCGGCCTTGAGCTGACGGACGATGCGGCGGCTGTTGGGCTTGAAGTGCCTAATGGAGATGTTGCGGAACTTGTTGGGCTCCGCGGTCCCCTCGATGTTCCAGATCCTGTTGGCCTTGGAATTCTCGAAGGTCACAAAAGAGGTGCTCTGCCCCTGGGAGATGCTTTGCGTCAAAGTGGAGCCCTTCTTCGGCATGATCTCCTCCGCTTTGCGCCTGGCGATGGGGCCGCAGTATTCGGAGAGCGCGAAGGTGCCCAGCGCTATTACGAGCGCGCACAAAAGATACGGCCTGATGATCCTGGTGAGGGCGATGCCGCTGGCCCGCATGGCGATGATCTCGTTGGTGCGGCTCAGGTTGCCCAGGCAGTACAAAATGGCCAGGAGCACCGCGAAGGGCATGGTGATGGAAAGGATCTCCGGAAGACGCATGACATAGAAGATCGTGATCTCGCGGACCGTCTTCTCCTCCTCCAAAAAGTCGGAGAGGTTGTTCGTCATGTCGTAGGCGAAGAAAAGTATAACGAAAGCCGTCAGGCAGTAAAACAGCGGAAGGAAAAAGGATTTTATGAGATAGCGGTCGATGAGTTTCATGCCGTCAGATCTCCTGTTTGGGAAGCAACTGGGGTTCGTAGAAAGAGGCCTTGGCCGGTTTCGGTTCGAAGAGATGTCCGAACAAAAGCCTCCAGACCATGAAGACCGCTTCGTAAACGATCTTTTTGTTCATTTTGGAAGTGCCGTTGCTCCTTTCGTAAAAAATAATGGGCACTTCCCTGATCTTGAAGCCTTTCAGCCAGGCGTAATAAGTCATCTCGATCTGGAAGGAATAGCCGTTGGAGCGGATCTTGTCCATATCGATGGCTTCGAGAACTTTTCGCCGGAAGCATTTGAAACCGCCGGTGGCGTCGTTGGCCGGAAGCCCGGTGATTATCTTGACGTAAGTGGTGGCGAAAACCGAGAGAAGGACGCGGCGCAAAGGCCAGTTGATGACGCTGATGCCGGAGGTGTAGCGGGAGCCCAGCACCAGATCCGCGTTGGAAACTACATGCAGAAAATCCGCCACGTATTTCGGGTCGTGGGAAAAATCGCAGTCCATCTCGAAGATGAACTCATAATCCCTCTCCAGGGCCCAGCGGAAGCCGGCGATGTAAGCCGTGCCCAAGCCCAGCTTCCCCTCCCGGTGGATGGCGTGGGTCAGCTTGTCCTTTTCGCAAAGTTCGTCTATGACGCCGCCCGTTCCGTCGGGAGAATTGTCGTCGATAAAGAGGAGGCCTATGGAAGGATACATCTCCCGGAGCGCGTCGTGCATGCGCACGACGTTGTCCCGCTCGTTGTAAGTGGGGATGATAATGAGGGCCTGGCCTTCGTTCTTTTTAGCTTCCTCAGTCATAATTATCCATTTTGTGAATAGTAAGGATAACAGAAAGCGGAAAACAAGTCAACAAAAACCCTCTCTCCCCTTCTTTACATTGAGACCCCCTTTTGCTAAAATGCTTGAACGATTTTGAAAAAATTTTTTGGGCCGGTAGCTCAGCTGGGAGAGCGCAGCGTTCGCAATGCTGAG
>JAFZID010000073.1 GCA_017554565.1 bacterium
CGAACCCTGCGGCCGCAACACCGCCCCCTGCGTGGCGCTCGGCGCCGCGCTGCTCTATAAAAAAGATCCCGAAAGCGTGATGGTGGTGGTCTCTGCCGATCATTTCATCCCCGACGTCCAAGCCTACGTGGAGACCATCAGGGACGCCGTCGCTCTGGCCAGGCAGGAGAAGGCCCTGGTGACCATAGGCGTCGTGCCCCGCTACGCCGAGACCGGCTACGGTTACATCAATGGCGAAACCAAGATCGATTATCCCGGAGCCGCTAAGGCCTGGCGGGTCTCGCATTTTTTGGAAAAGCCGCCCCTGGAAGTGGCCGAGAAACTTTACAAGACCCCCGGCTATTTCTGGAACGCCGGCATGTTCGTTTTCCAAACGAAGGATATCCTGAAGGCCTTCGAGGAATTCATGCCGGAATCCTGGAAGGATCTGGAAGAGATCATCGCGAAAGCCGGAACGGCAGGGGAGAGGGAAGCCATAGAAAATTATTACCGAAACGTTCCCAAGATCTCCATCGACAACGCCGTCATGGAAAAAGCCTCCAACGTGGCGGTCTGCGCCGCCTCCTTCAGATGGAACGACGTGGGCAGCTGGACTTCCGCTTCCCAGCACTGGCCCAAGGACGAAAAGGCCAACCGCCTGAAAGGGGAGGTGAAGCTTCTGGAGACCAGCGACTGCATCGTGGGCAACTACGCGGAAGGCCTGGTGGGCGTCATCGGTTTGAATGACGTGGTCATCATCAGGACCGCGGACGCGACTCTGGTCTGCGCCAGGGACAAAGTCCAGGACGTCAAGAAAATTTTGGGAGACCTCGACGAGAAATACCGCTGATGCGCATTCTGGCTGTTGACATAGGCACCGTGAGGACAGGCTTCGCCATATCGGACCCCCTTGGTCTGACGGCCCAGCCTTTGCCTACGGCCCAGGGCGGCAGCCCGAAGACCAACGCCAGGACCATAGTTGAGATCGTTGCGAGATACGCCGGGGAAACCGACGAAAAGCGCAGGGTGGGAACGGTCATCCTCGGGAACCCGGTCATGCTGAACGGAAAGCCCGGGGAGAAGAGCAGGGATTCGGAGGAGTGCGCAAGGCTCCTCAGGGAATATCTGAAACAGAAGATCGCTTATCCCGTGGAAGTCCTCCTGAGGGACGAGCGCCTCACTTCCGTGGCGGCGGAACGCTTCATGATCCAGGGGGAAGCCCGCAGGGACCGCAGGAAGGAAAAGAAAGACCAGGTGGCGGCCCAGCTTATTTTGGAAAATTATCTGGAGAGCAAAAGGCATGAAAAGCAGACATCTTAAATTCAGCGCGCTTTTCGCCGCTTTATTTTTGGGCGGCTGCATGCTGCCCAGGATGTTCGTGGCGGCCTTCATTCCTTTCCAGCGTTTCATGATCTGGGGAGCGGCCATGGCCGCCCGCTACGGCGCGCCTTTGGTCATGCTCATGGTGGACGCGTCGCCCTCCGCCGCGCCTTCCTTCGGCCCGGCGGACGAGCTTCGGGAGCCGTATTACTACGAAGAGAAGATCGCTCCTGAGATCCTCGGAAGGGAAAAGCTGGCGAAAGTTTACATTATCGATTATCGGCAGATGGGGGAAACGGAATACGCCGAGATCCTGAAGGAAGCCGGCTCCTGCGGCCGGAAGATCAGCCTGGCGCCGCTGGGCGGAGAAGAGGAGGCCCTGGCGGCGGAAAGACTGCTTGCCGCAAAGGGCGTGGAAACGGAACGGGGGATACCATCAAAAACTTTGAAAAACGAAAGACCCGAAGGTGAATTATGAGATTTTTCTTTTTTCTGGTGTTTTTGGCCATAGTCGGCATCGTCGTTTTGTACAAGTATCAGGAGAGCCACCCTTCCAAGGGGCTTTTCAATTACGAGTTCGGCGAGAAAGCTCAGGAGCAGGAAAAGAAGCCCTCCTACTACCGCGTCCTGAACGTTTACAGCGGAGCGGATTTCATGCTTCTGCGGGACAACGTCGAAACGCAGTATTTCAGCCTGGTGGATATTGACTGCCCCAACCCGGACCCCCAAAAGGTCTCCCCCGAGATCTGGGGCAAAACGAAAAGCAGAGAAGAGCTGGCTAAAATAGGCCGCACGGCGATGGAATTCTCCAAAGAGCAGCTGGCGTCCATGGGGAGCTTCCGAACCTTAGCCAGAAAAAAAGGCGAGATGAAAGGACTGCTTTATCTTCAGGGCGACATTTCTCTGACCAACGGTTCCTCCCTGGCCAGGGAGCTTATCCTGAGAGGGTTGGCCAGCGGCAAAAAGGACGCTTTGGTAAGCTACCAGACCTACGAGGACCAGGCCAGGACCGGGGAACTGGGCCTCTGGAGCCACAGGCTTCCCCTGAAGGACAGGATAAAGGTCGACGTCTTCATCGCCGAAAAAGTCCTGGATTTTTCCTCCCACAACCAGAAGGCTTCCATGACCAAGGACATCCTGGAATCCGTCACCAGCGAGGAAAAGGCCGCGGTGGTCAACATGAGCGTTTTCATAGAGCCGCCCCTGACGAGGGATTATGAGTTCGAGGTTAAATGCGATTTCATGATGGAGGAGGTCACCGGCTATTCCGAGAAACTGAAGAAAGACGCCAGGATCTTCAAGGACCTTGAGCACAAGACCGAGCGTTTCCTAGTTTCCGACGCGGCCACCAACCTGACGGTCAAGTCCTCCAGCTACGAGATGAGCAACATCCTAAGGGGTGGCAGAAGCTTCAAGCAAGGCGTTTTTTGCAGCTCCTGCATCTGCACCATTTCGCTGGACGGCGAGGTGATAAAAAAGGAGAACAAGATCTTCGAATGAGCCGGCTGGTTGCAATTTGGCAAAAACGGGATATTTTCTTTTGATATTCCGAAAGGATATACGGTTTTGATAGAATAGCAAAGTGAAATTTTAAAGTTGAAACGGTGCGTCTATGAGAAGAGACATTTTTAATAACTTCACCAGGCCGAAGGGCGTCGCCCTGCTGGCTGTTTTGACGGTTCTGACGGTCCTGAGCCTTTTGGCCGGCAGCTTTGCTGTTTCCATTTCCATCGATGAAAGCGCCTCCCGCCAGACCCAGGCGGAGCTGGCTTTGAGGATGCTCTACCAAAGCGGCGCGGCGCACGTGAAATCCTCCCTTATGGCCGCTGCTCTCTCGGACAGCGGCAGCCCCGGCGAGATGCTCGCCCAGACCAAGGCGCTGCAGCCCGCCACCAAGGACGGCTTCGGCCCCTGGGTGTACGTTAAGAACGAAAACGGCGACGCCATCGGGCGCTACCGCGTGAAGGTGGAGGACGAGGCGGCTAAGCTGAACATCAACAAGGCGTACCTGATCGAGAAATCCAAAGGCTCCGGCTGGGACACCGGCGAGATATCCATCACCGAGGCCCTGGGCGTTACGCCCGTGGCCGCCAAGACCATATTGAACTACAAATACGGCCAGGACGGCGTTCCCGGCGACCGCGGCGACGACGACCGCAACAACGCGCTTCTGATGACCGACGGATTGGACAACAACGCCAACGGCATCGTGGACGAATATGACGAAGGCGTGAACGACCCCGGAGAATACCTGGCTTCCAGGCCCAGGGGCGACGACCGCGCCTTCACCACCTTAAGGGAGGTAATGCCCTTCCTTCTGCAGTCCGACAACTTCAAGAAACTCAGCGAAGCCAGCCAGGAATACGCCGTCAGGGAGCTTTACCGCAGGGCCACGCTCCATTCCGTCGACATGCCCGGCTCCAAGACGCTCCCCACCGACGCTCCTTCGGAAATAAACAGCATCACCGGCTCCGAGCTGCGCCGCCGCCTCAACTCCATGCGCCGCCCCGTGGAAGGCCAGTCCCGCGCCAGAAACCAGCTGGCCGCCAACATGATCGACTACCGCGACGAGAACCACGTCATGACGACCCTGGGCAGCGACATCTACGGCGCCGAGGCCATTTGCTTCAACGAAGTTCTGGCCAACGAAGACTCCATGACCTTCTGGGTGAGAGACTCCTCCGCCACCGACGGTCTGGTGAGAGACTGGGTGCACGCCTCCTACTGGGAGGACCAGTACGGCTCCAAGGACAACACCCGTCTTATGCACTGCCCCCTTTGGTACTACTGCTGCATAACCGACAAAGTCATCAATCACAAGCTGTTCTGGCACCACTCCGTGAGGATGAACAGCACCTGGAAGCTCATAGTCTCGGCCGGCAACACCTCCGAGGGCCACATCGACGTTCACTCCGGCACCTTCACCATGCCGGACGGCCCCGGCGAAGCGCAATCCTCCGCCAACCCGCGTTTCCTTAACTGCGACGGCGACGCCTGGGGCGGCTCGAACCCCAGCCAGAGCTACCGCGACACTTACATGAAGCTGATCAAAGTGATGGAACGCCGCGGCAAGACGCAGTCCGGCCACATGAAGTTCGAGGACGACATGTTCAAAAACATGTACGCCGTCTTCTGGGGCTGGCGCGGCAGCAAGCAGCTGGGCCAGTTCAAGGTCACCAGCTCCAACGGACACAAGATCAAAATAAACAACAACGAGGTCTCCTCCGGCAAGCTGCTCTCCTCCATCTGCAACGAGAACGAGATCACCAACGGCGCCTCCCTGGCCGTGACTTTCCTGGCCTGGTCCCAGGGCATCTCCGCCATTCTTCCCAGAGTCAACTGGTACCATTCCGTGCGCCGTCCCGAGGGCATCGGACGCTATTACAAAGTTCTCGTCACCAACGACCCGGTGGACTCCTTCAAGGGCTACAACTGCCGCACTCTGGGCGTGACTGGCAAAGCCTCCAGCAACAAGCTTATCCTGGAAGAGGAGAAGGCCTGGGAATACAAGGACGGCAAGCCGCAGAAGATAGACTCCACGGGCTGGATGGACGTCATCGTGAAATCCAGCGAAAAGGTCAAGCACGATTCCAAGCAATACCAGTCCCTGGGCTACATAAGGCTCATAGCGCCGGAAGTGGTGGAGATGTACAACGCCTCCGAAACGGCGGTCTCCCTGGCCAACTGGAAAGTCGTCTGCAACACCGGCACCATGGCCACCGAGATCGGCAACATCAAAAGGACCACTTATTACGACAAGCGGTCCGGCGGCCGCATCATCGACGACAACCCCGCGGTGATGCCCAGGAGCCACTTCTATCTCGTGAACGACGCCGAACTTTTTGACATGCGCTACGGCAACGGCGACCAGCTCTGGGGCTCCGCCGCCACGGAAGAGATCCCGGTCTTCGAGATGGACAGCAAACACTGGGGCATCTCCTTCAAGCTGAAAAGAGTTGACGCCGACCAAACCGACTTTTATTTCTACATCGACTCCGGCCACACGACCCTCGACAAGAAGCTGTTCCAGGGCGAGTCCATCAGGCTCGTCTATGAGGGCGAGGAGAACGACCCCCGCTCCTGGCACGGCAGGATCTTCCCCCTGATGTGGTGGGAAGCCGAGAACGGCCGCCGCATCAGAGTGTGGAACGAATACGCCCGCTACACCGTCAACAAGCCTCCCGTCAGGAACTGCGAAGTCATGTTCCTGGGCCTGCCGGCCCG
>JAFZID010000074.1 GCA_017554565.1 bacterium
CCTGGATTTTCCCCTGCTGGAGCCGCAGCCGATGGAGAGGTTCTTCAGCGCGCCGCCGAAGCCGCCCATCTGGTGGCCCTTGAAGTGGTTCAGGATGACGAAGCCGTCGTAGTCTTTGAGGGCCGCGCCTATAAGATCGTTCTTAAGATGCACGGAGCCTTTGGGCGTCGGTATTTCCGTTTCCTCAAATTCATCCATAATGACGACCTTGGCGATCGCGTTGAAGCCGTGGTCCTCTATGGTCTGCCTGTGGTCGGAAGTTTTCATGCGTTTTCCCGCATAGGCGGTGTTGCACTCCACGATGTCGCCTTTTAAGCTTTGGACGAAATCGCCGATGAGCTCAGGATGGAGGTAGTGGTTGTTGCCCGCTTCTCCAGTGGAGATCTTAACGGCAACCTTTTTCCCCTCCAAGGGGCGGTTCAGCGCCTTATAGGCCTTCATAAGGCCAGTGGGCGAAATGTCGTGGGTGAAGTAAACCTCAGCCGGTTCGCTTTCAGGTTTCACAACCTTGGTAGTCGCGATACCATTTGTGGCAACAGCGGCGGCCAATAAGGTTAGCAATAGTTTTTTCATAAATCCCCTTTATGATTTGTTATTTCAAATTTTTCCTATAAAACTCCTCGATCTTGTCGAAGGGGATCTTTTCAAAGTTGTCATAGAGGTCGCAGTGGCTGGCTCCGGGAACGATGACAAGCTCCTTGTTATCGCCCTTAAGAAGCTTGAAAGCGTCTTCGCCAAAATAGCGGCTGTGGGCCAGTTCGCCGTGCACTATCAAAACGGCTCTGTCTATCTCGCCGGCGTAATGCAAAAACCTAGCGTTGAGAAAAGAAAGCGCGCTGGTCTTGTTCCATCCGCCGTTGGAGTTAAGCGAACGTTTGTGATAGCCCCTGGGCGTCTTGTAATAGGCGTGGTAGTCCTTGACAAACTGCGGCGCGTCCTCCGGCAATGGGTCGATTACACCGTCCGCCAATTCTACTCTGCCGGCTTTGAAATCCGCCGAGCGCTGATCGTTCAGCGCGGCGCGTTTTTTGTTTCTCTCCTCCGCCGAGTCTTCTTTGTCAAAATAGCCGTTCCCAATAACTCTTGTCATGTCGTACATCGTCGAGGCTACTGTCGCCTTGACGCGCGTGTCAACGGCCGCCGCGTTAATGGCGATCCCGCCCCAGCCGCAGATGCCGAGGATGCCGATCTTCTCGGGATCAACGTCGTTTCTTGAAACAAGATAATCGACGGCGGCCTGGAAATCTTCCGTGTTGATGTCAGGGGAAGCGACATAGCGCGGCTCGCCGCCTGACTCGCCGGTGAAAGAAGGATCGAAGGCGATGGTCAGGAAGCCTCTTTCCGCCAAGGTTTGCGCATAGAGTCCGGAGGACTGTTCTTTCACCGCTCCGAAAGGGCCGCTGACGGCCAACGCTGCAAGTTTCCCCTCAATTCCCCTGGGCTTGTAAACGTCAGCCGCCAGCGTTATGCCGAAACGGTTTTTAAATGTTGCTTTTGAATGTTCCACTTTGTCGGATTCAGGGAAAACTTTGTCCCATTTCTCATCGCCGCCTGAAAGCTCGTCCAGGATGATCTCGCCGGGAGGCATTATCGGAATAAGCTCCGCCCTGGCGTTGGAGATGGTAAAGCACATCATGCGCTTCCCCGGTGAGCCGTCATAAATGGAGCGCAGATGCGGCATGGCGTTCAGGAACACTTCCTCCAGTTTTTCCCGCTCCTTGCCCTCCGCGAAGTCCGCGCGTCCCGTCCAGCGGAGCCATTTTCCTCCTTCTTTTTGAAGCGCCACAACTTCGCATTTGGGATTATCGCGAAGCTGGCGATAGACATTCTTAAATTCGCCGACGCCCAGCCAGACTTTTCCGTCCACGATCTGATGGGCGCCCAAGGGACGGAGTTTGGGCTGGTCGCCGTCGCAGGTGGCCAGGAAAAAAGCCCCGGAGTTCTCAAGGAGTTCGTTTATACGCATAACAGGATCCTTTTTTTGTTCTTGCGCAGTTTCATCCGCCCATGCGGAAACATTCGAAGCGAAAAGGAACGCGCAGATTGAGAAAAAGAAAAGCATTGATTTCATGTTTCACATTATGGTTTTTTTGTTAAATACGGTCCCAGCAAAGCGGCGAGCTGAACTTTCGCAAGGCGTTCGACCCATTCTTCCGGAACGAATTCCGCGTCGCTCATGCACCAGCAGGTCATCATGCCGTACAATTGGCAAAGAAAAAGCCTGACCAGCTCTTCCACAGGCGTGCTTTTTTTCAAAAGCCCTTCTTTCACGGCGTCGCTGAAAAAAACTCTCAGATGCTTCAGGTCGTAGGGATATTTACCTCCGCACATTTCTCCTGGCGCCTCCTTCGGGTCGATGACTTCCCTCACCCACTGGCGGCAGAGCTCTATCCCCCCGCAGGTGACGCCCTCCATGAAGCCTTTGAAATAGACGGTCAGTTTTTCCACAAGATCGCCTTTGTGCTCCCTGGCCATGCGGTCGACTTCCTTGAACCATTCGCTGCAGCACTCGAACACTATCTCCTCTTTCCTTTTGAAGTAAACGTAGAAAGTGCCTTTCGCGACGCCGCAGGCTTTCGTGATGTCCTCCACGGAAACGTTCTGGAAGCCTTTCTCCTCGATCAGCCGACAGCCGGTCTCGTAAATTTTCCTGCGTGTTTCCTGCGCCTCTAGTTGCCTTTTGTTCATAAGCAATGCCTTTTATTAAAAGTTCAGGAACATTTTATCATTTTAATGACCGCAAGTCAATGACCTAAAGTCAGCGGAGTGGGATTAAAAAACGCCCGCGGGAGAGCGGGCGTTTTTTCTGTCGCAAGTATTGGCTTTCTTATTTTTTCTTGTTCATCTTTACCATAAGACCTTTGCCGCTCTTTTCCGTCACGGTCACGTTGATATCTTTGCGATAATTGATTCCCCTTATCTTGGACGAGAGGAGTATGTCGTAGGTGCCGGGCTCCAGGCGGCTGTTGAGGTCTGTGTAGTAAACGTAGTTGATCTTCAGAGTTGTCTCTTGCTTTTTCTTGTTGACGCTTAAAACAGTTTTGACAATGTCGTTGCCTTTAATGGCGTCCTGCAGCAACAGTTTTTTCTTCGGCTTACCGAAGAGAACTCCGCTGCCTATGATTATCCTGTCAAAAAGGGCCAGGCTGACCGGAAGTTCGCGAATACTGGTATAGTCTTCGAGGGCGAAGGGGAAAACAAGCGTGGCATTGATTTGCGTCAAGTAAAGTGCGCGCATCTTTCCTTTGGTTTTTGTAAGATCAACTTTCGCCTTGAAATTTTTCACATTGAAGGCGTTGTTTTTGTCGTCGATCCGGATGTTGACTTCAAGATCCTGGGTGACTTTTTCCAGATAAAAAGACATTGAGTTGTCATCCGGATAGACGGAAAGAGCATAGACAGCGTCGTAATCATCCACATGACCGAAGTACCATTCTTCGCCCAGCATTGCGTTGCTGATAACGGGATCCTGGCCTTTTTTAATGACTTCCTTGGTGAAGTCGCAGGCTTTTTCATAAATCTCCGTGAAGGACACGAGTCCGTCCCTGTCCTTGTCGGCGGCGGCGGAAAAGCAATAAGAGAGGATACCCTTGGTGAAAGCGCTGTTTTCGCCAATATCTTGCGACAGCTGATCCTTTCTGGTGGCGCACAAAAAGAGACAGTCGCTGACCTTGATATCGGCTCCCGGAGGAGCGTTTTGGGCTTTTATCTCTGACAGTTTGGAAAGAACGGCGTTGGCGAAGCCCTCGGCGAAGCCGCCTTCCTCAAACATGCCGCCGGAATGGCAGGCGTCTATTATGATGACGACTTTGACGCCGTCCTTGAACTGCGCGATGTCCTCCGCCAGCTCCTCGGCTGTGTAGTCGGCATCGTAAGTGCAGATCAAATATTTAGGTTTATTGTCGCCGTGGGAAGAGTGGTGATAAAGGAAAGAGTCCCCCTCCACAAGTTTCTCAGCGCATTCACGGATGACTTCCCTGATGTTTTCCTTCGTTCCTTCCTGGTCTGTCAAGGTCGTGCTCTTTTTGTACACTCCCCCTTTTTTCAGGGCTTCAGCCATCATCTTGGCATCGTTTACGGCTCCCCTCAGCTCCTTGGCCTGCGTGTAATTGCGATCGTATTTGTTCAATCCCACCGTCAGGCAGCAGTTGGTATGGCGCTCCTGTTCGCACTTGCCCTCTATCGTTACAAGGTTAGGCGTGCGGCCCTCGGGCAGAGGAAATTCGGAAAAGAAATCCAAGCCTTCCTGGACCTGGGCCGTGAAGTTAGTCGCCACATCTCCGTCAACGGTGTAGGTCATTTTGATGCTTTTTTCCGCCGCAAAAAGCTGAACAGCGCAGATAGCGGCAACCGCAAAAACGAGAGTTCTCTTCATTTCAGTTGTTTCCTTTTATTGGTTTTATTAATGATACTTAAAAGTCTCGTCAGATTAATCTGCCTGAGCGTTTGGTAAAACAGGTAAAAACTTTAAAGCCTAGGTAACCGTCAAAGAAATCATCGGATTAAGCATAAGACATTTCCCCTGAACCATCGAGGAAGTGGAAGAATAATCGCCATTGGTTGTTAACGGACTGATTTCTTTTTGAACTTCGAAGAGAGACAGTCGGCTTGATCCTTCAATTAGCTAAATTTTCTCGGTAGTATCACTGGAAGAGGCTTCCACGAAACGAAAGGAACCGCATATCGCCTATTTCTGCCAAATTCCGAGAAATGCATTACGTCAGCAATATTAAAATCTCCCGGGAAACGCTGCCATCCCCGGTGAAGATAATCATACTCTGGTATTATGCCTATCCAGTCAAGACCTAGTATCCTGTTGCGAACACTCTCAGGTTCTGAGATCCATATTGGCAGTCCGGCCTTCTTAATCGCCAGGAACATTTTCACAGTCTCAACGATTCGTCCTATGTGATGGCCTCGCAATCCGACCTTAACTGTTCGCGATTTATTTTTATCTTTTTTCTTATCGTCCCTAAACCATAGGCTTCGTTCCGGCCTATAGACATAAAGATCAATATGCGTGGTATTCCCTCCGCGCTTTATTTCCCATGGGTGGTCGCCGCCGTGTCTGTCGCAAGGCACCTTTCCGTCGAGCCATGCCAGAAACTGCTCGGTTGAATCAGGATCAATATCCAGAAGCGCTCCGTACCGCCCATCGGAATATTTGTCATACATTTCGCGTCCGGAAAGCGACTTGTTAAGATGATCGTCCCTCTCTTCGGAGGCGATATAGGCGATGCGGCAGTATTCGAAGAACTTGTTAGCAGTCATGTCTTCGCAATAGGCATTTTCCTCGTGATAGAAATATCCTGAGTCAAATATGTCCGAAAACGCTTTTGATTTTGCCTCTCCAAGCGCTTTGCCTATTGAAAGTTCAGGAATATAACGCTCAACTATGCTGCGTGGAATAACGCCCTCTCGTTCATCCGCGGGATATTCATTAGCTATTCGCCTGTTTGCAGCCATTGGATCTTTCTCAACAACATCCAACCAAATCAAAACATCATCAACTGATTCTAATGCGACACGAAGATTGTGCCACACATCAGAGATATTAAGATCGAACTTATCCTCGCCAAAATAAACTGTTGCCTGCAGATTATTGGAGAAAACAAAGCTTGTCATGTCTTTGTAACGACACGCAAAGCATCTCCCCCAACGCCCTTTTGCGCTTCGCACAGGATAAATAATCTCCCATTTTGGATCAGGCCCTGAAAAGCCATTCCAAAACGAATCAAGACGCTTGGTCAGCCTAAAGAATTTCTGTTTTTGGTCGTCAATCAGTTCTTGATGTGTCATTGTTCTTTCTCTCCTTTTCCATATTGGCGAGTTCTGATTCAATTTCTTCAACAGTCGGAAGCTGACTTTTAAAATTTTCTGGCACTTTTCTCATAAGTTCATAGTCCGAAATACCAATAGGCATATTGATTTTTCCCAAAAGATACTTGGCAAGCGGTACATTCTTATCACGACAAACGAGAAGACCAATAGCCGGTTCGTCTTTGGGAGTATTTAGCATAAGATCGCAAGCCGCTATATACCCCTGTAGCTGACCTAGATACTCAGGCTTGAATTTTGTGTTTTTAACTTCTACAACAAAATATCTATGCAATGGAATAATATAGAAAAGCAGATCCATACGAAACTCATCACCGCCCATCTCAATAACGTACTCACGTCCTACGAAAGCGAATCCCTTTCCCATTGAATTCAACAATCTAACAATATTTTCGCACATAGCCTTCGTAAGCTCCGTCTCGCGATATTGCTCCGTCAATCCCTGCACATCAAAAATATATGGATCTTTGGTAAGTTGTTGGGCTAGATCACTATCAACTTTAGGCAAAGTGGTTGCAAAATTCGTTACAGCCTTCCCTTGACGGGAAAAAAGATCGCCTTCTATCTCAAGTTCGAGGACATCTCGACTCCAACTGTTCTCAATCGTTTTTTTCACATAAAATAACGCTTTTTTTACGTCTCCGCCGCACTTGTCAATAATAATACGATGATGTCCCCATGGAACTTTGGCAAGCATTTGTTCAACAAAAAGAGAATCGTTGTTGTTATCGTCCACAAGTTGTGGACGATAAGCAAATACCTTTTTTTCATCAAGATTATGTCGCACTTCATTGTCATCATCCACAAGTTGTGGACGATAACTTTCAGCCACATATAACTCATAGAAATAACGAGCATATTTGATATTTGTCGGAGACAATCCTTTCGCTTCAGGAATTGCAACTTTAAGATCTGCGCTCAAAGCGACGAAAAAACTTATGTTGCGCTTCTTCCCTGGATACTTTTCGCTAATATCCTTACCCAGATCCCAGTAAAACTTCAGCAAAACGGTGTTCACCGAGATTGCCGCTTTGATCTGTGTCGCACGGTAGCGATTTTTGAGTTCATTTATCCAAGAAAAATATTCCTTGTTTTTCTTAATGTCACACATCTCATTAAATCCATTTTTAAGACTTTAGTTTTTGTGATTATTTTATCAAACAATTTTCTTTTCTTCAATAACTCTACTAATTTTAATAGTATATGTATTAAAATCTTGAAGATTGTCACTTCTGAAAATGGCATCACACATGTAAAAAAATAAATCTTTGCTAAAATAGATAACAAGATCAAATAACCGCAACCACCTTTTTGTTATGCGTATCAAAAATTTTTTCCTGATCCTGGCGCTGGTCTTCTGCGCCGGTATAGTTTACGCCAAGGGTGGCGGGAAGCTTTATATCCAAGTCAACTCCGATTACGATTTCCCAATCGAGGGCTGCGTATTTTCCGTTTATGCCTCGGGCGGAGACACGCCTGTCTGCTTTTTGCGCACAGGCGGTGACGGCAAGGCCACAAGCAAAAAGCTGCCGAACGGCAGTTACGTCGTATACAACGCCCTAATGACCATGGGACACAACAACCTCGGCTACTCCAGCTTCACCATCGACGACGGCGACGTTTACTATCACCTCATAGCGAAATCCGCTACAGATGTCATCTGGGCTGACAGGCCGAATTCCAGTGTGGTCAAGGTATCCATTTCCGGAACGTTGTCGAAGGAGGTGCTGGCATACGTTAAAGCTTTCCCCCATGTCGCCATCATTGATCATTTAGTCCAAGGAGGATATTTCACTAGTGCCTACCCTCTTGTTTGCGCCAAAAACGGGAAAAGTGCCAGCGTCAGCAAATACTTTAAGAAAGAGTACGGCTCAAAAGCGAAGCTTCTGTCCTTGGGAATGTTAAGCTTTTCCTTTTCTGCCGAAGACTGCCAGGAAATGTTTGCCTTCGGTTTTTATATCGACAACGAGCTGTGGCAATACAGGCCGGATGATTTCAAGGCCAGCTGCAGCGGCAAGATCGCGATCGTGGATTGGGACACCAACTACAAGCTGGGAACCAACGGAATGTTCTGGCTCGAGACCTTCTGGCAATCGCAGAATTTTCTCTTCGGCGGGCAATCAATAGACCTTGGCGACAAGTGGAGCGGTACGGGGTCCGGCATCTGGGACGGGATAGAAAGCAAGGTCGCCGTCAGCGTCAACAAAAAGACCGGCAAGTTCAAGATCGCCATCACCTCTTGGGACGCGGTGGGAGTCTGCGTTAGATACGGCACCATGCCGAGTGAATAAATAACGGTCAGACGCCGCGATGTTTCCCGAACTTTATCTTCGAGGAAAGGAAAGACATGATGATGATGCCGCCGGCTATGGCGGCGGCGACTTTCAGCGCCATGAAGCCAGTTTCAGCGGCCGGGTGCAGTCTGTCCTTCACCATGAAATAAGCCGTCCAGAAAATGTCGCCTCCGGGGACCAGCGGGATCAGTCCGCAGGTCAGGAAAACAGTAGCCGGAGTTTTCCTTAAATGCGCCAGCGCCCAGCTGACTATTGCGACCGTCACGGCTCCGCAGAAAGCAGCTTCCGCTGTGGGCAGGAAATTTCCAGCCAGAAGGTAAGCGCCCCAGCCAAGCATGCCGGTAAAACCGCAGTCAAGGTAATTTTTTCTGGGAGTGCCGAATTGCACGGAGAAAGCTGTTGTACAAACGAAGGCCGCCAATAGCGTCCAGTACCACTTGTTCGCTATGCGCTCGGCGTAAGGAGAGCCGGAAAAGTATACGTTCTTCAGAATCAGGGTGTCGAAAGACAAGGCCAGCGAAATGCCGAGTGCGATACAAACTATCGTGAAAAAAGCGTCGAACAGCCTGGTGGCGCCGGAGATGTAATCCTCATTGCCGAGGTCCATCATGCCGTTGGTGAAGAAGACTCCGGGGACCAGCGTGATGATCGTGCCGATGAAAAGATTCGGCAGATGCAGCTTCACAGGGCTTATGTGAAAGAGAAGAAGACAAACGAGACCGCCTATCAGCCCGCCCAGCAGATTGGAGATCATACGGGGAAACCGGGAAGAGGCGAAGACCACGAACAGGCCTAAGAAAAGACCGGAAATAAAAGTGGCCGTAGCGTCGGACAAACTTCCGCCGAACAGAAAAGAAACGGAAAAAACGCCGATCGTAACTGACAGCAGGAGCTCCCACCAGGGTTTCCTTTTGATCTGCTTTATTTCTTCCAACCTGCGTTCCAGATCATCCAGGCTGACCTTTCCCTCGACGCATTCCCTGCTCAGCTGGTTGACAGCCACCACCATTTCCGTCCTGGGGCCTTTTATGGGAACGTTCCTGACGTCCGCGTGATCATGACCGGAGGCGATTATGCCGTTGCCCAAAACGATGAAGCTCTTCTCTTCAACGCCGAAACTGGAGGCGATCCTGTCCATCGTCTCTCCCACGCGCTTTATTTCCGCGCCGTTTTCCAAAAGGATCTGCCCGGCTTCCACCGCCAGGTCCAGAGCCCGCTTTTTCTCGCTTTCAGTTATTTCAGTCATGGTCATATGATATCAAAAAGAAAAGGCGCCTTGGAAATCCAAAGCGCCTTTAAAATTGAACTGGCAGCGTCCTACTCTCCCAAAGTCTATTCTTAAGTACCATCGGCGCTGCAGAGCTTAACTGCTGTGTTCGGAATGGGAACAGGTGTACCCTCTGCGCTATAACTGCCAGTAATAATATCGGAAAGGAAGGTTTTTACTGAGGTCATGAGAAAATGTATATAAATCAAGCCAATCGTGCCTTTAGTACAGGTTAGCTGAAATCATTGCTGATCTTACACATCCTGCCTATCAACGTGGTAGTCTTCCACGAGCCTGATTGGGAAATCTAATCTTGGAGGGGGCTTGGCACTTAGATGCTTTCAGTGCTTATCCCGTCCCGACATGGCTACCCGGCGCATACCCTTGGAAGGATAACCGGAACACCAGCGGTCGGTCCATTCAGGTCCTCTCGTACTATAAACAGCTCTCCTCAGATTTCCTACGCCCACAGCAGATAGGGACCAAACTGTCTCACGAC
>JAFZID010000075.1 GCA_017554565.1 bacterium
ATAATAGATCTTCAGAAGTTCGCCCATGGTGAGGTACTGTTCGCTGCGCCCCGCTTTTTCAAGATCCTCCCTGACCTTTTTGTGCTTGCGCTCCTCTTTCTCCAGCTCCTTTCTCAGAAGCTTTTCCAAACTTTGGCGCAGAAAGTTCGATTCATATTCCTCTCCCCTTCGCTTCAGCTCGGAAAAGGAAAGTTTTTCCCATTCGTAAGCGCTGGTCCTGTCCGGCGGCGGCGTGTAGTCCTCCCCTTCCCGCAATCTCTTGCTGCTGGTGACCAGGATGCGGCCGAATTTGTCGATCAGAGTCGCGTGGGCTCCGGCGCAGTGCAAATGAAGAATGGAGCCCTCGGAGAAATAAAACGAAACGACGGAAGTTTCCTTGTGAAAGACGATCTTTTTCAAAAGAAGTCCCTTTAAAACTTCCGTGTAAGTCCCGATGTGGGCCGTGTCCTCGGGATATTCCTCGCCGGGAGAAGATTCGGAAAAAGCCAGCGCGTTCAAAGGCGCCGGGGCGAGATAAAGATAATAAGCGCGCGCGGCCTCCAGGCGAAACGTCCAGACGATGCCGTTCAAAAGGCCGATCTTTTTCAAAGCCGCCGGCAGGACCGCGTCCGAAAAAAGTTCCTGATCCGTCATAATCCGAGGGCGGTGTACAGGGCGAAAACTTTGTGGGAGTTCGTCTCGGCGCCGAATTCCTCGACGGCGAACTTCGCGGCTTTTTCGCCGCAGGCCCTGCGCAGCTTCTCGTCGGACGCCAGGCGCTCCAGGGCGTCGGCGAACTTAACGTGATCGAAGGGCGGAACGGTGAGGCCGGTCTCCTCCGGGATGATCTCCTCCCCCGGTCCGTCGATGTCGAAAGCCACCGCCGGTCTTCCGGCGGAGGAAGCCTCCGCGATAAGGCGGGAGAAATGCGGCTCCTGGAAAGGCACCGCCAGAATGTCGCAGGCAGTCACCAAAGGCATGACGTTGGTGGAAGGGCCGCAGAAAGTCACCGTGTCCCAAAGCGCCATTTTGTCGATCATGCGCCTGAGCCTGTCGGACCAGGACATCAGTCCGAAAAACCTGCGCCAGAAGGGATACTGCTTTTCTTTTTCCACAGGGCCCACCAGGGCCAGGTGGAAATCAAGGCCTTTTTTCTTCAGAAGAGCCGCGGAACGCAAAAGCTTGTGCACGCCCTTCGCCCTGGTGAAGCGGCCGAAATAGCCCACCAGTATCTTTTTGGGATCGCCTCCTGTCAGGGAGGAGCGGAAATTCAGATCCGGCTCCACGGTCTGGTAAGCGGGCACGTCTATAAAGTCGAAGACGTCGCAGGTCGGAACGCTCTTCTGAATACGCCAGCGCCTGTGTTCCGAAGGCAGCATGAAGACGAAGGCGTCGCCCCATCTTTTGGTGTAATGCCTGATAAGCATACGCCGGAATCCCGTGTACCCTCTGGAGAGCACTTCCAGGACGTTCACCACCACGGGGCAGCCGCTCTCGGAGGCCGCCTTCAGGATCCCGGGCACCACGATGGTGTTGATATGAATAAGATCCGGCTTCTCTTCCGCAAAGATCTTTTTGGCGGTTTTGTAAGAAGTGAACTGACCCTTGGTCATCCTGTAAACGAGATGCGGTTTCCTGATGCCGTAAAAACCGTCGGAAATGTGAAGGAAAGGAATAGCTCTCTCGTCAACGACAACCCGGTATCCGCTCTTTTGGAAAAGTTCGGAAGCGGAGCTGCGGCGGATGCACCAGACAACTGGTTCGTATTTCTCCTTGTCAAGCCTTTTCAAGAGTTCCAGGAGAAGCTGCGGCGCGCCTCCCATCCCGGAGCCGTGGTGCACGAAAAGGATCTTTTTTCTGCCGTTGGACATGATGTCTATTAAAAATATTCCGCTTTTTTTCTTATTAATTTTATTAAAAACACCCCACCGGCGCAAGCAAAGGGAAAAGGAAAGCCCGCTCGGGCGCAGGCAAAAAAAGAAAGCCGCCGGTGCCGGCGGCTTTCGCGCTGCGTCATTTGGCAGTCTTGAATTCCCGTATGGTCTTGGCGATGCGCTTCACCAGCTCCACCCTGGATTCATAGCTGGCCCAGGCGATGTGGGGAGTCAGGATCAGCTTGTCTGGATCGTTGGCCTGGAAATAAGGATGGTTGAAAGGCAGCGGCTCCTGGGTGTAGGTGTCGCAGGCCGCGCCGGAAATGGTGTAGTCGTTGACGCACTGGACAAGGTCTTCCTCGTTGATGACGCCGGCGCCGCCGAAATTCAAAACGCAGGCCGTGGGGCGCATCATCTTCATCATTTTATTGGTGATGAGATTGATGGTCTGGCTGGTGGCGGGAGCGTGCACCGAGAGAACGTCGCTGCGGCGCATGAGATCGTTGATGGAGACGGCCTCGTATTTGTCAGAGGGGGCCTCGTCTCTCAAGGGATAATAGATGATCTTCATGCCGAAGGTGGTGGCCATCTCGGCGACCTTCGCGCCGACGCGGCCCATGCCGATTATGCCCCAGGTCTTGCCCACGATGTCGAAGAAATTCTGGGAGCTGTCGGTGAAGGAATGGCCTCTGGAATAGGCGCCGGACTTCACGGCCTTGTCGTAATAACGGAATTTGCAGACCAGGCTCAGCATGGCGGCGAGGGTGCACTGGGCGACGGAATTGATGGCGAATCCGCTGATCCCGATCACTTTTATGCCGTTCTGGCTGGCGTACTCGCAGTCTATGTTGGGAAGATTGTCCTCGATGGTGACTATAAGTTTCAGATTTTTGGCGCGCTCCATGTTGATGCCCTTGATGGGGACATGGCTCGTCACCACGCATTCGCAGCTTTTGATGCGTTCCGCAAGATCCAAAGACCCAGAGCTGGCGTAAACCATGAGAGCCCCCTGCTCCGCAATGGGTGAAAGATCGAGCATACCCAGTGAATCAGCGTCCAGAAATACGATGTTCAGCATGTTTTTGTCACTTTTGCCGGTTAATGGAAAAGGCGCCCGCGTCTCTACTCTTTACGTGCCGCCGGGCCTTTTGCCGATACGTATTAACTTACAATTATTATAACAGAACACTCCTGAAAAATAAAATGGACGTTCAATACAATAATTTGGTATTTATGACACATAATTAAGCTTGCATCTTCTTTTCAAGAACACGCCGAGGACCGCCAGAAGCGCTACGGCTCCGGGTTCCGGGATGCCGCCGGAGGAAACCGTAAGATTGTCAACGTAAAAGCCCGGGTCTCCTTCCGCGGCGATCTCGAGCATATCGACGTCCTTGTCGAGATAACGTTCCTCCAAGGGCAATTCTCCGTCGCCGAATTCCATTAAGTCGTCGTTCAGGCAGATCGATCTTATGCAGCCGTTGGCGGGAGTTGCGTCCACCACCACGGAAAGTTCGTTCCATTCATCCAGGGGAGCATACGCCAGATTTGTCAAAGCGCCTTCCGCCATGCAGGCGAGAACGCTCTCACCGCTCTCGGAGTCCCTGGTTACGTAAAGCGGGAAGTTGCCCTTCAAACCTTTGTCGATGTCCCTTAGCGTCGCGTTTTCGCCGCTGATCCTCACCGAACATTCGCCCCCGGAACTTTCCATATAGTAAAGAAGCCTCAGCCTGTATTCGGAGTTTTTGGGGACCTTGAGGGACGTTCTGGCGTAGCCTGACCCGCCCATGGATAAACACTGCCTCTTGTCAAAAGCGACTATGTTTTGATCTCCCTTGGCGGTCCAGGTATCCTGTCCGCTTACAAGGCCGATTTTGTAAAAAGGCTCCTCGAAATCGGAAGCGTAGTGCCATCCGCCTTTGGAATAAGTGTAAAGGGAAGTAAGCGACCCTCTGTTCGCCTCGTCCCAATCCCAGTAGTTCATCACCGCCCGGGAGCGGAAGAATCCGTCAGGGAAATAATTCTTATAAACAATGAACCACAGGGTGGAGGAACGGGAGACCGAACCGCTGACGCTGTAAGGCAGGAACCAGTTGGAATAGTCCAGCACTTTGAGAGCGTAATCGAAATCCTTCGTGCCGTAATTCAAGACCGTCGTGGTGAAAATATTGGTCAAACCTTCGTCCCCCAAATTAGTCACGCCGCCCCAATTTGGGATGGGCTTGTATTCTCTTTCCATGAGCTCGACTTTCAGATCGTCGATGAAAAGGGCGGCGTCCTGCGTGTTTTCGCCTCCTCCGCTGATCGCCAGGCAGTTTAAAAATTCCGCCGGGCGCGTGAAATCGTTCGGCACGTTGCGCATTGGAACGCCCTTGGCGTAGTTCGTGGTGAAATCGCCGAAGGTCAAGGACGTCAGAACGTAGCGTTCATAGTCCAGCGTGAAGGAAAAAGGGAACCATTCGTCAGTCAGAACGCTTCTCTCGCCTATGAGAGGATACTTTTCCTCCCGGCTGCAGAAAGCGTAGATCTTAATTTCGTCGTTTTCGCAGCGCAGATTGAAATCCGCGGCGTTGTTCCAATAGTTCTGGCGAATGGCGAATTCGTTAAGATCGCCTTCGGACCCTTTGTAAAGCATCATGCTGACCTTGACGACAGCTTCCCTTGGCGCGTCTATCCTGCAGGTGTAGCCGTCCCAGCCGGAGCCCCTGCAGAAATGCGCGCAAGGTCCGTCCATAGCGAAGTCAACGTTCGTAACCACCATCTCGTTGTAGGGC
>JAFZID010000076.1 GCA_017554565.1 bacterium
GAAGCAGCCCGGCTTCGCAAAGGATCTGGAAGCCGTTGCGAATGCCGATGACCGGGCGGCCGGCCTCGGCGTGGGCCTTCACTTCCTCCATGATGGGAGAGAAGCGGGCGATGGCGCCGCAGCGCAGGTAGTCGCCGTAGGAGAAGCCGCCGGGCAGCACGTAGGCGTCGAAAGTTCCGGGAGCGCTCTCCTTGTGCCAGACATATTTGGTCTCCGAGGACAATCCTTCTTCCGCCGCCAGGCGGCTGAAAGCCGTAAGGCAGTCGTAGTCGCAGTTGGAGCCGGGAAAAACCACTATTCCGATTTTCATCTGATCAACTCCAAAAAATTATTTTTCCAGCTCGTAGCGGAACTGCTCGATATTGGGATTCACAAACAATTTGCGGCTCATCTCCTCTATCTGGGCGGCCGCCGCCGCTTCGTCGTCGCAATTGAGTTCCACTTCCAAAAAGCGGCCGATCCTCACGGAACCGACGTTCTTGTAGTTCATCTGCTCCAGCGCCCGCTGCACGGTCTTTCCCTGGGGGTCCAAAACACTTTGCTTGAGCGTCACGTAGATTTTAGCTTTCATGATTTTTCCGTTATTTTTAGATGGTTAATTTTTCAAATGATAGCAAAATGAAAAAGGGAAAGCAAAACGGCTACTGGCCGCAGGCTCTAAGTCCCTCCGCGGCTTTCTCGTACTCCGGATCAGAGCGCAGCGCCGCCTCGAAATAGGCCCGCGCCTCGGAAACGTTCCCCTCTCTCAGGGACAGCCGCCCCAGGATCGTCAGGGCCGAGGGATCCGCCGGGGAAACGTTCAGCTCCCTGAAGGCCTGCTCCTTGGCTTCCTTAAACTGCCCGGCGGTGTAGTGCATGACCGCCTTGGCCGAGCAGATCCCCCTTCTGTTGGGATTGAAAGCCCCCCACTTGTCGAAGGCTTTCAGGGCGTCCTGCAAAAGCTCCTTGTCCTCCGGCTTCTGCATGAACATGGCGTATCTCACTTTCGCGAAGCGCTCCGCGATGTCCTGGTCCCATTCGTCGTTGACGCTGAGTTTCTCCAGGTTCTCCAAAGCGGCCTCGAAAAGTCCGTAGCGCATGGCGAGGTCCGAGGCGAAGAGCCTGGCTTCCCGGTATTCCCGGGAGGCGTTGGGGTTGCGGCTCAGCCTGGCCAGCTTGGCCGAATCCTGGGCCGCCGCGTAAGCTTCCCCGTATTCCCCCAGCTGGGTGTAGCGCCTGGCCAGCATCAGGGCGATGCGGCTGGCGGTGAGGCCGGAGGACATCTCCAGGCAGTCTTTCAAATATTCGCAGGCTTCCTCCGCGCCCTCCTTGCTCTGGGGGCTGTAGAAGGCCAGAAGATAACGCAGATCGAAGTCCCCTTTGAACCTTGACAGCGCCTTCTTCCAGACTCTCAGGGCGCCGTTGGTGTCGCCCGTCCGCAGCCGGAAATCGCCCCAGGCCTGCCAGTAGGTGTAATTGAGGGGCAGCTTGAAAGTCAAAAGGTCGTAGCAGACGTCGAATTCCCTCGGGGTGACGTTCTCCTGACCGGAAATGACGCTCTTGGCCAGCTCCAGCTGGCTGATGAGATTGGTGTCAGAGGCCAGGCGCCCCGTCATCTTTATCAGATTTTCGCCGAGGCCGGAAGCTTCCGCCTCGCTTTCCATCAGTTCGCTCAGTTTCCGGGAGACCTGCCTGTAATAAGGATCCAGGCTCTCCGGGGGAACGTATTCCAGCCGGACGTTCGCGGCCTGCTTTCTGGTCCTTTCATAAGCCGCCAGGCAGTTGAAGAAATTCGTCTGGATGATCACGGGCGAGGAGAACTTCAGAGCCTCCTTCAGGTAGATGAGGCGCATTTTGTAATCGCTTTTCAGCGTCTCGTAGGCCTCCAGCTGGGCCGGAGCCTCCAGCTCGTCCAGCTTGTACCGCCACTGGGTGATTAGCTTGTTGAGCTTTCCCAGCCTCTCCCTGTCCGCCACGGATTTGTCCTTCTTCTTGGCCAGCTCCGCCGCCAGGGGCGTCAGATGCGCCAGGGCGCCGGTGTAGCCCCGGATGGCCTCCACGTAGAGTTTCGACCCCTCGTGCTCCATGGCGTATTCCAGGCATTCGCAGACGTTGGAATAAACACTGTCAGAAAGTTCCTCCGGAAGCTTCCCGCCGGCGGAAACGAAAGCCGCGCCCAAAAAGAAAGAGAGCAGGGCGCCAAGCAATGGTTTATTTAAGATAAAGCGCATACTATTATTTTAGCAAAAACGCTCCGGAAAGGCCTTCCCCCTTTCCCGGGGCCCGGCGGCGTCCGGGCCCCCCTTGGCACGTCAATTATGAAGCGTTGACAAAAAAGACCTGATTTAGTACGCTTTATATCCGCTTAAAATCATTATCACTTAACATCTTATCCATTAAATTAAGGAGATCAAATGAAGAACACCATCACAAAAGAAGACCTTATTACCAAAGTCGCGGAAAAATCCAGCCAGCCCAAAGACGTCGTGAGAGTCGTCATTCAGGAAACCTTCGACTCCATCTGTGATTATCTGGTGGAAGGCAACCGTCTTGAGCTCCGCCGTTTCGGCGTTTTCTCCGTCAAGACCAGACGCCCCAGGATCGGCCGCAACCCCAACGCCCCCGAGAAAAACATCCAGATCCCTTCTTCTAAAGTGGCTGTCTTCAAATCCAGCATCATTCTGAAAAAGATGGTTCAGAAAACCAAATAAATCCAAAAGAAATGACTGAGAATAAAAAGGTGAAGGTCGCCGTCTGCGGCGCTTCAGGCTACACCGGCAGAGAACTGCTCCTGAGACTTCTGCGCCATCCCGGCGCGGAAGTCACGGGGCTGGCCCACGGGCCCAGCTCCGAGGACTGCTCCATGCCGGATCTTTTCCCGGAGTTCAAAAATCTTTGCGAACTGCCGGTCCTGGGCGTTGACGCCCTTGTGGAAAAGCGGCCCGACGCCGTTTTCCTGGCGCTCCCCCACGGAGCCGCCGCCCCCATAGCCAAGGAGCTTCTCGCGAAAGGCCTCAAAGTCATCGACTTTTCCGCCGATTACCGCCTGAAGGACCCCGCGGTGTATGAGAAATGGTACAAGGTCGAACACTGCGACAGGGACAACCTGAAGAAAGCCGTTTACGGACTCTGCGAGTGGTACCGGGAGGACATTAAAAAAGCTTCCCTGGTGGCCGTTCCCGGCTGTTACGTGACCAGCGCCCTCATCCCTCTTATTCCCCTTCTCAGGGACAAAGTCATTTCCCCCGACGATATCATCATCGACTCGAAAAGCGGGATCAGCGGCGCCGGCAAAAAGCTGACGCCGCAGGTCCACTACTGCGAATCCGCTGAATCCTTCAAGGCCTACGGCATGTTCAAGCACCGCCATACTCCCGAAATAGACCAGGAGCTTTCTTTCGCCGCCGGAAGCGATGTCAGCGTGACCTTCACACCGCATCTTCTGCCGATAATAAGGGGCATCCTTTCCACCATCTACGTCAGGCTCCGACCCGGCAAAAGCAAAGAAGACTTGAAGGCCTCCTGGGAAAAGGCTTACAAAAACGAATTTTTCATGCGCTTGAGACCGGAAGGCACTTCCGTGGAGATAAGGCACATAGTCAACACCAATTTCTGCGACATGTCCTTCACCGCCAGCGGCGACAGGGTCATCATAACCTCCGCCCTGGACAATCTTGTGAAAGGCGCTTCCGGCGCCGCGCTGCAAAACTTTAACATCATGTTCGGCTTCCCCGAACAATACGGTCTCATTTAAATGAAATACCGCGTGCGTTTCGCTCCCAGCCCCACGGGCATGCTCCACCTCGGAGGCGCCCGCACGGCTCTTTTCAACTATCTCTTCGCCCGTCACTGCGGCGGAGATTTTCTTTTAAGGATAGAAGACACCGACAGGGCGCGCTTCCAGCAGGACGCCCTGGAAGACATAACGAAAAGCCTCGAGTGGCTCGGACTCCCCTGGGACGAGGGCGTCATGAAGGGCGGCGAGTGCGGCCCTTACTTCCAGTCCGAAAGGCTCGACATCTACAAGAAATACGTCGACGAGCTCTTGGAGAAAGGGCACGCCTACAAGTGCTACTGCAGCGAGGAAGAGCTCGCGGCCCAGCGGGAGGAAGCCAAAGAGAAAGGCCTCTCCGTCCAGGGCTACGACGGCCGCTGCTCCAGGCTCACGAAAGAGCAGATCGAAAAATATGAAAGCGAAGGACGCATCCCCACCGTGCGCTTCAAGATGCCCAAGACCGGGACGACTTCCTTCACCGACGCCATACGCGGCGAAGTGACTTACCAGAACGACCAGCAGACCGACTTCATCATCCTGAAGGCGGACGGATACCCGACCTACCATCTGGCCAACATCGTGGACGACCATTTGATGGGCATCACCCACGTCATGCGCGGCGACGAATGGATTTCTTCCACGCCGAAACACATCTGCCTCTACGAGGCCTTCGGCTGGACTCCCCCGACCTTCGCGCACCTGCCGGTCATCCTTAAGCCGGGCGGCGGCGGAAAGCTCTCCAAAAGGGACGGCGACGTCTCGGTCTTCCAGTACAAGGAAAAAGGCTATCTGCCAGAGGCCCTCGTGAATTTCCTGGCGCTCCTGGGCTGGGCTTATTCCGAGGATCAGGAGATCGTTTCCGTGGACGAGATGATAAAGGCCTTCAGCTTGGAGCACATCAACAAAGCCGGCGCCCAGTTCCACGTTGAGAAACTGAACTGGATGAACGGCGAATACATCAGGAAACTCACGGTGGAGGATCTTACCGAGCGCTGCTGGCCGTATCTTGTCGGCGCCGGCCTTGTCAAGGAAGATCAGGACAAAAGTTCCCTTCACTACATCATGAGCCTGCTGCAGCCCAGACTGGTCCTGCTTACGGACGTTGTCGACATGATCTCCTATTTCCTGAAGGACGAGATCGATTACAACGAAACGGACGTCCGCAAGATCCTGAAGAAGGAAGGGATCAGGGAAAACCTCGCGGCGCTGCGCCCGGTCTTGGAAAGCAGCGACTTCACCGTCGAATCCCTCGACGCGGCCATCCACGCCTTCATGACTGAAAAGGAACTATCCCCCAAGAAAGTCCTGCAGCCCTTGAGAGTCGCCGTGACCGGCCGCTCCTGCAGCCCCGGCATGTTCGAGACGCTCTTCGCCCTGGGCAAAGAGAAGACGCTGAAACGCCTGGACTACGCCGTTTCCGAATTAACCGCACCGGAAGCCTGATAGCACATGCTGACTGTCGCTCTCGCCGGACGCCCCAACGTGGGCAAATCCATTCTCTTCAACAGGCTTTCGGGCAAAAGGCTCGCCATCGTTGAGGAGACCAGCGGCGTTACCCGCGACAGGCTCTACGCCACCATAACCCACGACGAAGTATCTTTCCGGCTCATCGACACAGGCGGTCTGGTAACGGATCCGGACGCTCTGGAAAAGCAGATAACCGCCCAGACGGAGACCGCCGTTAAGGAAGCCGACCTCATTCTTTTCGTAGTCAGCGCCCAGGACGGCCGCACTCCCATGGACGACGTGGTGGCCTCCCGGCTCCGGCGCACCGGCAAGGAAGTCTGGCTCGTCATCAACAAAGCGGACAACGAAAAATTCAAGAACGCCTGGGCGGATTTCTGCTCCTATGAGTTCTCCCCCAGCGTCACCATCTCCGCCATGCACGCCATCGGCACCGACGACCTGCTGGACAGGCTTTTGAAAAAAGCCGCCCGTTGCCCCGACAGTCAGGAAGTCCCGAATGAAAGCGAAAGCGTACAGGACGAAAGCAAAGGCGACGTCGCTTTCTCCATCGCCTTCGTGGGAAAACCCAACGCGGGAAAATCCTCGCTTCTGAACGCCCTGGCGGGCTATGAACGCGCCATCGTCAGCGACATCCCGGGAACCACCAGGGACAACGTGGACACGGTGATAGATTGGCAGTACAAAAAACGGACCGGCGAGACCAAGACCAAAAAGATCCTTCTGGTGGACACCGCCGGCATAAGGCGCAAAAGATCCATCGACACCAAGCTGGAGGTCTTTTCCGTCTCCCGCTCCGAAGCCGCCATCAAAAGAGCCAACGTCTGCGTGCTTCTGTTGGACGCCACCGCCGGCGTCTCCGTGACGGATAAGAAGATCGCCGCCACCATAGCCGCCGCGGGCCGCCCCTGCGTCATCGGCGTCAACAAATGGGACCTTATGCAGGGCCGCACCGACCGGTCCGCCTACCTGGGCTGGCTGAGGAACGAGCTGCCCTTTTTGGCCTACGCTCCCATGATCCTCATCTCCGCCAAGGAAAACAAAAACATAGGGGCCCTGATGAGCGAGGCCATGAAGATCTACGCCGCCGTCTCCAAGAAGATCAGCACCGGCCTTTTGAACAGGGCCATAAGGGAAGCCTGGGAAAAGCAGAGCCCCGCAGCCGTCCAGGGAAAGAGGCTGAAATTTTACTACGCCACCCAGACCGACCGGGAACCGCCCACCTTCCTCCTCTTCGTCAACGAACCCGACCTCGTCATGGGCAGTTACGAAACTTACCTGAAGAAATCCCTGCGCGCTTCCCTGAAACTGGAAGGCGCCCCCCTCAGGATCGAGTGGAAAGCCAGGGAATCACAATACCACGATTAATTTATGCTGCTGGCAGTCATCGCGTATTTAATCGGCTCCCTGCCCCTGGGTTTTCTTCTGCGCCGCGCCAACGCGCTTCACCTGCCCGCCGCCGCGCTGTCCATCGGCGCCGACCTTTTTCTCGGGATGGCGGTGGCCGCCCTGCTGCCTAAGCTTCCCCTCCTTATGTCCCGCTTCGGCTTGGGATTCCTGGGCTATCCCCTGGCCAACGAGGCCCAGCTTGGCGCCTGCGCCGTCATCGCCGCCGCCCTGGGGCATTATTTCTCCGTTTACATCTGCGGCTGGGGAGGACTTGGCACCGCCCTCATCATGGGCGGCTTTTTGGTCCTCACGCCCTACGCCGCCCTGTGGGCTTTCGCCGTTACGGGATTTGTGCTGCTTGTCACCCGCCGGATGAAATACGCCTCTCTGACCGGCGCCCTGGCCCTGCCTTTTCTGGTGCGCTATTTCTATCCCCTGGATTTCATATACCTGGGCGCCGCGCTGATCTGCGCCATTTTGCTTGTCTTCACCCACACCAGTTTCCTGAGGGACCGGGCATGAAAAAACATCCGCGCTATCTCGTCAACTTGCTCAACCGCCAGAGGCTCGTCAAGATCTCGGATTTCAAGATCAAGGAGCTCATAGACTTTGTCCTCGGCGAGGAAAAGGCGCCCAGGACGATGGGCATGAACATCATGCTGGTCAGAGACCCCGTGATCAGACGCTACCACAAGGATTTCATGGGGATCGATTCTCCCACCGACTGCATAAGCTTCCCTCCGGAAGGCCTGGAGGAGGCCAACGTCCTGGAACCCGCCTGCGGCGACGTCGTGCTCTCCGTCGATCACGCCCTCAGCTATTCCCTTGAAAACGATATTCTCTTTGCGGAAGAGATCGTCCGCTACGCCGTGCACGGCACCCTTCACTGCCTGGGCTACGACGACATCGATCCGGGCGACCGCCGCCGTATGTTTGCCAAACAGGAAAAGTACGTCCTGTACTGGAAAACTAATCTCTACACCACAAAATAATGGACCCTGCACTACAAAACTTTCTTGACCACCTGCATTCCGCCGACCTCAGCAAATTCGCCGAGGCCTTGGCCACGAATAATTTCGGCTTCGTAGCGCGCACTCTCCAAGAGGCTCAGAGACCCATCGAAGAGATCTTGACCTCCCCGGAAGCGTACATCCTGTTCGGAATGTTCATCGTCATGTTCATAGCCTGCGTTTACGCGACCACCGCCAACACCGCCGCCAACCACCTGACGGTGAAGGACCTCATAGAGGATGAAAATGTGGGCACCGACTTCATCAATTCCTGGCTGAAATACGCCGACAAAATAAGGATCTCGCTATACCTCCTCCAGGCCGTCGCCCTGATCTACATGACCAGCGTCATCAACTGGTTCTTCGACACCTTCGTCATCAGATGCTGGTGGCAGGAGCTCTTGTTGACCTTGTTTCTCCTGGCCTTCGTTCTGGTCTTCGCTTGCTGCGTGCCGTGGTTCGTTGGCGTCCACGTCAAGAAGGAGCTTCCCGTCAAGCATTTCCGCTTCCTGAGATTCATCTCGAACGTCATGCGTCCCGTCAACAGCTTCTGCCTCTTCCTTACGAGGAAAGTCATAAAAGGCGCCGGCTACGATATCAGCCAGGATGAAGTCTTGTCCACCGCCAGCGAAGTCGAGGAGCTTCTGAAAGACGAGAGCGAAAAGAAGATCGACGAAAACGAGCACGAGATGCTCCAGTCCGTCTTCGCCTTCGGCGACACGATAGCGAGGGAAGTGATGACTCCCCGCCCGGTGGTCTCAGCCATCGAGGATACGCTTTCCCTTAGGGACGCCGTTAAGGTCGCCATCAAGGACGGGCATATGCGCGTTCCCGTTTACTCCGGCACCATAGACAACATCAAAGGCGTATTGCACGTCAGGGACGTCATGGACAAGTGGAGCGAAAAAGAGGATCTCCCCGACCTTTCCGCCGTCATAAGGAAGCCCTACTTCATCCCTGAGACCAAACGCGTGGCCGAGCTCCTGATCGAGATGCGCAAGACCAACACCCAGATCGCCATCGTAGTGGACGAATACGGCGGCATGGCCGGCATCGTGACCGCCAACGACATCATCTCTGAGATCGTCGGCGAGATGCCGGAGGAAGACATCGACGCCGATCCTCCCGAGATCGTGAAGATCGACGACACTACTTACGAAATGTCCGGCGCCGTCCTGGTGGACGACATCAACGACATGCTGGAACTGAACCTGCCGGAGGACGAGAGCTTCGACTCCATCGGCGGCTACGCCCTCTACAAACTGGGGCATCTGCCCGTGGAGGGCGAAGAGGTAAAGATCCAAAACGGCAGGCTTAAGATTTTAAAAATCGTCAATAACCGCATTGAAAAGCTCCAACTCAAACTCACGGAGAAAGCATGAGCGAAAGACCTATCGTTGCCCTCATATACGACTTCGACAAGACGCTTTGCACAAAAGACATGCAGGAGTACGCCTTCATTCCCAGCCTGGGAATGGACTCCGTCACCTTCTGGAAGGAAGTCAACGACTTCGCCTCCAAGAACCAGATGGATCCTATTCTGGCCTACATGTTCATGATGACGAAGATGGCCAGGGGCAAAGTTCTGCTTACCAAAAACGTCCTGAGAGAGCAGGGCAAGACCGTGGAGCTTCTGCCCGGCATTCCCGGGTGGTTCTCAAAGATCAGGGCCTTCGGCGAAGAGACCGGCGTCAGGATCGAACACTACATCGTCTCCTCCGGCCTGACCCAGATCATATTGGGCACCGGGCTTGCGGAGGAATTCTCCGGAATTTACGCCAGCGAATTCCTCTACGATGAGAACGGCGTGCCCATCTGGCCCGGACTCGCCTTGAACTACACCTCCAAAACGCAGTTCATCTTCAGGATCAACAAAGGCATAAGGGACATCACGGAAGCCAAAGCCCTGAATTCCTTCACTCCCCAGAGCGAACGCCGCATCCCCTACCGCAACATGATCTACATCGGGGACGGGCTTACGGACGTGCCCTGCATGAAGCTTGTGAAGCTCAACGGCGGCCGCTCCATCGGCGTCTATCAGGGGGACGACGACTCCCAGGTCTGCGACCTCATCCGCCACGACAGAGTGAATTACATCACCAGGGCCGACTACCGCTTCGACCAGGAGCTGGCCAGTATCGTCAAAAAACTCATCGTCAGCATCAAGAAAGAAGAGGAACTGGAGGACATCGCCAAGCTCCATCAAAGCAAAGCCCTTTGAGATTTGCTATAATCATAAAGATAAACTACCAAATATTGTATTATGCTCTGCCCCAAATGCCATCATCCGGAAAGCAAAGTCATCGACTCCCGCACAGCCCACAACGACAGCGCCATCAGGCGCCGCCGGGAATGCCTGTCCTGCGGACACCGCTTCACCACCTATGAGACGGTGGAAGCGCCTCTGATGGTCATCAAAAAAGACGGCTCCAGGGAGGATTTCGACAAGGAGAAGATCCTGGGCGGACTCCGCCAGGCCTGCCGCAAAAGGCCCGTTTCCGTCGGCCAGTTCGACGACATCGTGCAGGCTGTCATCAACAAAGCGGAGCACGAGCATTTAAGGGAGATACCCACGGAGGAAGTTGGCCGCATCGTCATGGAGAAACTGAAAGCCATAGACCAGGTCTCCTATGTGCGCTTCGCTTCCGTTTACCTCCAGTTCCAGGCCGTTGGCGATTTTGAGGACGCCGTCAACCACGTCAGGGAAAACAAGTAGGAAATGCTGCCGACCCATGTGAGAAAACGCGACGGCCGGTTGGTGACCTTCGACATCGGCAAGCTGAAGCGCAGCATTGAAGCCGCTCTTCTGGCGGCCGAGGTTCCCGGTTCAGAATACGCCGAGGACGCCGCCTACGCCATCGCCATGCACCTTGGGAAGACCTTCCCCCAGCAGCCTCCCCAGACCAGCGACGTGGCGGTGACGGTGGCCAGGGCTTTGGAAAAAAGCTACGGCCCCAGAGCCAGCGCGGTCTATCTTGACTACCGGGTGGCCAGGGACGAGCAGCGGGCCAAATGCACCGTCATAAAACCCAAGCAGATCTCCCTTTTCGACGCCGATACCACCGTGAGCGTCATGACCGGCGGCGAACAGAACGCCCGCCCCTGGAACCGGGCCTTCATCGTCCGGGCCCTGGAGCAGGAAGCCCACATAAAGCACAGCGCCGCCGAGACCATCGCCCAGGAAGTCGAGGAACGGATCTTGTCCTCCGGCCTTTCCGTTGTCACCACCACTCTCATCAGAGCCGTGGTGGATTCCGAACTTTTAGCCAAGGGCTACACCAACTCTTTGCGCCAGCGGTCTTCCGTAACGGTTCCCTACGAGGCGCTGCAGCGTGGCTTGAGAGAGCCTGAAGAGCTTAATCTCCAGCTGGGGCGGCGCGTCTCCGCTCCCTATTCCCTTTCCCACATTTATTCCGAAGACGTCGCCATGGCCCACCGTCAGGGCCTCATCGGCATCGGCGGTCTGGACCATCCCTACGGCCGCTTCGCCGAGCGGTTGGAAATGGATCCCAACGTCGGCGCCTCCCAATTCCGCCGCCACCTTTTGGCGGAGCTGAAAAAGCTGGACGCCAAACTCTGCGATTCCCTCCTCTGCGTGTTCAGGGAAGATTTCCTGAAACGCCTTCCCAGGGAGAGGATAACGGAGATCAAGGACGCCGCCGCCGCTTTCAAGGGCGCCGTCTGCCTGATCTTCCCCATAGGCGCCCTGGAGGACCTCTTTGATCTTTTGAAGGATTCCGAAAGCGCCCCGAACATAACCTGGCAGTTCCTGGGCGACGCGTCTGATCCTGAAAAACTGGCCGGAAGATTCCTGGACCTTTCCCTAAGGGGACATTCCGTCTCCTGGACGAGGGTGGAGCAGACTCCCGTCTCCCAGCTGGTGGCCGTCAACCTTCCCAGGATCGTTTATAAAAATAAAAATTCTTCCCTGGAGGAGCTGCTCATAGGACTCCGGCCTTCCCTGGAAGCCGCCGTACACGCCTGCCGCCAGCACCGCCTTTTCGCCCAGGCCAACGGACAATTGAGGATGTCCGACACGCCCGGCTGCGAGATACTGGGCCTCAGGGAAGCCGTCTCCACCTTCTGCGGCCAGGACGAGCCGGAGGAGCAGTACCGGACCGCGGAAACGATCCTCGGCGCCTCCCGGGAAATACTGCACAAACTTTCCGAGGCTTACTATTTCGACATTCAGCTGGTGAACGGCTGCGGGCGCGATTTTGGTTCCCGCTTCGCCATGATCGACGAAAGACTCTTCCCGGAGATCTTCGGCTTCCTCCCCTTCCGGGATTCCGACGCCGACGCCCTCCGCCACAGCATCCCACCCTACCGCATGCTGGAGAGCTTCGCGGGAGACCGCCAGGACGAGATCCTCCGCTGGGCCCAGATACTGAACGCCAACTGCGACAGCGGCTGCTTCCCCATATCCAACGCGGACCGGGATCTGCTCGCTAGCCTTTTCAAACAGGGCTTCGGGATCCAGCTCGCCGGCCAGCGCCCGTTGGATCAATTCGGCGAAAGATATCCGGATAGCCGCGGACAAACTTCCCTCTTCTAATGGATCTTCCAACAATCGCCATCATTCCCTCCGCGGGGAAAGCCTGCCGCATGGGCTTCGACAAGCTCACGACTCCCCTTTGCGGCAAAAGCGTCCTGATGAGAACGCTGGAAACTTTCCAAGCCCTCGGCTTTGAAAAGATCATCGTCCCCGTCACGCCTGGCAGAACGGAAGAATTCCAAAAACTGCTTGATTCGAAAACAAAGGTGATCGAAGGCGGAGATTGCCGCGCCATATCCGTCCGCAACGCCGTGGAAACTTTAAGCGATATTGAGAACGCCATAGTGGTCATCCACGACTGCGACCGTCCCTTCGTAAAGACTGACATCATCCTCAAAACCATAGAAGAAGCGAAAAAAGCAGGCGCCGCCATCGCGGCCGTCCCCTGCTCCTCCACAGTGAAGGAAGTTAAAGAGAACGATCTCATCGCTTCCACCATTCCGAGGGAAAAACTCTATTTCGCCTCCACGCCCCAGACTTTCCAACTCAAAACCTTAAGGGAAGCCTACGCCAAACTCGACGCTTCCGCAAATTGGGAAACGCTGACCGACGAAGCCATGATCCTTGAAAAGGCGAATCTCCCCGTCAGGATCTGCAGAGATTCGGAAGAGAATTTCAAACTGACCACCAGGAAAGACTGGGACTTCGCCGCCTACCTGCTCACTAAAAATGCTTGACATCCGCAGCGAAAATATAAAAGTTGAGACCGCCGTTCTGGTCCTGAACTGGCAGGGCGAAAAACTGATCAGAGACTGCCTCGACGCTCTGAGAGGCCAGAGCTATCAAAACTTCTTAACGGTGGTCGCCGACAACGCCTCCACTGACGCCTCGGTCGAGATCATCAGATCTGATTACCCGGACGTCCTTTTATACGACTTCAAGGAAAACTACGGCTTCGCCCGCGGCAACAACGAAGCCATGGAACTCCTTTTCCAGCGCTATCCCGAACTCAAATACGTCGTCCTTTTAAACAACGACACGAAAGTCGAAAAGCAATGGCTCACGGAGCTTGTCTCCCTGGCGGAGAGCGATCCCAAGGCCGGATCGATAGCTTCTCAGCTCCTTTGCTGGGACGGCGAACACGAACCCACTTTCATCGACTCCGCCGGCGACATGTTCTTCAAGCACGGCGTGGCCGGCAAAAGAGGCTACGGTCAGCCCAGGGACACCTACACCGATGACACGGGCGTATTCGGCGCCTGCGCCGGCGCGGCCCTCTACCGCGTCCAGGCCTTAAGGGAGACCGGACTCTTCGACCCCGACTTCTTCGCCTACAACGAGGACGTGGACCTGGCCTTCCGCTTAAGGCTGAGAGGCTGGGGCTGCCGTTTCGCCCATAAGGCGGCGGTCTGGCACAGAGTCGGCTTCTCCACCACGAAATACTCCGACCGCGCCCTCTACTGGGCCAAGCGCAACAGCCTCTGGGTAGTCTGGAAAAACTTCCCAACTCCCCTTTTGTGGCGCTACGGCATCGGCATTTTCCTCTACGCTTTCCTCTCCGACCTGCTGTGGACCTTCCGGGGCCGCCTTAGACCCATCTGGCAGGGCCGCAGAGACGCCTTCAAGGCCAAGGCCAGGCTGGATGCCCAAAGGGAAGAGATACAGGCTAAAAACGTCCTGAGCTGCGCCGAGCTTAAAGAACTGATGATCTTGAAAACTCCCTGGATGGAATCCATCCTGCGCAATCTGAAAGACCCCAGGGCCAAATGAGCCTTGACTTACAGAGGCCCTTTTTATATAATTTCTTTCACCATTCTGAAAATGGTAAATAAGAAAAAAGCACGGGCCGTTAGCTCAGTTTGGTAGAGCATCTGACTTTTAATTAGAGGGTCGCAGGTTCGAGTCCCGCACGGCTCACTTTTTTCCTAGAACATAAAATTTTGTCTCCATCGTCTAGTCCGGCCTAGGACACCGGGTTTTCATCCCGACAACAGGAGTTCGAATCTCCTTGGAGACGCCAAAACTAAAAGCGCGCCATCCGGCGCGCTTTTTTTATTGCAAAGGCGGAAACAAAGCCGAGACCGCGCTTTGAAAAGCTTCCGGCAAGGGCGCGGTGAATTCTATTTCCTGCTCGGTAATGGGGTGGCGGCAGATGAAGGACATGGCGTGAAGGAGCTGAGTCTCTA
>JAFZID010000077.1 GCA_017554565.1 bacterium
CCTTTTTTCCAGACCAAAAGCGCGTCTTTCAGAGAAAGGGCGGCGCAGACAAAACAGAAGGCGATGAGGAAAATATCGAAGCCGAATTTGATCTTCGGGAAAAAGGAAAGCGTCTGGATGACTTTCAGGAAGCCCAATCCCAGGGCCAGGTAGGTCAGAAAAACGCTGAAGGTGAAAGCCAGTCCGGTCAGAAGCATCTCCTTTTTGGAGGAGCCGTAAACGGAAAGCAACGAGATGAAAAGGATAAGGGTGGCGAAGGCGCAGGGGTTGATGCCGTCCAGAAGGCCGTTTATCAAAACGCTGGTCAGGGTGAAGCTCTTCATCCGCTCGTTGACCAGAGTTTCCGCGCTCTCCCGGCTCTCCGGGTCGATGAGGGGAACGTCCCGCCCCTGAAGGCTGGCAACCCTGGCAGGCAGCGCGTTGGTTATGCCGCTGAAACCGTAGTAGGCGTTGATAAAGAGGAAAACGGAGACAGGGGCGTTTTTAAGGTTTTCCACCTTAAGATATTTCTCCAGCCGCATCAGGAGAAGATAATTCTCCTCTTCCTCCAGGGGATATTCGTTGATCTTCAATTCCGGGAAGGCGATCTGCAGCTGATTTAGGAAAAAGGCGGTCTCCTCGCATTCCCGGCATTCCGAATGGAAGAAGCTGAGGTTTATTTCAGCGCCCCGGGAAGGGGCTGGAACGGCCCAAAGAAGCCCTGTGAGGGCCAAGAAGGCCAGGAAGGGCTTGAGGGCGGATAGTTTTGCCACCGGATTGTTCATTCGGCTTTCTGGCCTTCCTCAGGAAATTTGTCCGTTTCTATTTGCAGCACGTTGAATTTCTGGCCGGCGTCCAGTGAGAGCCGCACGGTGCCGTAGCGGGAATAGGTCTTTTTCTGAAGCCTGTAAACGCAGAGTCTGTTGGTTATGGACCCCAGGGGCTCCTCCAGGGAAAAGCCCAGAAATTTCTCCGGCTTTTTGCCCTCGTCCGGGGGCGCGCCGAAAAGATCGTCCAGGAAATAGGCTTTTATGGGGGAGGAGGGGGTGCGGAACTGCTGGATGACCGTCACGGTCTGGGTGGAGGCTTCGCCTTCTTTGAAGCTGATGTTCCTGGGAATGAGTTCCACGCAGGGGATGATAGGCACGGTCACGAACCAGTTTCCCACCGGGGTGTCGGGGTCGTTGCTCTCCACGTAGACCGTATAGTTTTTCGGCCCTTTTTTCAGTTCGCCGCCCAGGTCGAGGGTGCACTGGAAAGTGTTGGTCTCTCCCGGCTGAATGGTCAGGGGCGCCTGGGGGACTACTTTCACACAGGAGCAGGAGGGGCGCAGTTTGTTTATTACGAGAGGCTCGTCGCCTGCGTTGGCGATCTGCATGACCGCCTGGCGCTCGCCCGCGGCCAACGAGGGCTCCGTCACTTGTCCGGAGGGAACGGGGAAGGCGAGGCGGGGGGACGCCTGGAGGGCGGCCGGCAGCAGAATAGCAAGGACGAAAAGAAAGTTACGCTTCATGTTTTCTCCTTAAGGAGGCGTGATATTCTTCCTCTTTGCTTAGTTTGGAGGACAAAAGCCCCACAAGGAAATACCAGCCGTAAGCAAGGTGGGAGAGGAAAACGCCGAAGACCGTAAAGATGGTTAGTTTCGGATGATTTATTATAGCGCAGAAAAAAGAGAGAACAAAGTAAAAGACCAGCGCCGCTATGTAAACGACGCCGAGGGGCGCCAGGGGCTTTATGAAAAAGGTCAGGGGGCCCAAAAGAACGCCGAAGAGGAAAACAGTGGGCAGAAAATAGGAGAGCTTGCGGGAAGTCTCCGGGAACTTCTTCACGAAATAGCCTCTGTGGAGGGCGTACTGGGTAAGCTGGCGGAAATGGCCCTTGAAAAGATGGCGGCGGTGGTGGCAGACCTCCACCATGGGGTCGTAAACGATGTTGTAGCCGAGCTTCTTGGTGACCGTCAGGCAGAGCTCCGTGTCTTCCCCGGGCCAGAAGTTGGTCTGGAAACCGCCGGCTTCCAGAAAAACGTCTTTTCTAAGAGCAAGGTTGCAGGTGGGATAATCGTCCACCATGCGCCGGCGGTCCACCAGGTAACGGTAGGAGTAGCCGCCGCTCATCATCTTCGATTCATAGACGGAGCCGCCCACCTTCTGCCAGAAGGAGTCGTCCCTGGGAGTGGTGCCGGGGCCGCCTACGCCGGCCAGACGCTCGTCGTGGAAGTTGCCGGCCATCTCCGCGAGCCAGTTCTCCGCGGGATAGGCGTCGTCGTCCAGGAAGGCGATGATGCTTCCGCGGGCGGCCTTGGCCCCCATGTTCCTTTTGATGGCGGGAAGTTCCGGCCCGGAGGGAATGATCCTGACCATGGGGTCGGGGCTCTCGAAGCCTTCGTCCGGCAGGACGATGATCTCGTAGCTGTCCTTGGGATAATCCTGGTTAAGGGAATGGCGGATGGACTGCCTCAGGTAGTCGTTGTCTTTCTTGACGGCGATGACGACGGAGATGAAGGGTGTTTCCTTGTTGCGTTTGGGGACCCAGGAGTCATAGTAGCCCAGGATCTTCAGACGGTAAAAGATGGCCAGCACGTCCACCGTCATGTTGAAGACGTTGGAAAGGGACATGCTGCCCTGGCGCCCCAGGAAATTTACGGTGACGGGCTCCTCCTCGACGCTGAAGCCGTTGTGCACCGCCAGCACCGCCAGCTCCGCGTCGAAGGCGTAGCGCCTGACCAGCATGCAGTCGAAAAGGCGCTCCAGCAGCTGGCGGCGGAAAAGCTTCAGCCCG
>JAFZID010000078.1 GCA_017554565.1 bacterium
TTCGACGACATTGAAGGCGCCAAGCAAAGTTTCCAGGCCGCCATCGATCTTTGCGAAGGCGAAGAGGAGAAGGCTGGCTTCCAGTCCAGGCTTCAGGAACTCGACCCCTTCAACAAGACCGTCACCCAGTCCCAGCTTTTCCTGATGAGGGGCAACCCCCAGGGCATGATCGACGCCATTGAAAAAGCCATCGCGGAATATTCCCCGGATCCCGCCTCCCTTCAGAAAGCCTACATCATGCAGGCCCAGGCTTACGGCGAGATGAGGAACGAAAACAAAGTCCTCGAGACCATTGAAAAAGCCATCGCCGCCATGCCGGAAAGCGACCTGGCCCAGAGCATGAGCCAGAGCCTCGAGGCCATGAAGACCCAGAAGGCCCGCCAGGAGGAGGCCATCGCCAAGATGAACGAGGAAAGAGAGGCCAGAGAGGCTGCGAAAGCCGGTGCTCAGGAAGAGGAGAAAGGAGAATAATCCTTCGCCATGCCGGTAAAAGAGATAAAACTCCCGCTTGATCCCGCAGCGGTCAAAGAACTTCACGCCGGAGAGATCGTTTCTCTCTCCGGCATCCTATACACCGCCCGCGACGCCGCCCACAAAAGGCTTTGCGAAGCCCTCGCGAGAGGGGAGGAGCTGCCCTTCCCGGCAGAGGGAGCCACTATCTATTACACCGGCCCCACGCCGGCCCCTCCCGGCGCCGTCAAAGGCTCCGCCGGCCCCACCACCGCCTACCGCATGGACCCCTACGTGGAGCCCTTGCTCAAAGCGGGCGTCCTCGGCATGATCGGCAAGGGCGCCAGGAAAGGCGACGTTCCCGAGCTCATCAAGAAATACCAGGCCGTCTATTTCGCCGCCCCCGGCGGCTGCGGCGCCCTTTTGGGCAAATGCATCAAGGAATGCGAAATAATCGCCTATCCTGACCTCGGCACTGAAGCCGTAAGAAGACTCAAAGTAGAGGATTTCCCGGTCTTCGTCGCCCAGGACAGTTTCGGCAACAGCATATATTAAACTATAACGTAACGACCAACATGAAAAGAAGCATCATTTTAACTCTATTCGCGGCGCTCTTTGCAATCAGCTCATTTTGCGACGAAGCCCTGTCGAATCCCTTCTCTTTCCGCACCAAAGCGGAAATGGAGCAGACCGTTTTATTGAAATCCACCGATCCCATTTATTACAGCGGCGATCTGGCCTCCGGCGAACCGGAATCTGTTTCCATCGAGGTGCAGGATCTGGACAATCCTACCTATCAGGAAGTCCTTTTCTATCTTACGGCGCCTTTTGAAGACGGCGTTTTCTTATGGGATTACTATGCCTCGGAATACCGGAATCTGCCTGCCGGACACACCTATCTTATTACGGAAACTATAAAGACCGACGCTGAAACGAAAACTTTCAGCCATACCATCAAGATCGTGCCCGAACCTCTGGCCCTGCTGCTCTTCGGCATGCTGGGCTTCCTCTTCATAAGAAAGCGCGCGAAAGCTCTCGCAGCAGTTCTTATTGCCGTAACGGTCTTCGCGGCCGCCGGCGCCAGGGCTGAGGGCTGCGTGCAGTCGGTCACGGCCGGACAGTTCTTCCCCTTTGAGAGGATGGTCATCATCAACTACGTCCTTGATTCCGACGAGAACGACGAGTTCACCGTGGATTTCTTCTGCACCACCGACGAAGGCGCGACCTTCTACAAGCTTTCGGAATACGGAGTACTTTCGGGAGAAGGCGAGGACGGCACGGCGCAAGGCAACGGCGCCCACACGATCTACTGGACGCCGGGCGAAGCCTTCGACAATATCTACTCTGACAGTATGAGGATCAAAGTTGCGGGCGAAGTCGTTCCGCCGCCCCCCAAGACCTTCATGACCATCGATCTTTCCGACGGCTCCGTCAGCTACTCCCCCGAACCTCCCGCAAGCTGGACCGACGAATACAAGACGACGAAGCTTGCCCTGAAGCGCATCGAAGCGGGCACTTTCCTGATGGGCAGCCCCGAGGATTTCGACATGAGGGGAGACACTGACCTCGCCCAGCACGAAGTCACGCTCACCAAGCCGTATTATATCGGAGTCTTTGAAGTGACGCAGGCCCAGTATGAGCTCATAACCGGAACCAACCCCTCGCAAACACAGGGAGCGACGCGTCCCTTGGAGGGTGTGAACTTCAACACCATAACCGGCGCAAACGGTTTCTTCCAGCTGCTGAACGCCAAGACCGGCTTGACCTTCGGGCTTCCCACGGAAGCGCAGTGGGAGATGGCCTGCAGGGCGGGAACGGAAACGAGTTTGAACAACGGGACTGACCTTCAGACCAGCGACTGGGATCCCAATCTTGCCAAACTAGGCCGCTATACCAGCGACAGTAACGACAATAAACCCACCCAAGATTACAACTATTGTCACACAATCGTGGGCTCGTACCTTCCCAACGCCTGGGGCCTCTACGATATGCACGGCAATGTTTATGAGTTGTGCCTGGACTGGATCGACAACTCTCATCTCCACGACACCGATCCGACCGTTGACGAAGTTGGCACTTTGACCGGCATTTACGCGACGATTCGCGGCGGCAGCTGGGGCACGATCGGCAAGGCTTGCTGCTCGGGGTCCCGCAGCACCCAGGTGAAAAACCTGGCGGCCTCCAACAGAATGAGCGGCAGAACAGGCTTCCGCGTGTTCATGCAGCTCGACTAATTTTGCGCTCCACAAAAAGAACCGCGGCCTTTTAAAAAGGGCCGCGGTTCTTTTTTTGCTTAATCCAGAATGCTGGCTTTGACGGGGCAAATTGCCTGGAAGGCTTTTATGTCGAGGAGGGGAGAGGCTAACTCATTGAAGAGCGGTTCGTACGTTCTTCCGCAGGCGGCGTATTTGCCTCCGGTCATGGGATTGTAGGGGAGAAAATCAATTGAGGTGAGATTTTTGAGTTCCTTGGCCAATTCAGCGATGGCGGTCAGGTTCTCTTCGCTGTCAGTCACAGCAGGAATAAGGGGCAGCCTGAAGCAGTAGGGCGTCGCGCATTCCTTGTCAAGACGTCTGATATTGTCGAGTATAAGAGATGAGCTTTGTCCGGTCCAAAATTTGGCTTTTTCTTCGTTGAGGACTTTCAGACCGAAATGAAGGCTCTCTGCTCTTTCCGATACGGCTTTCAGCTTGTCGTATGGGCCGAAGCCGGAGGTGTCGATTATGGAATGGAGCGCGTTCTTTGTAATGTCGAGGACTTCCAGGAGGAAGTCGGCTTGCAAAAGGGGCTCTCCTCCGGAAAAGGTCACGCCGTCCAAAAGATCGGACTTGTCCAGGAGGTATTCCGCCAGTTTTTGCGGGCTCCAATATTCGCCCGCCAATCTTGTTCCGCCGGGGAAAACGAGGGTTTCCGCTTCGGCGCTCTGTCCTTCCGGGCTGTGGCACCATCTGCAGCGCAGGGGACAGCCTTTTAGGAAAACGGTTATCCTGAGTCCCGGACCGTCGTGGATGGAGGCTTCCGCTATGTCGAATAAAAGGCCGTCCATATATTACGCGCCGAAGGCCTGGCGTCCGATGATCTGATCCTGATAGGGCTTGGAAAGCTCCACGAAATAGCCGCTCCAGCCCCAGACGCGGACAATTAAGTCCCGGTAGTTTTCCGGGTGTATCTGGGCGTCCCGCAGCTTGTCGGGGTTCAGGGTGTTCAGCTGCAGCTGCTGGCAGCCGAGTTTGACGAAGGCTTGGATAAGCTTTACGACTTTGAGAAGGGCTTCCTCATTCCTGAAATAGGAGTCCGCAAGCTCCATGGTTATGGGGCCGCCGTTGCAGATCCTTTTATAGTCTAATTTGCCGTAGGTCTCCAGTTCGCTTATGATACCCCGGGCTCGGACGCCGGGAGAAGGGGCGAGGCTGGAGCTGACGAAGTCGCCGTATTTGCGGCCGTCGGCGGTGGCTTTCAATTTCTGGCCTTCTCTTTTTTCGGTCATTAAGACATAGTGCTGGGCGGAGCCGGAGCCTGGCCTTATGCGGCCGCCGCGGCCGTTGTTTTTTATTTCGGCAAGGGCGTCGGCGAAGAGGTCGAACAGGAGTTTTAAAAAGTCGTCGGCGTAATCGTCATTGCTGCCGACCTTGTGGGGGACGGACTTTATTATCTGTCTCAATTCCTCGTCGTTTTCGTAGTCGCTTTCCAAGGCGGCCAAGAGTCTTTCCGGCGTGACCTGCTTAGTTTCGAAGATCAGATACTTGACAGCCGCCAGGGCGTCGGCGGCGCTCGAGGAGCCGCAGCCTTGGCAGCCGTAATGGTAGTGGCTTCCGCCTCCGTTGTTCAGGTCGCGGCCTTTTTTTATGGGGTTTTTGGAGAAGACGGAAACGATGGGTTCCGGAAGGAAATAACCTTCTTGTCCGCAGTCCTCCTTGAAATCTTTTACTTGCGCTTCGACGGCTGTTTTTAATCTGCCCATTATCCCTTCGAAATCATCGCCGGCTTTAAGGCCGGATCTTATGGCCTCGTCCGCGCACAGAGGAAAATTGAAGGCGAATAGGTTCGGCGTGTCGCGGCCGTCCTCCACCACGAACTCCCAGCAGGCAGCGACGGTGTAGTCCCTGGCTGCTTCCAGGTCGTAGCCGAAATTAACCAGGCTGGGAATGATGACTTCGTCGTTGTTGTATTGCGGGAAGCCCAAGCCCTTGCGGGTAAGTCTGGCGGCGGAAAGAAGAAGGTCATGGGGCGTGTTGGAATCGACTCTCAGATTGATCTTGGGGTCTATAAGACCGATGTCCTCCGAGGCTTCCAGGCACATGTAGGTGAGGGGATTGACCGCAGGGTTTCCGTTTCTGTCGCAGCCGCCCAGCATCATGCTCTGCCCGTTGTCGCCCAGCTGGACTCCTCTGTAGAGGTCGGCGTCCCTTGAAAGGGAAATGAAAAATTCTTCCAGAAGCTCGAAGGCCTCGTCATGAGTCAAAACTTTTTGCTTCAAATCGTTTTCGAGGTAGGGCCACATGTACTGGTCAAAGCGGCCGAAGCCCATGTGTTCGCCGCCGGCGGATCTCATGACGGACATTATGAAGCGGACGGACTGCAGCGCTTCGTGAAAGCTTTCCGCCGGGTACTGGGGGACTTTTTCCAAAAGCGCGCGCTGATTCGGTTCTTCGGCGGCGGCGGCGTAGCGTTTGGCTAAATCGGCCACGGCGTCTATGGCCGCGATGGCGTTCGTTAAGAAATCGACGGCTTCAGGGTCGTCCTTTTTTTCTTCCAGGGCTTTTTGGCAGGCGGCTTTTCGCCCGGAGAGGCCTTCTTTCAGGAGGATGGGCCATTCGATGGTCAGGTTTTCAAGGGCGCGCCGCGGCTTCTCCTTATCCAATCCGTTCATCGGGAAGTCCGGGTTGCCTTTTATAGTCCTGGTGAAGATGATCTTCTCGCCAGGAAAGACAAGGGGAGTTTCTTTATTTAAGATGTACTCGTAGATGAGCCGGTAGCGCCCGTTGAGGCTGAGTCCGGCTGCTTTTGATTCCAGATCGGCGTTCAAATCGTCCCTGGATATGTCTCTCCGGAACTTATGGTAGAAACCGTTCCGGACGGCCTCTCTCAGTTTTTGTATTCTCGAGTTCATGCTTTTCCCCTGATGGTTGTAAATATTTTACCATAAGCGCAAGGATTTTTGACGGGGCTTTTTGGCGAAAATCATATGTTTTAAACGGTTTTTACACAGGGCCTTTGATGGCCATAGCTTTTTGGCGTTCAAATGTTTAAACCGGGTAGGGGAGGGGGCCGCCGAAGTCGGGCTTGATTTTGAACACCCTTTCTGATATTATTGTCTTCACCCATCGTGAAAAAGCGCGAGAGCGACTTTCCCGGTGCTGAAAAAAACATACCTCATACGCGTCGCGAATAAGATGCAGACGCTAACGAAGATCTAGACACCGAATAGATGGATGTCTTGTCAGAAGTGAAAATATGTGGTTTAAACATATAAAAAATTTATAACTAACTTACATAATCCAAAACCATTGGAGAAATTTTATGGCTAAGGAAACTTACAACAGAACTAAGCCCCACGTGAACGTTGGTACGATCGGTCACATCGACCACGGCAAATCCACGACCACCGCTGCCTTGACGAAAGTTTTGGCCGAGAAAGGTCTGTCCAAATTCGTGCCCTACTCTGAAGTCACCAAGGCTTCCGCCTCCCAGGGCTTCCGTAACGAAAGCAAAACCCTGACGATCGCCACCTCTCACGTCGAGTACGAGAGCGAAACCCGTCACTATGCCCACATCGACTGCCCGGGGCACGCCGACTACATTAAGAA
>JAFZID010000079.1 GCA_017554565.1 bacterium
CTCCTCATCCTGAAGCGCTCTCGCCATCGTCACGTTGGGAAGCGGCGCCTGCCCATTCTGGGGGCGTTTCAAAGAGATCTTGCCGTCGGCGGTCTCCAGGGTGAATTCGCAGAGGCCGTAGGCGTCCATCAGTTTCAGAAAATGTTTGATTTCCTTGATATCCATAAATATTTCTCCAATTTATTTTGATATTTTACGCTTTTGCCCTTTTTATTGCAAATTTCGGGTCAAAAAAGGCCATTTTCGGGGTTTTTTTGCCCTTTTTTCGCTAGTTTTTGTCCTAGAAAGCCGGGGAAGAAAAAGCCGTTTTACGCCTTGTTTTGGCCGCGTCGCGGGACAAAAAAAGCGCGCGGAGGAAATGCTCCGCGCGCGAAAATATCATGGTCAAAAAACTCAAAACTGAATGGGAGAAAAGATGAGGCTGCCCTCGTCGATGGTCACGTTGTTCTGCTTCAGCGTCTGGATCAGATCTCCGCTCTCTTCGCCCTTGCGGTAATTCTTCGTCACGCTGTCCGCGAATACGTTCTTGCCTTTGGCTTTGCCGGTGGCGAAGCCGGATCTCTCGATCTGCATGCTTTGGCGCGGAGAGACCTTCAGGGAGGCCACCAGGGTCTCCAGCGCTTTGGGATTCATGACTTTGCGCTTTATTTTTATCATCTCGTCCGTCGGCACGTTTTCATAGCGGGCCTCGCCTTTGCAGGAGATCATAAGCTGGCAGCTTATGATGCGCATCACGGTGCCGTCCGCGGGCTGGCTCACGATGGGATAGGCCCGGAACATGAAAAGCCTGAAGCCGTCTTCGTCGAACTGCCTGACGAACTCCACGCAGTTGGGCGGATACAGTTCCGCGCCGCGCGCCCCCTCCGGAGCGGCTTCCCTGGAGTAGAGTTTGTAACGGCCGGGAAGTTTCTCCCTCTGGATCTTGACGCGGCAGCCGGCGTAATCGGCCCCCTTGGGCGCCACCACGTAGATGTGGCGGCAGGGCAGGACCGGAGCGCCTTTCCCGTGCTCCACGTAGTTCACGTCTCCGCCCTCGTAGCGGAAGAGCGTGGCGCCGTCTTTGGTTTCTTCCTTAAGTTTTGAAGCGTCGAAATTGACCGTGGCGTCTAGGTTTTCCGCCGACGCGAGGCCGGCGCAGAATATGAGCGAGAAAAATATGAGCGTATATAATTTGTTCATGCTTATAAGCCTTCCTTCATAACGTCGGACATGGTCTTGTTGCCAAGGGCGTTGTAATTTTTCGAGGGGATCCTTCTGATGCGTTCCGGCGGCCTTCTCCTGGCCTCTTCCGCCCTGATGTCTCTTTCCACTTCCTCCTTGGCCGTCATGGGCACTATGACTTCGCTGGCGGGGCGGAGGGAGGTGGTGCGCTGAACGGGAGCCGAAGCGTCGCCGGCTGCACCTGCGTTCGCGCCGGGCGCGGAATAGGCGCCGGCGGAAGCCGTCTCCCGGTTCCAGGAGGGCGCGGCGGCGGGAGCGTCGCCGTGGACCGGACGAAGCTCATGCCTGGAGGAGGAGTAATGGTTGCCGATCTGGGTGGGAGCGCGGGGAACTTCAAGGGAAGCGTCCCTCGCCACGGGGCGGGAGCCCGGAAGCTCGTCATTCTGCCAGGAAGGCGCTGCGGAAACGACTTGCTCGTTTTGCTGAGTCGGCGCGGTCGTCGCCGCTTCAGGCGCTTTTACGCTTGCGGAAACGGTCTGTTCGCTCTCCTGGAGCATCAGCATTTCCGACATGCTTTTCTTTTGGGATTCCTCTTCCCGGGAGGCGAGATCCCTTGGCCCGACAACGGTCTTGACGGCGCTCTTTTCGGGATCCGAGGCGGTCTTTGCGATCTGTTCGGTTTTTTCCGAGACTGTTTCCGCGGCTTTGTTATCCGCCGGAACGGCCTTCTGGCTGTCGCTCTTTTCCAGGATCTTCTCGCCGTACTGGGACACCAGTTTTTCCTCGGCTTCCCTGATTATGGCGTCGATCTGGGACATGTCGATGTTTTTGGAGGCGTTGGTCTCGCCGTTGTCCGCCAGTTCTTCCATGGCGTCCTGGATGACCTGGTCTTTTATTTCTTCCTGGATCTCGGTCAGGCTCTGGGCGAAATCGTTGGAATCAGATCCGCTGAAAAGAATATCCTTGCTCTCCGAAACCGTTTTGGCGGCGGCTTCGCCGCCCGGGCGCACCACCGAGGGCGGCGTCTGGGAGGGGGCGGTCACCGCGGAGCTGATCTTCCTCTCCTCTTTCGGCTCTGCCTTCTTCTCCTGCTTCTCCTCCGCAAGCGCGGCGTTCTGTTTCTCCACCTGCTTCTGCAGATCGTAGATCTGGGCTCTCAGTTTCTGCATTTCCTTCCTCGAGCCGGAATTGGACCAGAGAATAAAGACGGCAGCCGCCAAAAGGATGACCGCAAAGATATAAAGGAGTTTCTTCAGCATAAATTTACCTATTCGATGTTCTGCGCCTGTTCGCGCATCTTTTCAAGTTCTTCTTTCATTTTCACCACCAGGGCCGAGATCTCGGCGCTGGAGGCTTTGTTGCCGCAGGTGGTGATCTCGCGGAAAGCTTCCTGGGTTATGAAATCCAGCCTGCGCCCTATCACGCCGCCCTCTTTGAGAGTGTTTTTGTAAAGCTCAAAGTGGCAGCTCAGTCTTGTCAATTCCTCCTCGATGTCGGCCTTCTCGGAAAAAATGCCGACTTCGGTCAGGACCCGCACGGGATCGAAGGCCACGCCGCTGGTCTGGCTCAGTTCCTTCAGCTGCTTGAAGAGCCTTTCCCTGTAATCGCTGACCACGCCCGGGGCCAGTTCCCTGATCCTGGCGACGATATTATCCAGCGCTGGCAGGCGGGCTATGAGATCCTTCCGCAGTTTCTCGCCTTCCTCTGAGCGGCTTTCCACCAGCTTGTCCAGGGCTTCCCCGACGCAAAGCAAAACCTTCTCCGCGTCGCCATCCAAGATCGTCCGCTCTTCTTCCTTCTCGAGCTGCAGCAGCCTGAGCAAAGTGTCGATGTTGCCCTCCGGCCTGAAGCCTAAAAGCGCGCACTGTTCCTTGAGCTTTTCCGAAAGTTTTTTAAGACTGTCTTCGGAAAAAGAGGCGGCGCCCTCCCCGGCTTCAGGGACGGTTATCTGCAGCTGCAGATTGCCCCTGGTAAGTTTTTCCCTGATAAGCTTTCTTATGTCCGGCTCCAATGAAAAGAGCCCCCTGGGGAGGCTGAGCCTCGCTTCCAGGTTCTTGCCGTTGACGCTCTTCACTTCCACCAGGATCTCGCCCTGGGGCAGCAGCGAACGGGCCGAGCCGAAGCCGGTCATGGAATGGATGGGTTCTTTCGGGGACTTTGTCATTTTTTAAGAGTGTGAGATATGAATTTTATCATTTGAGCGTTTTAGTTGCAAACTTCTGTGGATAATCAGGCCCAACATTGTTGATAAATGTCTATGATGGCTTATCCAAGCTATTTATATGCCAAGCCAGTGTAGAAAAACCTGTGGGTAAGCGGTAAATATCCCTCTTTTTTACCCACTTTATCAACACTTCATCAACAGCCCGGCGATAGAAAAAGAAAAAGCCGCGGGGAGAGATCCCCGCGGCTTTATCAAAAAAATCAAAAAGCGCTCAGTTTTTGGGGGCTTCCTTGGCTTTTTCCGGGGCCTTTGTCAGAGGCAGGAAGCCTTTTTCCGGAAGCGTCAGCATAAAGCCGTCGTAGCCGGCGCCCCATTCCTTGTTAAGCCTGATGTTGTTGAAGCTGGCGCGCATGCCGGAATTGCCGTTCTTGACTTTCAGGAAATAATCCCCCAGACTTTCCGCGCCTGTTTCGATCATGGGCTTGACCATGACCTTGGCCTGGCGGAGGAAATAGATGCACAGTTTGGGATCCGTTATGGGGCTGGGATCCGTCAGCTGAGAGGTCAGGAAAAGCTTATCCTCCTCCAGAACCGGAGGGTTATAGATCTTCTTGAGAGTCACCACGGCGTCCAGTTTGGAGCAGCAGGCGCAATAGCCTACCCTCACTACGTCAGCGGCTTCCCCTTCGGGGTTCTCCACCTCCAGGAAATCATGGAAGAACGTCTCGCAGGCGGCGTAGGCGAAGGATTGGGCC
>JAFZID010000080.1 GCA_017554565.1 bacterium
AGTAGGTGTAGCCGTAGCGGTAATAGCCGCCTCTGGAGATGTCCACGTTGTTCAGGATGATGCCCAGGACGTTGACGTTGATCTTCTTGAGCTGGGCGATGCAGTTCTTGACCTGCTCCCTGGGAGTCCTGTCGCCGTTGGCCACCAGCAGCGCAGCGTCCGTGTGCTGGGCGATGATGGCGCTGTCCGTCACCACCATGTAGGGCGGGGCGTCGATGATGACGCGGTCGTAATTATCCCTGGCCCATTTGACCAGTTCGCCCAGCCTCGGGGAGTTCAGAAGCTCCACCGGCACCGGGGGCGTGTGGCCGGAATTGATGATGCTGAGGTTCGGCATGGTGGTCTTCCTGACCAGATCGCCGATCTCCTTCATGCCAACCAGGTAGGCGGAAAGGCCGCCGTCGTTGTCTTCGCCGAAGATCTTGTGCACTCGGGGACGGCGCATGTCGGCGTCTATCAGAAGGACCTTGTCGCCGGCGGCCGCCATGACCTCCGCCACGTTGGCGGCGGTGGTGGTCTTACCTTCGCTCATGGCCGAGCTGGTGATCACCATGACTTTGATGGGCTTGGGCGAAGAGAAGAGAATGTTCGTCCTGATGGACTGGTAACTCTCCGTGATGATGCTCTTGGGATAGAATTCCACGATCCTTTCCAGATCCTGGACGTTGTTGGACTTGGCCATCTTGGGAACGGTGCCCAGAACGGGCATGTGCAAGAAGCGCTCCACGTCGTCCGGAGTCTTCAGGGTGTCGTCCCAGTATTCCAGGAAGAAGGTCAGGGCGAGGCCCAGCACAAGGCCAATGACGAAGCCCATGATGAGGTTGTTGATGGCGTTGGGCTTGATGGGGGAAGTGGGAACTTCCGAATAGTCCACGATGCGGACGTTGTAGTTTTCCATATTGCTGCCCAGGGCGAATTTCGACACCAGGGCCAAAAGATCCCTGTATTGGCTGCGGGTGGACTCCAGCTGCATCTCCCGGACCTTGACGTTTTTCACGATCTCGTCCAGGGCGATGATGGTGGAGCGCTTGTGCAGGATATCCCGGTTGATCTTGGCGTTCTCGTCGTTGACGGTGAACTTGTCGGTCTCGGAGAGGCTGGAGTCGTCAAGCTTCACGAGGTTGTTCTGCAGCATGTGCTGAAGCTCCGCGATCTCCGAATTCAGAAGCTCGATGTGGCCGGGTACGTTCTGGTAGTTGTTGGTGCTCTTGTATTCCAGAAGGGCCTGCTCCTCCGCTATGAGCTCGGCTTTCTTGGCGTTGGCGTTGTCGTTCATCTGCTTGTAGTAAAGCTGCATGACGGCCATGCGGCGCTGCACCGAGAAGCGAATGTAAGTTTCCGCCAGAGTGTTGCAGTACGCGCTGGCCCGCCTTTTGTCCTCGTCCTCCACGTAGAGCCAGACAAGGTCCGTGCGCATCTCGGACTTCAGGGAGATCTTCTTCGAGAAGGCCGTGATGAGCTGGGCTTCCGTGGCTTTGCGGTTGGGGATGGTGAATGACAGAAGCGAGTTGGTCCTCAGGGTGTCCAGGGTCATCTTGATCAGGTTGCGGCTGTAGAACATCTGGATCTGCGTCTGCCTCAAGGCGTAGGCGCGCTGGTCGCTGACCCTGACGTTGTCTATGAGCGTGTTGTCCTGGGGCTCGATGCAGAGGAGCACTTTGCCCTGAGAGACCTTGTGCATGTTGAGGGTAATGGCGATGGCCAAGCCCGTGGTGATGACGGTGATGATGAAGATCAGGGGAGCGTATTTGGTGAGAACTTCAAAGTAGTAGCGAATGTCCCGCTCTTCCGTTTTGGCTTCCCAGTTTGTCTGTTCGTTCATGTTGCGTATCGTTTTGGTTATTGGTGTTGAGATTTATTTTCAAAGGAAAGGATCGAAGTCGTCACGCTCCGCCTCCGGCTCGTAGCCCAGGATGCGGCAGGGCGTTTTCCAGGTCAGTTCGACAAGCGTGTTTTCCCCGTATTTTTTGGCCACCCAGCGGCAGCCCTCGGCGTACTGCTCGTAATAGTCCGGGCGGTGGGCGTCGGAACTGAGGGCGTCCGCCGCGCCGTTTTTCAAAATGCTCTCCGCCGTTTCTTTGGCGATCTGGCCGTAGTGGCCGACGAAGCTGGTGGCGTTGGGCATTATGAGGGCGCCGCGGCTCTGCATCTCCCCGGCGGCCTCGGGATGGCGCTGCACGAAATAAAAGCGCTCGGGATGGACCACCACCGGCCGGAAGCCGGAGAGGGAAAGCTGGAAGACCGCCGCCACGGCGGCCTGCTGGTTGACGTCGGAGGTGAACTCGATGAGGGCGTATTTCCCGCCCTTGCCGGTCAGGGAGACGCGGCATTCTTTGAACAGCGATTCGACCTCCGGATAGAATTCCGTCTCCAGGGAGCAGGAGAGGGAAAGGGGAAGGAGATTTTTGTCCCGCAGCTCCCGCGTCTTGGAGAAGGCCCGGCTGATCTCGGCAATTTCCGGGCTCAGATTGTTCCTGTGGTGGGCCGTGGCGTTGATGTGCACTACGCTGGCCCTCAAAGCCGCTTCCATCATTTCAAGCGTCATAGCCTCGTCCCTGCTGCCGTCGTCAACGTCGGGCAGGATGTGGGCGTGAAGGTCGATCTTCGGGAAGATCTGCTCTTCCTTCTTTTCTTCCTTCTTTCTGCGCCAAAAATCGAAAAGCGCCATAAAAATCAGATCTTGACCTGGTCAAGTTTTCCCAGAGCGTAGAGAAGGGCGGCCTTCTCCACGTGGCGGCGGTTCTCCGCCTCCTGGAAAACGCGGGAATTAGGGCTCTCTATGACGGAGTCGGTGATCTCCTCGCCCCTGTGGGCGGGTAGGCAGTGGAGAACGATGGCGTCGGCCGCGGCGAGCTTCAGGCATTCGTCGTCCAGGCAGAAGCCTTCGAAGGCTTTCATCTTGGAGGTCTTCTCGTCCTCCTGGCCCATGCTGACCCAAACGTCAGTGTAGAGGACGTCGGCGCCCTTGGCGGCGGCTTTGGGATCGTTGATTATCTTTATCTCGGAGCCGCTTTCCCTGGCGTATTCCAAAACTTTTTTCACCACGTCCTCGGGAGGCTCGAAACCCTTGGGGCAGCCGACGGTCATGTTGGCGCCGGTCATGGCGGCGCCGAACATCAGGCTGCAGCAGACGTTGTTGCCGTCGCCCAGGTAGGTGATGTTAACGCCCTTGATCCTGCCGAAGCACTCCTCGATGGTCAGAAGGTCGGCGAAGGCCTGGCAGGGGTGCTCCTCGTCGCACAAAGCGTTGACCACGGGGATGGAGGCGTATTTGGAGAATTCCACCAGCGTGTTGTGGGAAAAGACGCGCATGGCCGCGATGGTGACGTTGCGGGAAAGATAGCGGGCGATGTCCTTGACGGCTTCCCTGACGCCCATCTTGATCTCGTCGGGGCGCAATACCAGGGCGCGGCCGCCCATTTCCTCGGCGGCCAGCTGGAAGCTGACGCGGGTGCGGAGGCTCGGCTTCTCGAAGATCAAAGCCAAAGTCTCGCCTTTGAGCAGCGTGTTTTCCGGTTCTTTCTTCAAAGCCGCGGAGACCTTCAGGATCTTTTCCAAGGTCTCGGGGCTCAGGTCTGTCATGCGGAGCAAATTAGTGTAATTTGCCATAAAAACTATCTCCTTATTTGGCTTTGCCTTGAACAATTCATCAGCCTGTCACGCTCTGGACGTTATAGCAGGCGGTATCTTTCTTTTTTGCTTTTGCGATTTGAAAATTCAGTATTTTGCTCAACAATTTATCCTGGAAACTGACGGACGAGTACTGCTCGATCAGCTCGTCGAACATCCCCGCCCTGCGCATCAAGTCCGCCCTGATCAGCAGAAGATTTTCCTTGTTGACTTCCCCGCCCTCTATAAGCTTCGCCGCCATCGAGGCCGCCAGTTTTCGGCAGATCCGGGCGTTTTCGTCGTCCTCTATGTCGTCGCAGGACCAAGCCGCGTAAAGGACAGCGTAGAAAGCATTTTCCGGATCCCCCTCTTCCAGGCAGATCAAATGCCGCCTGTAGAAGTCTACGGCCAGCTTGGAGCGGAAAGCGATCCCGTCGCAGGTCTGGTATCCTTTCGACTGCAGCCATTCTTTGGTCACTTTGGTCTGGTCGGACACATCGTTGGCGACGTAGCCGCACGCGGGGCAGGCTTGGATCCAGGCGAACATAGTGTTTCTTTGCATCGGAGGCGGACGCAGATCCAGATCCGGCGCGCCAAAGCTGTTGGTGCTGCCGATGCAGGTATAGCTGTTTGTCGCGCCGCAGACCGCGCACGTGTTGTTTTTATCGAAGAATGTGGACATTAGTTTTACCTCTTATAATTCTCAGAATAAATTAGATTATACCATAAACGCAAAGGAAAACAAACACTTAGGAAGGCCTCTGCCAGGGAGGCCGGAGAGTCCTGGCGCCCTGGCTCCGAAACTTTTTACCCGAGGCTTTTTTATGATAAAATCTATTGAACTTTTAATTTAATTTTTCGAGGGATTTTTATGTCATCTTCGCAAGCATTGATATTATGCCTTCTGGTCTTCGGCCTGGCCCTTTGCGGCTGCGAGAAGCAGGATCCGGAAGGCAAAGGGGAATCGGAGAAGCAGTCTAAAAGGACCGTCGAGCCGTCGGTCCCCATCTTCGACCCCCAGCAGATAGAAGCAATAGTGAGATCGACTTCCAACATGGACGTGGACTCTCTTCTGAAACAGTGCGCCAGCGAGACCAACAACGTCGTCCTGGCCCAGTACGCCACGCTTCTCAGCAAGACCACCACCAGGGGCCCGGGAGTGCGGGCGGCCTTCCGCAAGATGCTTAAAAGCGAAGATCCTTACCTGCGCGAGCAGGCTCTCATGGCGCTGGAAGACTACGCCGGCGTGGGCTTCATGCTGGACGACATGATCCCGCTTCTCAATGATCCTTCCGAGGACGTCAGGGATTCCGCCATGACCACCATCGCGGATTACGTGGAGAGCCGCCGCAAATTCCAGGTCCTCATCGACTGCCTTGACAGCGAATTTGACGACGTGAAGGAGAACGCCATCTTCAATTTGGGCTTTTACACCGACGTGAATTTCGAGACCGCCGAGGAATGGAAGAAGTGGTGGGAAGAGAACAAAAACACCTTTAAGCCGGAATAAAAAAGCTTAAGGTTTCTTGGGGCCGGGCGCGTTCCGGCGGGCGGCCAGCTGTCCGCAGGCCCCGCTTATTTCCCCGCCTTTGCTGCGCCTCACGGTGACGTTGAGGCCGGCTTCCTTAAGGCGGCCTTCGAACTGGAGGATCTTTTTCTCCGGGCTGCCGGAGAATTCGCCGCCGGGCACGTCGTTCAAGGGAATGAGGTTTATTTTGCAGTCCAGTCCGTTTACAAGGCGCGCCAATTCCCCGGCCTCTTTCAAGCCGTCGTTGAGATCCTTTATCATGACGTACTCGAAGGTCACCAGCCTTTTCGTTTTGGAAAAATAATCCTTCAGCGCGGGCATCAGTTCGCTTATTTTGGAAGGCGCGCGGGGAATGATGAGTCTTCTTAATTTTTCGTTGGGCGCGTGCAGCGAGACCGCCAGGTTCATCTGGGGAAAATCGGCGGCGAAATTTTCGATGCCGGGTATGACGCCCACGGTGGAGACGGTTATGCGGCGGGAGCCGATGTCGAAGCCTTTCTTATCCTTGCAGAGAGCGAGGAAGGCTTTAAGGTTGGCGTAATTGTAAAAGGGCTCCCCCATGCCCATGATCACCAGATTGAGGCTCTCCCTTCCCGTTTTTGGCAAAGCCAGGCGCAGGCTGTCCGCCAGTTCTCCCAAGGTAAGATTCCTTTTCAGGCCGTCCCTTCCGCTGAAGCAGAAGCGGCAGCTGACCGGGCAGCCCACCTGGGTGGAGAGACAGACGGTGCGGTGCCCGTCCATGGGCATGGTGACGGTCTCGGTGCGCAGTCCGTCCCGCAAAAGAAGCGTGTTTTTTTGCGTGCCGTCCCGGGAGGCCAGGGCTGTTTCAGGCTCCAGGCAGGAAAAGGCGAAATTAGTTTCAAGTTTTTCTCTTAAGGACTTCGGGAAATTGCTGAAGTCTTGGAAACTTCCGGCTTCCGGTCTTTTGAAATACCATTCCGCCAGCTGATCCAGCCGGAAGCGCTTTTCCTTTTCCTTCAGGAGCCACTCTTCCAGCGGTTTAAAAAACATCTCCCCCAGAGGCGGGAGAAGCGCGCCGCCCTTGTTTTTTTCCGCGTCCATTTTATCTCAGGGGAAGGACCTTGTATTTGTTGGTGCAGGGCTCGAAGGCGTGGGGCGCGTTGACTTTTTCGGGCTTGCTGAAAAGGCCCCGGCATTTTTCGCCGGTGGGGGCTTCCCACCAGCCGGAAGCGGGAAGGAACATTTCGTCGTAGGCAAGCTTTCCGTCGGCGGTCTCCAGGACCACTTGGCTTCCGCTCTCGTAGGCTTTCTTTATGCGGCTTGTTTCGGGGCAGAAGCCGCCCAGGGATTGATAAAGCACTTTCCAGGCCAGGGGCGGTATGTTGGGCGCCCGCACGCTCTGCAGTCGCGAGGCGGGGCAGGTGTAAACGATGCCGGCGTCCTCCAGGAAAAGCAGCCAGGTGTTGTTGTCGCCCAGGGCGGAGAAAAAGGTGTAGCCCATGTATTTCAATCTCCAGCGCACCGCGCGATCCGGCTGCCAGAGCGCCATGGCGGCTATTCTCTGCTTCCCCTGGTCGAGGGTTTCTATTTCCAGATCGACGCTGTAGCGGAACACGCCGCCGGCGTTTTTGGCTTTGTTTTCCCCGATCTCCTTCAGAGCGTTTTCCTTTCGGTCAGGGCCGAAGGCGGGCGAATCGTCCGGTTCCGGGGTGACGGTCGCGCAGGAAACGAGCAGGAACAAGGAGGCAAGAAGAAAAAGCAGCTTACTTTTCATACTCCGCCTCCTCTTCCTTCGTCAGGGCGAAATGCCGCTTGTTGTAAAGGGCCAGCAGCGCGAAGACCACCGCCATGAAAACGTGCCGCCGCATGACGAGAGAGACCGCCGGATGCTGTCCGGTCCGCCAGATCATGAGCGCAAGGAAAACCAGCAGCACGAAGCAGAGGATCGTGTACTGGCGCTTTCTGGAAACGATGTTGGGGGCTTTCTTGACCGAGGAGGCCAGAAGCCCTGTGAAATAGACGCCCAGAACGAGAAGGATGTCGAGGGCGAAGGGCGCGGCCTGGCGCGTCGTCTCGACCTTTTCAAGTTTCACGGGATCGGTTTTGGCCGTGTAGAGCGCCGCGGCGTAAAGGAGATGCCCCGCGGCGAAAAACAGCGCCATTACGATCGCCAGACGGGCAAAATGAGCAGGCCGCATCTAATTATTTTTTCCAGAGGCCGTGGAGGTTGCAGTAGGCGAGGGTCTGGATGACTTCGTCGCCGGGCAGGAGCGGGAATTCCGCCTTCGGTTCGTCGCTGGGAGTCAGAGCCTTCCTCTGGTTGCCGTTCTTGGTCTGGACGGCGATCCATTCGATGTAGTGGGCTTCCGTCATAGGATGCGCCACGGAGCCCACGGTCACGACGACTTTGCCGTCTTCCACGGAGACCACCGGCACGTGCTTTTCAACAGCAGCGTCGGTGGTGTTGGGAACGAGTTCCTCCATTTTCTCGCCGCAGCAGACGACGGGAACGCCGCTGGCTTTGGCGAAGGCGATGATGTTGCCGCAGTGTTTGCAGATGTAAAACTTAAGTTCTGACATGAGACTCTCCTTTTTATTTTAGATTAAGGAAGGGTGATGTTTCCTGAACGTTCAGCCGATGATGGAGCAGGGGGCCTCGCCGCGCAGGACCTTGGCGATGTTGCCCTCCTCCCGCATGTTGAAGACCATGATCTTCAGACCGTTCTGGCGGCACATGGTGATGGCGGTGAGATCCATGACCTGGAGGCCTTTTTCCAGGACCTCCTGATAGGAGATCTCGGGAAGCCTTTTGGCGCTTGGATCCTTCATGGGATCGGCGGTGTAAACGCCGTCCACCTTCGTGCCCTTCATGACGACCTCCGCCTGTATTTCCGAGGCCCTCAGGGCCGCGGTGGTGTCGGTGGAGAAGACGGGGTGGCCGGTGCCGCCGGCGAAGATGACGATCTTGCCTTTTTCCAGGTATTGCACGGCTTTCAGGGGCTGGACCAGGCCGGCGATCCTGGGCATCTCCACCGCGGACATGACTTTGACGGGGACTTCCTGGCTCTCTAGAAAATCCTTCAGAGCCAGGGCGTTCATGACGGTGCCCAGCATGCCGATGTAGTCGGCGGACACTCTGTTCATGGTATGCCCTTTCTCGGAAAGGCCGCGGAAGAAATTGCCGCCGCCCACCACGATGGCGATCTGGGTCCCTGTCGCCCTTGCTTCTTTGATCTCCTTGGCCACCCGGCTCAAGGCTTCCGGGTCGAGGCCCGTTCCGGAAGCGCCGCCCAGAACTTCTCCGCTGAGTTTCAGCAGCACGCGTTTGAATTGCATAGGATCCCTTGTGGTTTCAGCTTAAAAAAAAGAGCGCCTTGCGGGCGCTCTTTTTAAAGGTTTTACAGCTCTTCGCCGACCTGGTAACGGACGAAGCGGCGAACGACCATGTTCTCACCCAGCTTGGCGATGACGCCCTTGATGAGGTCATTGATCTTGATCTTGTCGTCTTTAACGAAGGGCTGGTCGACGAGGCAGATCTCGGAATAGAACTTCTCGAGCTTGCCTTCGATGATCTTGTCCTGGATGTTGGCGGGCTTGTTGGCCACTTCCTCGCGGTAGAAGGATTTTTCCTTCTCGACCACTTCGGCGGGAACCTGCTCGCGGGAAACGTACTGCGGAGCCATGGAGGCGATCTGGATCGTCAGGTCCTTGACCATCTCCTGGAACAGTTCGTTCTTGGCCACGAAGTCGGATTCGCAGGCCACTTCGATGAGCACGCCAACTTTGCTGTTGGAGTGGATGTAGCTGGCCACGATGCCCTCGTTGGTGGAGCGGGCGGCTTTCTTGACGGCTTTCGCCACGCCGCGCTTCCTTAAGATCTCTTTGGCTTTTTCCATGTCGCCCTCGGCTTCCACCAGGGCTTTTTTGCAGTCCATCATGCCGGCTTGGGTAAGCTCGCGCAGTTGGTTGACCAGTTTAGCGGTAATTTCGGCCATATGTATATTCCTGTATTGTTGTTCGTTAATTTATGTTATTCCTGGGGAGCTTCCTGGGGAGCGCTTTCGGGGGCTTCCTTGGGAGCGGACTTGGGTTCTTTTTCGGCGCGCTTTTCGCCGCGCTTTTCACTGCGCTGCTTCTGCTGGGCCTTTTCCTGTTCCTTTTCCAGGAGCTCGCGTTCCTTTCTCTGCTTCTCGACTTCCTCGAAATAGACGCGGCCTTCGTTGATGGCCTTGGCGATGGTGGTCGTGATGAGAGTCACGGAGCTGATGGTGTCGTCGTTGCCGGGGATGACGAAGTCGGCGTTGTCGGGGTTGCCGTTGGTGTCGCAGAGAGCGATGACGGGGATGCCCAGCTTCTTGGCTTCGGTGACGGCGATGCGTTCTTTGTTGACGTCGATGATGAAGATGGCGGCGGGGGCTTCCTGGAGGTCCCTCAAGCCGCAGAGGTTCTTGTCGAACTTGGCGTATTCTCTGCTCATGACAGCCTGCTCTTTCTTGGGCAGCTTTTCAAAGAGGCCTTTCTTCTGGAGATCTTCGATCTCGTTCATGCGTCTGACGGACTGGCGGATGGTGCGGAGGTTCGTCAAAGTGCCGCCCAGCCAGCGTTCGCAGACATACGGCATTTCGCAGCTCTTGGCCTGGTCGGCCACGATGGTCTTGGACTGGAGCTTCGTGCAGACGAAGAGGACTTTGCCGCCCTTCTGGGCCACTAAGCGGGCGAACTGGGTGGCGTAGTCCAGGAAGCGCTGGGTCTTCCTGAGGTCGATGATGTGGATGCCTTTGCGTTCCTCGAAGATGTAAGGGATCATCTTCGGGTTGCGTTTGCGTCTCTGGTGACCGAAATGGACTCCGGCTTCCAGAAGTTCCTGAATGGAAATAACGGACATAAATGTTCCTTTGTTTGTTCAGACTCCGCCGCGAATAGGGCTTCGGGCGGACGTCTTGGTTATTTTGAGGTTGGTTAATTTGTATCTGAAATGCGAAATATCGCAGATCATTCGATGATGGCCAGCATCTCCTTCACCGCCTGGGGAAGGCCCGTAAAAACGGCGCGGGAGATGATGGAGTGGCCGATGTTGAGCTCTTCCAGGTAGGGGACGTGGTGCATCCAGGAAGCGTTGAAATAGTCCAGGCCGTGGCCCGCGTTGACTCTCAGGCCCAGGGAATGGGCTTTTTCAGCCGCTTCGATAAGACGCGTCAGCTCCCTCTGCTGGTCGCTTTCTCCTTTCGCGTTGGCAAAAGAGCCGGTGTGCAGTTCGATGAACTGCGCTCCGGATTTTGCCGCCGCTATGATCTGCTCAAATTCCGGCGCGATAAAAAGAGAGACGACGGTGCCGACGCTCTGCATCTTGACGACGCAGCTGCGTACCTGCGCGAGGCTGCCCGCCACGTCCAGACCGCCTTCGGTGGTAAGTTCCTGGCGTCTTTCGGGGACCAGACAAGCGCAGTGGGGCTTAACTTGCAGAGCCACTTCCATGACCTCAGCGTTCACGGCCATCTCCAGGTTAAGCTTCGTCTGAACGGTCTCCTTCAGAAGGAAAACGTCGCGATCCTGGATGTGGCGGCGATCTTCACGCAAATGCACCGTGATCCCGGAGGCGCCGGCCTGTTCCGCCAGAGAGGCGGCCAGCACGGGTTCCGGGGCCCGGCCTCCCCGCGCCTGGCGCAGGGTAGCCACGTGATCGATGTTAACGCCCAGTTTCAAAGCAGATCAATAATTTTTTTATGGTTAGTTTTTCCCTCAGTTCAGCAAACGGTCTTTGGGGACTATCAGAAGCTTGGTCTCCTGCCCCGTGGAAAGCGGGAAGACGTCGTAGTCGCTCCCGGAAACGGAGGGGAAATGCTCCCTGTCCCTGTCCTTGTCGAAAGACTGCCGCCGCTCAAGCCATTCCATGATGAGGGAGGTGAGGCGGTCGGAAGCTTCCGCGCTGTTACTGCCGTTCGCCATTAGGCCCAGTTCGGGGCAAAGGGCGCAAAAAAGGCCGTCCCTGTCCCGGCGGAGCTTGATGGAAAAACATATATCACAATTCATAGGAAGGATATATTACCAAATACCCGATCAATTTTCAAGTGCGGCCGCCGGATTCATTTGACGTCTTTGGCGCTCAAACGGACGCGGCCTTCCGCGGAGTCGCAAAGGCCTGTGTACACGTCGCATGTCCCGTCGTCATTGAAAACGAAGCCGGAAGTGAAGACGCAGTCATCGAGGTGCGGGACTTTCGGTTCCTGCTCAGGGTAGAGCATGCGCGTGGCGACGATGCGGATGCGCGTCGCCTTGTGCGTCGCGGGGTCGAACACGAAGGACGCGTTGCAGTAGACGCCGCGGTTGACTCCGTTGGAAGCCTTGGAGCCGGTGTAACACAGATGCCCGGCGACGAGCACCTTGCCGTCGTCCATGAGATACGCCTGGTTGCATCCGCCCCATTCGTCCTTTCCCAAGACCCCCTCTATAACGGGCGCCTTTTCAATAACCTCCGGCGTTAGCTCGTTGAGGTCTTTGACCGTCGTGAAGCCTATGACGGCCTCGCTGCCGTATTTTTTCCTTATTTCCTCGCTGCGCGGACGCGAGAAGACCCCGATGCGTCCGTCCTTCAGCTCTATGAGGCGGATGTCCTTCATGAATTCCGGGCCGGTCGTGAAGTATTCAAGGTGCAGCGGGCCCTTTTTGTTATCGCGGTAGAAAGCTCCGCGGTACGACGCGATGTTGCCGGCGATCTTCAAGACGCGGGTCCCTCCCACGACGAGCTCGCCGCGGATATACTGGACGTACGGATCCTCTAATTCGAGAGTTCCGAATTCCAAAACGCGCGTCCACTCGTCCTTGCCGGTCTTCTTGAAAAGCATCGTCACGCTCGCCGCCCACTTGTCGTGCGGCTCCACGCGCCCTAGGATATACTCCGTTCCGTCATAGGAAAACGGGATCGAGCAGTTGTACACGTCGTAACCTTTTTCGACGCCCTTGAAAGTCAGTTTCGCTGACTCGATGACTTTCGGAGGATCAGCCTCGAACGCCTCCTTCAGTTCCTTTACCCCGCCCATGCCGGCGACGGCGCAAAAAGCGCCGAAAAGAGCGATTGCCGTGCTTGCCATCTTGAACATTTCCGTGTCCTTTTTTTATTTATTTCGCGAGCGCGGACGAAACGTCGGCGAGGATCTGGCGCAGAGCTTTAGGCACGCGGCGCGCGGTCTTTGATATTTCCTTGCTGTCCTTGGAGGGTTTGGCGTCGTATTCGTCATAGGAGGCGCCCACGGTCGCGATCTCTTTCTTCCAGCCTTCGACGTCCACCTTTAGAAGATCCTTCAGGTATTTCGGGTCGACGCGGAAATTGGGATTCGGGTCATCGTTGTTGGCAAGGTCGATGTCCTTCGGGAAGGGCAGGTTGCCAATCGGCGTCTCGTTGGCTTTGACTTTGCCCTCGATACGCTGGCAGATCCACTTCAGCACACGGCTGTTGTCGCCGAAGCCCGGCCACATGAACTTGCCATCCTTGGTCTTGCGGAACCAGTTGACGAAATAGATCCTGGGAAGTTTCGCTGCGTCGGCGGAGGTGCGCTCCATCTCAAGCCAGTGCTGGAAATAGTCGGCGACGTTGTAGCCGAAGAAGGGCAGCATGGCCATGGGGTCGCGTCTGACCTGGCCGATCTGTCGGAGATGACCGCGGCGGTCACTTCGGAGCCGGCGGCGGAGCCAAGGAAGACGCCGTGGGTCCAGCTCTTGGCTTCGTTGACCAGAGGAATGGTGGAGGGCCTGCGGCCGCCGAACAATATGGCGTCGATGGGCACGCCGGTGGGTTTGCCGTTGTAGAGTCCGTTGAAGCCGGCCTTGTCCAAAACAGGGCAGTTCTCGGCGGGGGCGGTGAAGCGGCTGTTCTTATGGGCCGCCACGTAGCCAATTTCCTTTATCTCCTTTTTGGTCATGCCGGGCTTGGGCCCCATGCGGTAGGGGTCGTCCGCGCAGACGTAGCAGGGATTGCCTTTCCAGTCAACGCCTTCTTTGGGCGCCTTGACGCCCATGTCCTCCCACCAGATGTCGCCGTCCGGAGTCAGGACCACGTTGGTGAAGATCGTGCCCTTCTTGCAGGATTTCAGGGCGTTGGGATTGGAGTCGTTGGAGGTGCCGGGAGCGACGCCGAAAAAGCCGTTCTCAGGGTTGATGGCGTAAAGGCGGCCGTCGGATCCGGGCTTGAGCCAGGCGATGTCGTCGCCGATGGTCTGCAGCTTCCAGCCGGGCAATTTCGGCAGCATCATGGCCAGGTTGGTCTTGCCGCAGGCCGAGGGGAAAGCGGCCGTCACGTGATACTGCTTCTTTTCCGGGGAAGTCAGAGTCAAAATAAGCATGTGCTCGGCCATCCAGCCCTGATCCTTAGCCAGCTTAGAGGCTATGCGCAGAGCGAAGCATTTCTTTCCCAAGAGCGCGTTGCCGCCGTAGCCGGAGCCGAAGGACCAGATCTCGCCGTCTTCCGGGAACTGGGTGATGTATTTGTCCTCGATCTTCTTGGCGCAGGGCCAGGCGACGTCCTTTTGGCCTTTCTTCAGAGGCGCGCCCACGGAATGGATGCAGGGGATGAAGGAGCCGTCCTTGCCGAGGTGCTTCAAAACATCGGAGCCGGTCCTGGTCATGATGTTCATGTTGACGACCACGTAGGGCGAGTCGGTCAGTTCGATGCCGTACTGGGTTATGGGGTTGCCGATGGGGCCCATGGCGTAAGGAATGACGTACATCGTGCGGCCCTTCATGCAGCCGGAGTAAGATTTCAGCATCTTCTTCTTCATCTCGACGGGGTCCATCCAGTGGTTGGTGGGGCCGGCGTCGATCTCAGATTTCGAGCAGATGAAGGTGCGGCCTTCCACTCTGGCCACGTCGCTCTCGTGCGACCTGGCCAGGTAGCAATCGGGGCGCTTCTTGGGATCAAGCTTGATGAACTGGCCCTTTTTCACCATCATTTCGCAGATGGCGAGATGCTCTTCCCTTGTCCCCTTGATGACCACGATCTTGTCAGGGGAGCAGACTTTGTTCCATTTGTCGACCCAGGCGAAAACTTTTTCGTTGGTGAATTTCGGTGTTTTTACTGATGCCATGATATTTCCTCAAAATAAAAAATTATCCAAAGATTATATCAAATTCCGCCGGAGCGCTAACCCCTAATTTTGCGCAGCCCCAAAAGCAGGAGGAAAAAGAATGCCAGCGCCGGCTCCGGAACGGGGTCGAGCCTGATCCCGAAAAGTCCGGAATAGTTGGTGCAGGCGCCGCCGTGGAGATCCCTGGCGATCAGCCTGATCCTGGACTTGTCGCTTTTGACGTCGTTGGGGAAAGTCTTCCAGCTGTAAGGGGATCTCAACTCGAAGGCGTAGTCTTCGCTGATCTCGATCCAGGGTCCCAGGAAGTCGTTGGTGGAATAGGCCAGATTATAAGACAGCAGCCCGTCTTTGGGAACATTGCGGCTTTCCCAGCAGATCCGGGAGGCGCTGTCCAGGCGTTCGCCCTCCAAAGGCTGGGTGACTTCCAGTTCCATGGGCTCGGAACTGACGACCTTGGGCCAGGCTTCCACGCTGACCACGTAGTTGGTGCTGTCGTCGAAGGGGCGGGAAAGGGAGTAGTCGTAGGCTTTGCCGAAGGTGATGTACCAGCGTCCCGTCAGCGCCTGCCCGAAGCAATTGCCCTCCGTCAGAGTCCAGACCTTTTCGGTATCCCGCAGATAAGTCCATTCCTCGTAAGCGTTGTTGGGGCCCGTGATCATGTAGTTGCGGCTGTTCATGGGGACGTACTTCTTACGAATGCCGAATTCCACCGGGATGCCGGTTTTTACTTTGACCACCGCCTGGGTGGTGCCCTCCGGCAGCTCAAACGAGAAGGGGAAGAAGCCCGCGAAGTCCACGTCCTGCTGTTCTATGGTCTCCCCGACGCCGATTGGGTGCGCGGCTTTGGCGGGATTGAGGTAAACGCAGAGCCAGTTCATCATCTGGCCTCTGTGCAGGCCCACCTTCTGGGGAAAATGCTTGAACCACCAGATCTTGTGCTTGTGGTTGACGCCGCCTCCCCACTCCGAGCAGTTCATGGAGCGGGCGGGGCCGGAGAGATCGGGATAGTTGTACCAGTTGTCGGCGTAGCAGTCCACGTAATTCTTCATGCCCCACAGATAGTCGTTGGTGGAGTTGGGGGCGTAGTGCACCGTCCCTACCTGGATGTTGTTGGTGTCGATGGCGTAGTTCATGTTGAAGAGGACGAAGTCGTTCTTCTTCGAATAGTCCCGCCAGGGATGATAGTTGATGTAGCTGCAGTCCCACCTGGTGTGCAGCATGCTTTCCGCGGCGTGGCCGAAATTCTCCATGGGCGTGTCGGTCCTCTCCACGCTGGGGGTGCACATCATGAAGACCTTCTCGGAATCAAGCGTTCCCAAGCCGTTGGAATTGCAGTAGTCGGCGCCCCAGCCGTTCAGCCTGCTCTCGTAGCAGCCGCCGTCGGGATGGCTGTAAAGCCAGACCTGGTCTATTATCCCGCGGTTCACGTAATCCACGATCCAGGGGCACTCGTTGGTGTAGAAATGCAGATAATCGAAAGTGAAGTCCGTGTTGAAGCCGGGCTTTATGCCCTTCTTGCGGGCGTCGTAATAAGATTGCGGCGTGAAGCTGTCGCCGCTGGTGTAGCGAGGCCAGGTCGCCAGCACGACGTTCGTCACGAAGGTGACCTTCACCATGCCGTGGGAGGCTTCGAACCACCAGCTGGCCTGGTCTTTGGCCATGTTGTAGCCCAGGGGCCATCCGAAGGTGGCGTTCATCCTTCTTCCCCTGGCTATTTCAGCCACGTTGGTCATCCAGGGATTGTAGGTGATGACAGCCACCTTAAGGTTAAGATTGCCGACGGCATAAGAATTCAAAGCGGAAAAAAACAACGCCAGAACGAGGGCGGCGCTCCAGATAGATCTCATTTGTCCCCCAAGAGAAAAGTAAACATTAAACTATTCTTCGACTTTGAAGATGAAAGTCGTCTCCGAGCCGTCCAGGGCCCGGCGGTAGGTCTTCACGATGCGCTGCTTCGTTTTGTCGAACCAGACATGGCGGCGCAGAGCCACATAGGAATACTGGTTGTAATCTTTTCTCAATCTCAGCTGCGCATCCGGCAAAAGCACGAAATCGTAGCGCCAGAGCTCCCCGTCCCGGAAGGCTCCGGTGTAATAGTTCGTGAGGGATCCCTGGATGGGAACGCCCAGAAGATCGTCCCAGGGATACTCGAAGGGGCGCAAAAGCCTCTTGTCGCACAAGGAGGAGCCGGTGAAGGAGACCGAGAGGATGCCGTTGGAATAATCGGCCCGGTAGGCCAGCTCTCCGCCGTAGTCGATCCTCAGAAGATCCTTCGGGCCGAAGGTTATGGTGGCCGGCGCCTGCACGGAGGTCAAAAGATCCTCCACGACGGAGTCGCTTTCCGCCCGCCAGACGCACTGTGTCTCGGATTCCAGATAGACCTTCTGCCAGACCGCGATGTCCATGGCCACGTTTGTCCGCTCGTTCTTTTCCTTTTTCTCCTTAGGCGTCTCCGCTTTCTGAGGCACCTTCGCTTCCGATCTCACGACAGCGCCGGTGGCGCTTTCCGCGGAGGTCTGGGCGGCGGAAATGGGGGAGCTTTTTTCCTTTTGGTATTCCGTGGTTCCGACGGGGCGGGCGTTGTCCACGATAGTCTTGGCGTCCTCCCTGGCGGCGGGGTCAAGAACGACCTTGGCGGCCGCGGGCTTGGCCGGGGCGGGCGCGCCATCCTCCTCGGCCGCAACCATAAGCGGACACAAAAGGAAAAGCAAAAGCAGGCAAAAACGGAAATTCATAAAGGTCAGCGGTGCAAAGAAGGCATGGAGATAAGTTTCAAAAATTCGTGGCGCGTCCTGCCGTCCGTCTTGAAAGTCCCCTCCATGGCGGAAGTGGTGGTAAAAGAGTCGCTCTTCTGCACGCCGCGCATGGCCATGCAGAGATGGTTCGCTTCGCAAACGACGCCTACGCCGTAGGGCTTCAAGTTTTCCATCAGGCACTTGGCGATCTGGGAAGTCAATCTCTCCTGGATCTGCAGCCTTCTGGCGAACATCTCGATTATCCTCGGGATCTTGCTCAAACCAACGATGCGGCCCTTGGGAAGATAAGCCACGTGGATCTTGCCGAAGAAGGGCAGCATGTGGTGTTCGCACATACTGTAGAAGCTGATGTCCCTGACCAAGACCATCTCGTCGCAGGGATCCTCGAAGATCGCGCCGTTCAGTATGGTCTCCGCGTCCATTTTGTAGCCGGACATCAGAAATCCCCGGGAATCCCGGATGCGCTGGGGAGTTTTTATCAATCCTTCCCTTGTCGGGTCGTCGCCCATTCTTGTAATAAGCTCGCGGTAAATGTCGAGGTCGTCAGCCGACTTCAGCATCTCTCTTATTTCTTCGGGGGAAAATTCTTTCATACAAAGTGAAGCGTCACGCTGTTCTTTTCGCTTTCCGCTAAGGTTAGTTCACATAATTCCGCGCCGATCCCAGACAAAGGCTCCTCCAGCTTTTCCGCTGTTTTTTTAGCGATGTTCTCCATAGTCGGAAGAACGCCCATAAGGAACGGCACGTCGGTGTTCAGGTTTTTGTGGTCAAGGAGAGAAATAACTTCCTTTTCAACCACTTCGCCCAAAGTTGAAACGTTCACCACCATGTCGGGATCCGCGCCGCCGGCCGCCTTGACCGTCACCTTCATGACGTAGTCATGGCCGTGCAGCCTGGAGCACTTGCCGAACAGCTTCTCGTTCTCCTCAGTGCTCAGCCCTTCCTTGAAAAGGCGATGCGCCGCCGAAAAACAAAAGCTCCTGCTCACAGTGATGAATTTTATTTTAGGCATAACAATATGATAGCAAAAAGCGAACACTTACCGTTTTTCGCGCGTGAAATCGCAAGCGGCCTTGCTACAAAAACATATAGAAATCACGAATTTCCTTGCTTTAAAGACAAAGCTTGACTATAGTATGTCTAGTGGAAACATTTGACCCAACGGCCTTATTTACTTTTGCTCTTTAAAATCATATAATTAAAGAACGATAATAAAAAGGTATTACATATGCGCGAGTTGCAAAACGACATAATCAAAACTCTCTCTAAAAAAACTAACGGGATGATTACAACGGCTCAGCTTGAAAAAGCCGGCGTTTCCCGCGTTTATATACCAAACCTAATTAAAGAAGGGCTGTTGATCAAAGAGGCTCACGGGATATATTATTATTACGATGAATTTCCTGACAAATTGCGGATACTTCAGGAAAAAAGCCAAAAATTAATTTTTTCTTTTGGAACGGCCTTGTTCCTCTGGAATTTATCCGACCGAGCGCCGCACACAATAGACATCACTGTACCTCAAGGCTATAACACGGCCAGATTGAAAAACAGCGATCCTAACCTAAGATTCCACTACGCCTCACAGAAAAAATGGGAAATTGGAATAACAAAAACCCGAACGCCCAACGGAAATCTCGTCAACCTTTACGACAAAGAACGCTGCATAATAGATCTGGTCAAAGCAAAACAGAAAACGGAAAAGCAATTATATCTTCAGGCTCTCAAAGAATATTTCTCTGATCCCTCTGCCAACATAAGCAAATTATTAAAGTACGCCAAACTTTTCAATCAGGAAAACATTATCAGAAATTATTTGGAAATACTTTAATAAAGAGAATCTCAAACTTGCGGTGGAGCACACCGCCGCCCAAAGAAGAATTAGCAACCTGATAAAAGACGGTCCAAAAATATGTGCTGAGCTCCAAAAAAGCCAAGAACTTATGAATATTTGGCAAAATTACGCCAAAGATTTTTCTTACGCCGCCAACATAACTTTTGCGGAAGTTATTGCCACAATAAGCAAAATCAATATAATGCTGGAATAACAAAAAGCCTTCCCGGCTTGCGCAGGGAAGGCTTTTTTCACGGTTCGTTTATAGTGAACGGTTTACCAGAAGTAAACGTAGAGGGCGACGGTCAGCACGACCACGATAACGCCGAAAACGAGGGCGGCCGTGGAGGGCTTCATGTCAAGCTTGGTGCTGGACTCGAAGGAGACCGGCTCTTCCATCTTGAAGACGGCGCCCAAAACGAACATGATGACCAAGGTTATGATCAGGTTGTAGGAAGCGGCCCAGAGATAGTGCATGGGCTGAACCACGCCGTCAATGACCACGCATCCGCAGACTTCAGGAACGAAGGAGGCGGCTCCCGGCAGGAGGCTCCAGCCGAAAGTGGACAGGAGGTAGTAGATGACCGGGGAAAGGAGCAGCGCCAGAGCGCCGATCCAGCGGGCGCCCCTGCGGTTCACGAGACCGAAGATAAAGACGGCCACGATGCCCGGGGAGACGTAGAGCTGCATCTTCTGAATGTAGGCGAAGATGGACTGGGCGTTCAGGAAGGAGGCGACCACGATGCCGATAACCAAGAGCACGACGATGGTCAGACGACCGAAGGTCACGATCTCTTTCTGGGAAGCAGAGGGGCGCATATAGCGCTGATAGATGTCCATGGTGAACAACGTGGAGGTCGCGTTCAGAACGGCCGCCAGCGAGGAGACGATGGCACCCAAAAGCGCCGCCAAAACGAAGCCCATAAGGCCGACGCCCTGGGGGATGAGCCTGGTGATAAGGAGACCCAAGGCTTCATCGGGTTTCGCAGAAAGATCCTTGGCGAAGAGGTTGAAGGCGATCATGCCGGGGATGACGATCACAAAGGGGATTATGAGCTTCAGGAAGGCCGCCAGCACGATGCCTTTCTGGCCCTCGGAGAGGGAGCCGGAGCCCAGAATGCGCTGGGTGATGTACTGGTTCAAGCCCCAATAGTAGAAGTTCGGGATCCAGATGCCGATTATGAGGATCGTCCAGGGCATGGCCGCGTCGGTGGCTTCCCTGCCCATGTGCAGCTTGGCTTCGTTGAGTTCCCTGAAGCGCTCGATGGCGCCGGCGGAGGCGGAGGTCACCGCATCCTTGGCGCCGGTCAGAGTCTCGGGAGCAGCGCTGCCCAGAGCCTTCATGGCGAAGTAGGCGATAACGGCGCCGCCCACGATGAGGGCGGAGCCCTGCAGCAGGTCAGCCCAGGCGCAGGCCTTGAGGCCGCCCACCATTACGTAAACGCCCGCCAAGCACCCCATGATAAGACAGCATGACCAGAAGGGCAGGTTCCAGCCGAGGTGCTGGAAGAGCTGCTGCATGACCAGGCTGCCGGCGTAGGTGACGCCGATCAAGGAGGCCACGATCAGAATGCCCATCATTGAGACGGTCATGAAAGCGCGGGCCCAGTGGTTGTAGCGGATCTCCAGGAATTCCGGGATGGTGGTGATGCCGGACCTAAGGAAATAGGGCAGCAGCGCGAAAGCCACGACGACCAGCGCGATGGCGGCGATCCATTCCCAGGAGGCGCAGGAGAGGCCTTCCGCGCCGGCGCCCTGTCCGGACATGCCGACGAACTGCTCGGCGGAGATGTTGGCGGCTATGAGCGAGAAGCCGATGAGCCACCAGGAGAGGCCGCGGCCCGCCAGGAAGTAATCGTCAGCGCTCTTGCCGGCTTCGCCGCCGCTTTTCCAAAGGCTGACGACCATCACGCAGGCGATGAACGCGAAGAAGATGATAATGTCAAAAATACCCATTTTGGTTCCTTGTTTTGATAAGGGTTAGGCGGAGGCAAAGCTTGCCTCCGCCTTCAAATATTTACTTCGTGCCGAAGCGATATTCCGTGGTGGATTTGTAGACCTGTCCAGGCTGGACGATGGTGCTGGGGAAGTTCGGCTGGTTGGGAGAATCGGGATAATGCTGAGTCTCGAGAGCCAGACCGCCTCTGAACTGATAGGGCTTGCCCTGCTTGCCGATCATCTTGTCGGTCAGGAAGTTGCCGCAGTAGAACTGAATGCCCGGTTCGGTGGTCCAGATCTCCATGTAGCGGCCGGACTTTTCGTCATAAAGAGCCGCGGCTTTGGCAAGCTCGCCGTTCTGGGAGGGGCTGGTCAGGACGAAGTTGTGGTCGTAGCCGTTGCCGTATTCAAGCTGCTTGTCGCCCTTGGTGTCGACTCTCTCGCCGATCTTGTGGGGCGTGGTGAAGTCGAAGGGCGTGCCGGCCACCGGAGTGATCTCGCCGGTGGGGATGAGGCCGGCGTCCACCGGGGTCATCTTGTCCGCGAAGAGCGTCAGCTCATGATCGAGGATGGTGCCTTCCGCTTCGCCGTTGAAGTTGAAGTAAACGTGCTGCGTGAGGTTGATGGGGGTGGCCTTGTCGGGGACGGCCTGGTAGTCTATTCTCCAGACGTTTTCCGGAGTCAGGGTGTAGGTGACCTGCGCCTCAACTTTGCCGGGGAAGCCCTGGTCGCCGTCGGGGCTGGTGACTTTGAAGACTACGCCCACGGTGTCGCCGTTCTGGAAGGGCTCGGCATCCCAGATCTTGGTGTCCCAGCCGGAAGCGCCGCCGTGCAGGCAGCAGGGAATGCCGCCGGGCTCGTTGTTGGTGGGCAGACGGTAGGTCACGCCGTTCAGGACGAAGAGACCTTCCGCGATGCGGTTGCCGTAACGGCCGATGATGGAGCCGAAATAGGGATCCACGGTCTCGTAGCCCGCGACGTCGTTGAAGCCCAGGGTGCAGTCCTTGGCTTCGCCGTTCTTGTCGGGCAGATAGAGACGGACGACTTTGCCGCCGTAGTTGATGACATCCATGACGACGCCGCCGGCGCCTTTCAGAGTGTACTGTGTGACGGTCTGGCCGATTTTATTCTTGGCGAAAAATTTGGAAGTTACGCTGGCTTTGGAAGAGGGAGCGGCCTGTTCCTGGACCTGGGCTTCTTCCTGAGCGGGAGCTTCCGCCGGGGCTTCCGTGGTCTGTTCCGGCGCGGTGGCGCAGCCGAAAGTTAAGAGCGCCAAAGTGCAGAAAAGGGCGCCATAGATGTTTTTCTTCATTTTTCTCTCCTAGAAAAGAAAGGTTAACGCGCCAGGGCTCACTGCCCGGCGCAGAATACAAATTGGAACAATTAAATTATAGTGAAAGCGCCCTTATTTTACAATTCAGTAAAAAAAGACCTTCCGCGGCGGAGGATGCGCGCCGGGAAGGTCTTGATAAGCCGGGATTTTAAGCCTCGTCTTACTTCACGCCGAATCTGTATTCCGTTACGGTGCGGTAAGTTTCGCCGGGACGGACTATGGTGGAGGGGAATTCGGGCCTGTTGGGGGAATCGGGATAGTGCTGGGTCTCCATGGCCACGCCGCTGTTCTCCTGGTAAGGGATGCCGTTCTTGCCGACGATGTGGGGGCCCAGGTAGTTGCCGCTGTAGATCTGGATGCCGGGTTCCGAGGTCCAGACCTCCAGATACCTGCCGGAGGTCGCTTCGTAGAGCTCCGCCGCCTTGACGGGAGCGCCGTCCTTGGAGGGCTCCGTCAGGACGAAGTTGTGGTCGTAGCCTTTGCCGAAGGCTAGCTGCTCGTTCTCGACCCTTATCCTTTCGCCGATCTTGTGCGGAGTGGTGAAATCGAAGGGCGTGCCTTTGACGGAGGCGATCTCACCGGTGGGTATAAGGCCCTTGTTGACCACGGTCATCTTGTCCGCGAAGAGCGTGAGGTCGTGGTCCAGGATAGTGCCTTCGCCCTCGCCGTGGAGGTTGAAGTAAACGTGCTGGGTCATGTTGATGGGCGTGGGCTTGTCGGTCACGGCCTCGTACTCGATGCGCCAGACGTTGTCGGGCGTCAGGGTGTAGGTGACTTTGACTTTCACGTTCCCCGGGAAGCCCTGGTCGCCGTCGGGGCTCTCAAAGGTGAAGATGACGCCCACGGTGTCGCCTTCCTGGAAGGGGATGGGCTTCCAGGCGAAGGCGTCCCAGCCCTTCGCGCCGCCGTGCAGGCAGCATTGCAGGCCGCCGGGGTCGTTGTTCAGAGGAAGTTCGTAAGTCTGGCCGTCCAGGGTGAATTTGCCGAAAGCGATGCGGTTGCCGTAGCGCCCGATCAGGGAGCCCAGATAGGCGTCCACTTTCTCGTAGCCCTCCACGTCGTTGAAGCCCAGGATGCAGTCCTTCAGCTCGCCCTTTCTGTCGGGGAGGAAGAGGCGGGTTATCTTGCCGCCGTAGTTGTTGACGTCCATTCTGACGCCGCCGGCGCCCTGCAGGGTGTAGGTGTTGATGTTTTCGCCGGAACTGGTCTTGGCCAGAAACTGCGAAGCGACGTAAGCTTTCGATTCTTCCATAAGTTTTTCCTTTTATTTATTGATTATTGTTGTTTTCTTTTTCCTGCTCTTTTTTGGCGCGTTCCCTGGCTTCGATCATTTTGGCGAAGTCGGTGTCGGGAGCGGCCTCCAGGGCTTTTTTCACGTATTCCTTGCTCTTCTCGGGATCCCGGACGACGGCGTAAACGACGGCGATCCTGCGAAGAACGTCCTGCTTTTGCTCGCCTTCCAATTCGAAGGTCGTGATCAGCTCCTCGTAAGCGGCGACGGCTTCCCGGGCTTTCTCGGCGGTGGCTTTGGTGGGATCGTAGCCTTCGCCGATCTGGTAACGCTCGCCTATCTGGGCGAGGCCGGCCTTTATTTTTTCTTCTCTTTCCAGGGCCGCTTTGATATCAGGGCTTTTTTCCTTGCAGACGTCGTAGTATTTCCCGAGCCCCTCTTTTACGCAGGGGAAGCTTTTGTATTTGCCGGAATATTCTTCCAGAAGGTTGAAAAGCTCCGTTATGGCGTCCGCGCCGCCGTCTTTCAGCTCCTCCGATCTGGCGTCCAGCGCGGCTTTTTCTGCCAGAAGCCCCTTGAGCATCTCAAGGTACGATTGCTCGCCGCCGGACTGGTAGCCGCAGACGGCGAAGGCGTTTCCCGAGGCGTCGGCCAAGATGACGGTGGGGAAGCCCCGGATGTTGAGGCGCTTCATCTCGGCTTCGTAGCTTTTCCTGATCTTTTCCGGGAATTTCACCTTGTTGGGAAAATCCAGTTTGACGGGCACGAAAAGTTTGACGACTTCCTGCTGGAACTCCGGTTTGGAGAAAACTTCCTCGTTTAGCTTAACGCACCAGTGGCACCAGTCGGATCCGGTGAAGAGGATGAGAAGCTTTTTCCCGCTTGCTTCCGCGCTCTTTTTGGCTCTGTCGAGATCGACGGTCCAGATGCCCTCGTCCTCCGGCATGACCGTGCCTTCCTCGAGTTCGGCGGGAGAATCTTGCGTCTCGGTCTCCTGATTTTCCGCGACGGTCTCCTGCTGGACCGGAGCGGGCTGTTCTTCTTTTTCCTTGTTCTTGCCTATTTCGCCGGCCAGGAACATCAGGGCTACGCTGACGACTATCGTTATGATTATCCAAAGGCGGGCGCGTTTAGAGGAGCGAAGAGCGTTCATTTTGTCTCCCATGGCGATGTAGCGGTTGCATTGAACGGCATAGTAGATGGCCACGAGCCCCAGGGGCTGGCAGCAAACTATGGTGAAAATTATGGAGCCTATCAGGCTGTCGGGAATGTAAATGTCTTTTCCGGGGTTTTCGGGATCGACGATCAGGACTCTTTTCAGGCGCTTTTCCTCCAGCTGCCGGTGGTAGGCTCTGTCCCTTTCGGAAAAATAGCGGTCGTTCGACTCTTCCTCGTCCTCGCGGTCGTGGTAATTTTCCTTCTTCGGATCAAAAGTCAGGACGCCGTCCTCGTCGTAGAGATCCCGGTCTTTTCGTCCAGGTCTTTCCGGGGGCTTTTGATTCGGGCTGGCTTTTTTCCCGCAGTTTTCGCAGTAGGCGCTGTTGGGAGCCGCTTCTTTTCCGCAGCGGAGGCAACGCATGAAAGTGTTCCTTGTTGGTTATAGGCTAAGCGCTTTAATTTTACAAAAAAAGCCCCTCAGGGTAAACAGACCGGAACGTCCTCTTTATGCTAAAATTAAATAATATGAACACACTCTTTAAAAATCTCTGCTTATCTCTGACACTCTGCGCGCTGTCCGCCCTGGCCGCCGCCGCGGAACAGTATCCCGTCTCCTTTTCCCTTTCCGGGACCGAGGGGGATTCCTCCATTGTTAAAGTCAGCGTGAAGGGCGGCGCCTATCTTTACGCCGGCTTCACCGTCAACGGCGTCGCGCCCTCCCTGCCGGCGCCGGAAAAGAACGCCGCCGGCGAGGATGTCTATAAGAAGAGCTTCGAATTCTCCATTGCAGCGCAGCCTCCTCTGACCGTCGATTTCCAGTGCTGCGACAGGGACATCTGCTATCCTCCCCTGCGGGCGATATTATCGGAAACGGATTATAAAGTGGGGGACGCTTTCTCTATGCCCGCCGCGGCCGCGCCGAAGGCGAAACTTCCCTTCAAGGAGGTCAGGCGTTCCTACGGTTATCTCTCGCCCAAGGATCTTCTGACTTTCCTGAACGGCCAGGAGGAGCAGTCCGCCGCGCCCGCTTTCGGGCTTCTGGCGCTTCTGATGCTCTTCGTGGGCGGCTTCCTTCTGAACCTTACGCCCTGCGTGCTGCCGGTCATTCCCATGACGCTGGCGGTCCTGGGCGCGAAGTACGACAAGGCCGGGCCGAAAAGGGGCTTCCTTCTGGGCTCCGTCTATGGGCTCGGCATGTGCCTTACTTACGGAACGCTGGGCGCCATCGCGATCTTCTTGGGCGGCAGCTTCGGGACCTGGTATGATCTCTGGTATTTCCGCGCCATCCTGGCTCTGCTCTTCATCGCCCTCGGTCTGGCGATGATGGATATCTTCATCCTGGACTGGAGCCGCTTCATCGGAAGACCGCAGTCCCTGAAGGAAAAGAAGGGCAGCCTTTGGGGCGCTTTCATGCTGGGCGTTCTGGCCGCGCTTTTAGCCGGCGCCTGCATCGCTCCCGTCATCGTCTATACGCTGGTCCAGGGCGCCGAATTGTACAACAAGGGCAATTATTTCGGCATCGCGCTGCCTTTTGTTCTGGGCCTCGGCCTGGCCTCCCCCTGGCCTTTTCTGGGCGCGGGCGTGAGCTTCCTGCCGAAGCCCGGCAACTGGATGAACTGGCTGAAGAAGCTGATGGGCGTAGTTTTGATCTTACTTGGCATCTGGTACGCCCTGGCGATCCCCAGGCTCTTCAAAGCGGAAAACTACAGCGCCAAAGAAACGGAAAAGCTTCCGGGCTATTACTACAACGACTCCATAAGCGCCGCCTTCAAGAAGAGCCAGTCTGAAAAGAAGCCGCTGCTGGTGGATCTGAGCGCCACCTGGTGCGCTTCCTGCAAAAAAATGGACCGCAAAACTTTCCGCGATCCTTCTGTTAGAAAAGTTTTGACCAACGATTATGTTTTCCTGAGCTTCACCACGGATCTGAAAGCCGAGAGCGAGGATCTGAAGAACGCTCTGGACACGCTTAAACCCCAAGGCCTGCCGGCCGTCATCATTTTAGAGCCATGAAAATATTGAAAAGACTCTTTTGGGTCGCGGTCATTCTGATCGCGCTTTTGGTCGTCGCAATCTTCGTCGTAACCTCCTCGCCTTTCATAACGAAAGTGCTCGTCCCGGCGCTGCAGACGGAGGAGTACATGTTCACGCTGGATGACATAGACCTCGGCTTCGGCGAGAGCTCTTTTTCCAACCTGAATTTCGTCTGGCGGAACCCTTCCGGCGAAACGAACATGACTTTGTTCGTCCAGAATTTCAAGACCGGGTACGAACTCATGTCTTTCGGCTCCGACCAGAAGAAGATCAAAGTGCTTTCCATAACCGGGCCGCGGCTGGCCATCTTCCCGACCTTCTTTGAAAAGCAGGAAAAGCAGCCGGAGGAAAAGAAGGAGAAGGAAAACTTCGATCTCAAGAAGAAGATCGAGGAACTGAAGGTGCCGGTGGATCTCGACGCGCTCTGCGTCCCGGGCGCCTCCTTTTCCGTCACGACCAAAGAGGAAAAACTCTGGGGCAATTTAAATCTGGAGGTCAACAAGTTCGCGCCCAACAAGGAGGCCGATCTGAAACTGACCGGCAACGCGCGCTACGTCAAGGGCGAGGACGTCGTGGTGGAACGGATGCCTTTCTCTATGGAGGCGGCTTTCACCTTCACGGATTCCCTGATCCCCACGGGCGCCAAAGGCTCGCTGCTCATAACCAACCTGACAGGGCGGGCGGGTGAGATAGACCTCGCGAACTGGTACGTCCTGGGAAATCTGCAGGCGGAATGCGAGAACGTAGGCCAGGCCCTTATTATAAAGAATCTCTCCCTGGCGCTGAAGCAGGGCAAGAAAGATGTCGCCGGGCTCATAAGCAACGGCCGCTACGACGTCGCTTCCGGCAGCGCCGAGGCGGCGGCCGCGCTGCAGGTCATGCCGTCCACGCTTTGGGAAAAGCTTTTCGGCGACCGCGTGCCGCTGGCCCTGGGGCAGCTAGAGACTTCGCTTACCACGAACGCGCGCTGGGACAATTCCGCCTCCACGCTCTCCGGCAACAACCACATCTTCCTCAAGAAAGTCGCTTACTCCGCCTATCCGCACCTGCCGCCCCTGGACTGCGAACTGGTCTCCACCACCCGTTTCGAGACCGTCAACAAAAAGATATCTTTCGACAGATTCGACCTGTCCGCCAGGCGCCCGGACGGCAGCGTCATGCTGCTAGTGAAAACGCTTTCGCCCCTGGCGCTGGAATTCGACAAGCTTTCCAGAGGCGAGCTCTGCTCGGCTAATCTGGCCTATGAGCTGAGGGACGCCGAGCTGCAATGGCTCTCGCCCTTCGTCAAGGGCAGCGACGTCAAGATCAACAAGGGCACGCTCTCGGTGGTTGGCAAGACCGCCTTCGATCCGGCAAAGAAAGACCTGTCCGGCAATTGGCAGCTTTCTCTCAACGACGCCGACGTCTCCATGAAGGAGAAGCGCTACCGCAAGCTGAACGGCGAAGCGCTCCTTGAAGGTTCTTTTTCGGACAACGACCGCTTCCTCTTCACCCTAAAGCGCTTTTCAGCGACTCTTAACAACAAAAACGTTCTCTCGGCCGGCGCCAAAGGCGAGGGCTCCCTCAGCAAGAAAAGCTACGCCGCGCGCTGGGATGTCGGTTCGCTCTCTTCGCTCCTCTGGGATCCCGCCAACGTTGACGGCCAGCTCTTTTTGCAAAGCGCCGGCAGCGCCAGCGCCGTTTTGCCCAAGGTCACGCTGAATCCGACCTCGCTTACCATCCAGAAAGGCGGCAATCCGAAGCAGAGCCTGGATCTCAACGGCGAATTTTACATCGAGCCGACCGCCGGCAAGCAGAAACTTTACGTCGCCTCGAACCATTTCGACATCCAGGCCCTGACCGCCTCGGAGGAAGACAAAGCCAAGCAAAGCAAACAGGAAAAGCAGGAAGAGCCGAAGAAGAGCGGTCCGGCCGAGCCCGCCAAAGACATTGAAAAATGGCAGGCGGAAGCCACCTTGGACTTCAAGGAACTCTGTTACGGCAACTACGTTCTCTCCCCGTGCAAGCTCTTTATTGAACTCATGAACGGCGTGGCCACCCTGAAGGGCCCGAACCTTGGGTTTGCCGAAGGCACGCTCGATCTTGCCAGCGTCTGCGACCTGAAGATCCCCGGCTACGCTTACAATTTGTCCCTTTTGGGCACGAACCTCTCCTGCATGGCGATATCGAAAGCCGCGAAACCGGACGGCGACACTTACATCTCCGGCATTGCCGGGCTTAATCTCCAGTGCCAGGGACAGGGCACAGACAGCGAAGCCATCAAGAAGGACCTGACCGCGCAGTTCAAGATGGACGTCAAGGACGGCGCCCTGAAGAATATCAAGGTGCTGAACGCCCTCGCTTCGGTCATTCGCTACGACCGCCTGCGGAATCTGCCCTTCCGCGATTTTGATCTGCAGGCTTCCTTGACCAACGGGCTTTTGAGGATCGAGGAAAGCGAAGTCCAAAGCACAGTCGTCGGCGTGAGGACCGAAGGCACCATCGATATGGACAAGAATATCGACATGGCCATAAGCCTGACGCTCACCGCCCAGGCCGTAAAAGAGATCATTCTTTCGCTCGCGCCGAAATCCACCATAACCGACGACGACGAACCGGGCAAGAGTTACCCCCTGCCGCCTATCGTGGTGACGGGAACGCTGGAAGATCCCAAGATCCTCGGGCCGGAAAACGTCTTCAAATCCCTGACCAAAACGCTCGGCGCCCACTGGGAGATGTTCCTGGACGTGGTGCCCACGGACAAGGTCAAGGAAGGCGTGCAGAAGGGCATCGAGAAGCTGGGCGGCGTCATTCAGGGAGGCGATAAGAATTCCGATGCTTCGCAGCAGGCTGACAAGCTCATAAAGGAAGGAAAGAATCTCCTGAAAGGCCTCTTCAAGAAGTAATGAAGCAGAAGACTTTCTCCACTCTGCCCATCAAGGAACAGGCGCTTTTGATCGGTTTTCAGGAAGCTGGAAACATGATCGGTGAGCGCAATGTCAGCTTTGAAGAGCTCTCCGCCTTGGCGGAGACCGCCGGCCTTGAGACAGTGCTGAAAACGGAGATCAAGCTCCGCGACATCAATCCCGCCACTTACATCGGCGCGGGGAAAGTCAAAGAATTAGCGGAACTGGGCGCCGAGTTTCCCGACCTGCATCTCTACATCTTCGACACGGAATTAAGCAACGCCCAGCACAAAAACCTCGAGGACGCCCTGCAGGCCAAGATCATGGACCGCACCGGCCTTATCCTTGAGATCTTCGCCCAGCGGGCGCGCACCAAGGAAGGCAAGCTGCAGGTGGAGTGCGCCCAGCTCAGTTATCTTCTGCCGCGCCTGACCGGCCTTTGGTCGCACCTCTCCCGCCAGTACGCCGGCGCCGGCACGAAAGGCCCCGGCGAAACGCAGCTCGAGCTCGACAAGCGCAAAGCCAGGGCGAGATTGCAGCGCTTACGGGAGGAGCTCGCCGACATTAGGAGCAACCGCGAGCTGCAGCGCAAAGCGCGCCAAAAAAGCCGCGAGACCGCCGTGGCGTTGGTCGGCTACACCAACGCCGGGAAATCGACTCTAATGAACGCACTCACCAAAGCGGACGTTTTGGTGGAGGACAAGCTCTTCGCGACCTTGGACCCGACTTCGCGCCTCTACAAAGCGAAAAACAACGAGCAGCTCGTCTTCATCGATACGGTCGGCTTCATTAGGCATCTTCCGCACGGCCTGGTAGAAGCGTTCAAAGCGACCCTTGAGGAAGCGGAAAAGGCGGACGTCATCGTCCATGTGGCCGACGCTTCGGCGCCCGACACAATCGAGCAGATAAAAGCGGTGGAAAAAGTGCTATCCGAGATCGGCGCGGATAAGAATCCCCGCATCCTGGCTCTCAACAAAAAGGACGCGCTCTCCTTCGCCCGCTACCACGAGCTGAAAGCCATGTATCCGGAAGCTGTCTTCATCTCTGCCAAGGAAAAGGATAATTTCGAAGCGCTCTTAGATCTCATTCTGGAGAAAAGGAAAGCGCCCCGCCCCTGGGCGAAACTTAGATTCCCGCCGGACAGGGGAGATCTGGTGGCGAAGCTTTTCGCCCGCTGCACCGTCAGAGACCTCGAATACAAAGAGGACGCCATCACTTTGGAAGCGGAGATCCCGAAAGATCTTCGGGCGGAATTCTTCCCCTACAGGGAAAAAAGCCAGGGAGAGGAAAGTTGAAGATCCTTCACGTCATAACGCGCCTTATTCAGGGCGGCGCCCAGGAGAACACGGTCTATACCGCCCTCGGCCAGGCTAAGCTCGGCCACGAGGTGACGCTCCTGCACGGCCCGGAACTGAACGGGGAGAGCCGCTTTCTAGCCGACCTTTCCGGCCTAAAAGAGGAAACGCTTCCCAGCCTTAAGCGCGCGCTTTCGCCTTACTGGGACGTGAAGGCTTATCATGACCTGAAAAAATACTTCCGCGAAAATTCCTTCGACATCATCCACACCCACTCTTCCAAAGCCGGGATCTTGGGAAGGCTGGCGGCCGCCGACGCCCAAACAAGCGCCAAAATAGTCCACACCATCCACGGCTTGGCCTTCGACGAATTCCAGAGCGCGCTGAAAAACAAGCTCTACATCGCGGCGGAGAAAAAAGCCGCCAAGGTATCCGACGCCATCATCACGGTCTGCGACGCCATGCGCGACCAGGCTCTCCAGGCCGGCATAGGCAGAAAAGAACTCTACCACACCGTTCGGTCCGGCAGCGACCTCACAGCTTTCCAAAACGCCAAAAACTTGCGTTCCGAGAGCCGGCAAAAACTGGGCGTCGCCCAAGACGAACTGCTTTTCGTGGCGGTCACCAGGCTCTTCCCCCGGAAAGGCGCCCCGGAAATAATCAGATCGCTCCCCAAGAGAGCCAAGCTTCTCCTCGTAGGCGGCGGGCCCTTGCAGGAAGAACTGCAATCCTACGCGGAAAAAGAACTCAAAGGCCGAGTCATCTTCTACGGTCAGGCCGCGCCGGAAGAGATCCCCGCGCTAATTTCCGCCGGCGACGCGCTTGTCCACGCTTCCTGGCGGGAAGGGTTGGCCCGAGTGCTCATTCAGGCGCTGGCGGAAGGCATTCCCGTTATCTCCTCCAGGGCCGGAGGCGCCGCGGAAGCGGTCTCTGACGGCGTGAACGGCTTCCTCTTCCCCATTGGCGACGAAAGGGCCTTAAAAACGATTCTGGAGCGCGTGGCCAGCGATCCCGCCCTGCTCTCAAAGCTGAAAGAGGGCGCCCTCAAAACCGACGTCTCGAATTACAGCATAGAGTCCATGGTAGCGGGCACCATGGAAGTCTACGCCTCTCTCACATAAGATCAGCGATAGTTTTTTTGCCGAAATATTCCTTGGTCATCTCGTCAAATTCCATCCACATGGCGATGGTGGAGCATTTTTTCCTGAAGGGGCATATCTTGGCGCCTTTCGAAAGACAGGCCACCGGAGCCACGGTCCCCTCCATCAGTTCCAATATCTCCAGGACGGTGATCTTTTCGGGATCTTTCGTCAGCTTGTAGCCGCCGCATTTGCCGCTTTTGCCCACGATATATTTGGCCGCCACCAGTTTTTTCAAAATTATCTCAAGGTAAAGCTTCGAGATGCATTGGCGATCCGCCACTTCTCCCAGCGGCGTAAAACGCTCCCTGTCTTGCCGCGCCAAGTCGACCAACAGTCTTATGGCGTATCTTCCTTTGGTGGATATCATATTTTTCTCCTTTTCCAGAAAGTATATCAAATTAGTAGGCAATTGTGTCAAGCCCTCTTCCCATCTGCCCTTAATCACATATTGACATAGTATGTGAATATGTGTATAATGGTGTCCTCTTAACAATGGGGATATGTCCCAAGGAGGGGGCTATGAAAAGAAACGACATCGACGAAGCGATCTACCAAAAATACATCGCTCCCACGCAGAAGAAGCGCGGGGAATACATCGGTATTGAGATTGAAATGCCCATCGTCAACCTATCCAATCAGCCGGTAATAGAGGGCGTGGCGCATGAAATGGCCGAGTCTTTCCGCAAGCGTTTCTCTTTCAAGGTCGCTTCCAAGGACAGCGAAGGCGAGCCCTACAATTTGGTCGAAGGGAAAAGCGGCGACTCCCTCTCCTTCGACTGCAGCTATTCCAACCTCGAATTCTCCATGGGGAAGCGCCGGACCATCTTCGAGATCAAGGAGAGCTTCGACAAATACTACGCCTATATCGCGAAATATCTCAAGCGTCACGGGCATACCGTGACCGGCATGGGCGTCAACCCCAATTACAACATCAACCACAACTACCCCATCCCCAGCGAACGCTACAGGATGCTTCTGCATTACTTAAGGTCTTACAAAAACCACGTTGGGGAAAAAGGCGCGCGTTTCCACACCCGCCCGGACTTCGGGACCTTCACCAGCGCTTCCCAGGTCCAGCTGGACGTTGATTTCGCCAACCTCATAGACACCCTGAACGTCTTCGGGCTCCTCGAACCCTACAAGATACTGCTTTTCGCGAACTCGCCCTCAAGGGAGTATCCCGATCTTCTGTGCTCCAGGAACATCTTCTGGGAGCAAAGCATGCACGGCTACAACAAAAGGAACGTGGGGCTCTTCGACAAAACCTTGAAGAGCGTGGACGATCTTGTGGCCTACATCAGGAAAACCGGCATTTACTGCGTTGAGCGCGACGGCAAGTACTTCGACTTCGACCCGGTCCCCGTAAGCGAATATTTCAAGCTGGACAGCCTAACCGGCAGATACTTCGACGGCAAGAGATACCGCACCAAAACGATCGTTCCTCAAATGGAGGACATCAAGTATCTCAGGACCTTCAAACTGGAGGATCTCACTTACCGCGGCACCATAGAATACAGGAGCGCCTGCTGCCAACCCATAAAGGACAGCATGACGGTGGCGGCCTTCCACACCGGACTCATAGAGAAACTGCCGGAGCTTAAGGATCTTCTGGAAAAGGATAATGTCATCTACGGCAAAGGCTACGGCGCCGACGACCTTCAGCACCTTTTCTCCGCCAGGAAGCTTCCCGCTTTCGCAGATGAGCGCAAAGTAAAAGAGCAGCTCCTAAGGATCCTCGCCCTCTCGGAAAGCGGACTTCAAAAAAGAGGCTTCGGGGAGGAAGTTTTCCTCAAGGCGCTCTTCGAGCGCGCGGAGAGGCTAACAAACCCCGCCAAGGAATTGCTCGCCGGTCTCGGGGAGGGAAAGCCCATAAAAGAGTTTGTCGAGCGCTATGCGGTGATATAATAGAAAAAGGACTGAATGAAATTCAAAAGCGACATATTCAAAGGCTATTTTGGCTTGGAAAGAGAGACTCTGCGCGTCAATAGCGCAGGGCGCCTAGCCCTGTCAAAGCATCCTTTCAGATCAAAGCACCTTTCAAGGGATTTCTGCGAGAACCAGCTGGAAATTATCACGCCGGTCTGCGATTCCGTGAAAGGCGCCCTCAAGGCCTTGGGAAAACTCGACGCCTACGCAAGGAAAACGATCGCCAAAAAAGGCGAGACGCTCTGGCTTTACTCCAACCCGCCCTACTTTGAGAGCGAATCGGAAATACCCATTGCCAAATACATTGGGAAATACTCTTACGAATACGACTACCGGGCCTTCCTGGAAAAGCGCTACGGCAAAAGGATCATGCTCTATTCCGGCATCCACTTCAATTTTTCCTTCCGGGATGAGTTTTTCAAAAAGCAAGCAGAATCCAAAGACGAACTTTACCTCAGGTTGTTCAAGCAGCTCTCCCGTTACAGCTGGCTCTTAGTCCTTTTGACCGCCGCGAGCCCCCTTTACGACCGCTCCTTCGACAAAAAGAAGCCCGGCTTAGCTCTCAACAAAGACGCCTCGCCCAGAAGCGGAAGCAAGGGCTACTGGAACACCTTCATCCCGGCCCTGGATTATTCCTCCGTAGAAAATTACGTCGAGAGCGTCCAGGCCTACGTTAAAAGCGGCGCGCTTTATTCCGCCCACGAACTTTACTTGCCTGTCAGGATCAAGCCCAGGGGAGAGAACTCCCCGGAAAATCTCAAAAAGACCGGCATCGACCACATCGAGCTGAGAATGTTCGACCTTGATCCTCTGGAGAAGCTGGGCATCGCGGAAAAAGATCTCGACTTCGCGCATCTTCTCGCTGTTTATCTTCTCTCTGAAAAAGATTTCCGCTTCACCAAAGCGCTGCAGGCTGAAGCCGTGAAGAATCACCAGAACGCTGCCCTCTATGACTTAAAAAACGTCAGAATCGGAAAGAAACCGATCAAAGACGCCGCGCTCGCCGTCATAGGAAAAATGGAGCGTTATTTCTCAAGCTTTGAAGACAAAAAGGAAATAAACAAAATACTTGCTTACGAAAAGGAGAAACTGACCAAAAAAAGGCTCTGCGAACAAGTAAGAGAAGCCATCGGCTCCTCTTTGGACAACATACGAAAACTGGGAGGGAAATGATATGTGCGAATTGCTTGGAATCTCCTCCCATGAACCTTTGAACGTCAAGCCTTACCTCGAGGCTTTCCTCCGCCACAGCCAGAAATTCCCTCACGGCTGGGGTCTTTTGAGAAGCGATGAGGATGTCTTTGGCGTCATAAAGGAACCCATAGCCGCCTACAAAAGCGAGATCGCAAAGGAAACTTTGGACCGCCTTGCCCCGCAAAACAACATTGTGGCTCACATAAGGTTCGCAACAATCGGCTCCATCAAAACGGAGAACTGCCATCCCTTCTGCGGCAAGGACTCCACCGGGCGCGAATGGACCGTGGCCCACAACGGCACGGTCTATTCCGGCAAATACCTGACGAAATATCTTGGGCTTCAGCAGGGCGACACAGACTCCGAAAAGATCTTGCTCTTCATAATCGACGAAGTGAACAAGGCCCAGAGTCAAAAAACCTTGAGCGCCAGGAAGCGCTTCGAAGTCGTGGACGAGGCTGTCAGAAAGCTTTCCCACCGCAACAAGCTGAACCTTATCATCTTTGACGGAGAGCTGCTCTACGTTCACAAGAACATGAACAACTCCCTGTGTTACAAGCACGAGGACAACAGCTTCATCTTCTCGACCACGCCTTTGGACGACGGGACCTGGGAAGACTTCCCCCTTTCCCAGCTCTTCGCCTTCCACAACGGGAAAAAAGTCTTCCGCGGACACGCGCACAACGAGATCTTCGTTCCCAACCTAAATTACGCCAACATAACCAACGCAATTAACATTTAAAAATACAGGAGAATTACCATGGCCAAAATCAACCAAAGCATACTCGACCTGGTCGGCAACACCCCGCTCGTGGAACTCAACCGCTATAAGAGCGAGAAAGGCTACAAGGCCCGCCTCATCGCGAAAGTAGAGTATTTCAACCCCATCGGCTCCGTCAAGGACCGCATCGCCTCTTACATCATCAGCGAGTCTGAGAAGAGAGGCCAGCTCGTTCCCGGTTCCGTCATCATCGAGCCGACTTCCGGCAACACCGGCATCGGCTTAGCAGCCGTCGCGGCGGCCAAGGGCTACCGCATCATCATCACCATGCCCGACACCATGAGCATTGAGCGCCGCAACCTGCTCAAGGCCTTCGGCGCGGAATTGGTCCTGACTCCGGGCGCGGAGGGCATGAAGGGCGCCATCAAGAAAGCCAACGAGCTGGGTATCACCATGCTCTTCATCGGCGTTCGCCACTTCAAACACTAAGGGAAATGTACAATGAACAATTAACAATTATCGTATAATCGAATATGAATAAAGTACTAGTTATCGGAGGCGGGGGTCGCGAACATGCCATTGCAGATGCGTTGCATCGTTCGCCGCAGGTAGGTCAGATTTTCTGTGCGCCCGGCAATGCGGGAACTGCCGTCATCGCTACCACCACTGGGTTGAAAGATACCGATGTGGAGGGACTGTTGCGTTTCGCCCAGGAGAACCAGATTGACTTGACTGTGGTGGGCCCCGAGGCGGCTCTGGCAGTCGGTATTGTGGATACTTTCCGTGCCGCTGGATTGGCGATTTTCGGTCATACGAAGTCAGCCACCCGTATCGAGAGCAGCAAGGAGTTCGCCAAGGAATTGATGATGAA
>JAFZID010000009.1 GCA_017554565.1 bacterium
GCCAGATCATAACCGATCTCGTATCCGACAAAAACGTCAAGATAATCAAAAACCAAAACTACCTCTACCTCCACTACCCAGAAGGCCTCACTCAGACCGGCATCGATCTCTATCCCCTAACGACTCTCCCCAAAGAAGCCATCCTCCTCAACACCGGAGCCAAGCTCACTTCAGAAGTCGCCCCCATGACCTACCGCTCCGAGCCCTCCCTCCACATCTACGACATCCCCCTGGATGAAATACCTGATGAGCCTCCTATCATAAGACTGGAAATGAGCGATATGCTAGCCAAAACAAAAAGAGAGGGGGTCGCCAAGTAAGTATAGAATGCTTATAATTTAATAACCAATTTTCAAATGATACTGATAGAATCTTTAACTTGCTTTATTGTTTTTGATCCTATATCATTTAAAAGGCCATCTCCTTTAAAAAGAGGCAAGTTTTCCATAAAAAAGCTGCATAGGTTTGAAATAAATCTCTTGTGCCTTAATATATTATCTTCGTTTTCTATTGCTTGGTTTTTTAGACCTTCATATTGACTGAGATGTTCTGCAACTGAGATTTTTGTTTGCATTAATTGATCTAACTGTTTATAATCAATCAATCCTCTTTCAATATCAATAAGAACTTGGGCCTCAAGAATAAAAGCGAAAAAAGTTATTACAATATCTCTCATCTTTTTAAAACTATAATCATCGTATTTTCCAAAAGCATAATTCTCAAGAAAATCATAGCAAGATATATTGAGATTTTCATTCTGGGGCGTCATCGATAAATTAGAAATTAGATATCTTGCAGAATAATTTAATCTTTTTAAAAGCTTGTTCATCTTTTCCGCTTTAAAAATCTCGTTGCCTCTAAATCTTGCATAGTCTAATATAAGAGCTGTAACCAAGGATGCTGTAAAACTTACCGATAATCCCATAAAAAAATCTTTACTGATTTTTTCACTATTGCAAGATACCGACAAAATAGAGACCACAATAGAAATTAACAACAACAAAACGTACCATCCATATGGAGGTCTTCCGTTTTCGTTGTAACAAAAATATGAACGAAATCTTTTACATTTTTCTTTCACCTTGTCAATCATAAACATTTATCCTTTTTTTTACTTTTTATCTTTAGGAGGACACGGATCGTTCCCATGGCTGTCGGAACGTTGAATTCTTCCGTCCTTACCATGGATGACAAATTCCGTATTGCTGTTAATACTGATTTCACGTCCCGCTTTCACAGCATCAACTTTCTTATCAAAATGTTTGATTGATCGTTGACCATTATCGCATTTGATGTCCCAACCTCCTCTTTCAGAGTTGTAAACAATGTGATGACTTTTTCTGCTCATAATCGTAAGCCTCTTTATTGTTAACTGGTTTTTCCTTCACATCTAAAATTGCAAAGGAAGATTAGACAACCGTTTTGCTGTCGAAATTTTAAAGCAAAAAGCGTGCCATCAAGTAATATGCTGTAATTACGCAAGTTAATTGTTATGTAGGCGAGCGAAAGTGTGACAAGGCGGCGCAAACAAGGCATTGTTGGTGGCGTTTTGTCTCATTAACGCCCTAAAAAGCACTATTTTATATAACTGAATAAATGGTTATTTTTGATTAGCGAGCCGAAATGGATTTATACTATCTTCTGCAATAAAAATTATTAAATAATTATCAAAATTGTTTGACTTTCGTAAAACACCAATTGTCAATTTCGCTAAATAAACGCACAAATTGGGGCAAGTTGCCACCTAGTTGTGCTTGACTTTTATAAAGTCATTCTTATTCCAATTTAAGAAGCAAAAAGGTATAATCTTTATATATGAATAATAATGTAAACAAGAGGAAACTCCTCCTTTTGGGTGGGTCAAATTCTATCGACGATATCAAAAAGTTCGCCGAGACGAATGGCATTACCCTTGTTGCCACTGCTCATCCGCGGTATGGCATAACTCCCCTTAAGGCTATAGCTGACGAATCCTATGACGTTAACGCCATAGATGTTGAGGGCTTGGTGAAGCTGGTAAAGGAAAAAAGCATTACTGCCGTCTTCCCCGGCTGTAACGAGACTGTTCTCCCCTACGCCATATCAGTAGCCGAAGCCTGCGGATTGCCGATATACACCGACAAGAGATCCTGGGATACCTGCGCGGATAAATCTCAGTTCAAGAAAATGTGCTCCGAAGCGGGTATTCCAGTGGCTAAAACATACGGCAAAGATAATCTTGATCAAATTGCCAAGTACCCCGTCGTAGTTAAGCCCGCAGATAGCAGCGGAAGCCATGGCTTCTCCATCTGCCATTCCAAAGAAGATGTGATTGCAGCGATTGAAAAGGCTCTGCCTTTCTCTCGCACACAGAACGTCCTCATCGAGGATTACATCCCCTTCAACTCATCCATAATCCATTACACGATCAGCTCAGGAAAAGCGATATTCTGCGGCATATCCGATAAAAAGTCCATGCTCTTGGGAGAGGATACTGGATCTGTAATGGCGCTTCAGACCTTCCCGTCCGCTGATACGGAAAAATATCTGCAAACTCTGGATAGCAAGGTTAAAAAGATGTTTGAAAACGCCGGGCTCAAGGAAGGGCCTTTGTGGATAGAGGCTTTCAATAACAACGGGGAATTCGTTTTCAATGAAATGGGATATCGTTTCGGCGGATCCATGACTTATTACCCTGTCAGATATTTCTATAACTTCGACCAGCTTGAGTTAATGCTCAAATATGCTCTTGGGGAAAACGTCGAGCCTAGCGCATGCACCTCGCTTATTAGAACAGATGTTCCCAAGGGTAAAAAATATGCCATTCTTCCCTTGCACGTAAAGGCCGGAACCATAAAAGAAATTAAAGGAGAAAAGGATCTTCAGGCCAATCCCAATATTTACGCTTACGTTCCTATCCATTTTGTGGGAGACACTGTCAAAGGAGACGCCAGCGTCCAGCAAGTGTTCTGTTATTTGCATATCTTGTTTGACGAGGAAAGCGATCTCATAGATACTGTCGATTCCGTCTTGAATTCCCTTAGCGTTACAAGCGACAATGGAGAGCCATTGTTATTCTGCCTATATAAATTCAAAAAGTGACAGAAGACATGAATGTTAAGTACCTATCCCAAGAAGCGCTGTTAGCTGCCGGATGCTTCGATCTTCCTTCGGCTATTTCGGTAGTTGAAAAAACTCTTTTGGCTTATGAGAAGAATAGGATTCTCTTTCCGGATAAGATCGTCCAGATCTTTGACGAGCAATTGCAGTCGAGAATAAACTGCCTGCCTGCCACTTTGCTCGATGAAAAAGTCTGCGGCATGAAATGGATTTCGGTATTCCCCGGCAATCCTAAACTTTTTGGATTGAGGAACCAGTCGGCTGTCATTCTCTTATCCAGTTTGGAGACCGGTTTCCCCATCGTTTTTATGGAAGGCACGCTGTGCTCCAACATTCGCACCGCCGCCATTGGCTCCTGCGCCGCCAAATATCTAGCCAGAAAGGACTCGCAAGTCATTGGCTTCATAGGTGCCGGCGAGATGGCCAGAATGCACCTTGTAGGCATGAAAGCCGTGCTGCCCAATCTGAAAGTCTGCAAAGTCGCTTCCAGGACTGAAAAGACTGAAAACGAGTTTGTCGCACAGATGTCCCCTCTTTATCCCGACATTAAATTCATACCCTGCCATAGCAATTATGAATACGCCGCCAGGGAATCCGACGTGATTATTACAGCGATAAGCGGCCAGGAGCCCATTCTTCGCGGCGCCTGGTGCAAAAAGGGCGCTTTCTATTGTCATGTCGCTGGCTGGGAAGACGACGACGAGACCGTTTTGAAAGCTGACAAGATCGTCTGCGATTGCTGGGAGATTGTCAAGCACCGCACGCAGACCCTCAGCCGCCTTTATAAGATAGGACGTCTGAAAGACTCCAATATCCACGCCGATCTTATCGATATCATCATGGGCAGAAAGCCCGGCAGGGAAAGCGACGATGAGTTCAACTATTTCAACTCTGTCGGTCTTTCCTATATCGATATCGCCCTGGCTTACGATATGTTCAAAAAAGCGGAAGACAAGGCCGTTGTTCTCCCCTTCCAGGAAGAAAGCATCTTTGCCCACAAACTCATACCTACGGACAAACCGGGAACCTTTAAACTCTAACTCCTGCAATCTATGCTTATATCGATCTGCATCCCTTGTTACAGAAGTTCTAAAACTCTGGATTTCGTCGTTGACGAGATTCAGCAGACTTTTGCCAAGCAAGACAAGTACGACTACCAACTGGTGCTTGTAAACGACGGCTCCCCGGATAACACCTTTGAAGTTATCTCAAAACTCTGCGAGAAAGATCCTAAGATCATCGGCGTGGATCTCTCCAGGAATTACGGAAAGCAGTCCGCCAAAATTGCCGCTCTGAATTATGTTGAAGGCGAGGTTATCGTATATATGGACGATGATGGTCAACATCCCGCCGACGGTATCATTCCCTTGGCCGAAAAAGTTTTGGAAGGATACGATATCGTTTATGCCAAATTTCCCAAGAAAAAACACTCGCTTTTCAAGCGCGCCACAAGCAAGCTTTATCAGAAGATATCAGAAGCCATCGGCAACAAACCGAAAGGCATTTCCGTTTCCGCCTTCGCAGCCTGGAGCAAAGTTGTCGCCAAGACTGTTCTCAAATACCACAGCCCGTTTCCTGCCCCCGGCATCTATTTGAGTCATGTAACATCCAAAATAGCCAACATTGATATGGAGCACAGGAAGCGCTATGCCGGCGAGACCACTTTTACTTTCTTTAAGTTGATGAGCTTGGCGATAACGGCTCTTACAAACTTTTCCATTATTCCTCTTCGTCTGGCTTCCTATACCGGACTGGTCTGTTCTCTTTTTGGATTCTTGTTCGGGTTATTCATCATTATCAGAAAACTTATCAATCCGCATATTTTTGCCGGTTACAGCTCGATAGTAGCCGCTATTTTGTTCATCGGCGGGTTGATCATGCTAATGCTTGGAATGGTCGGCGAATACGTGGGAAGAATTTATATGACAGTCAGCGATATGCCGCAGTATAACGTTCGCACCGCTCTAAACACTAAGATTGATATCTAACAGATGAAAAAGATTGCCATTTTAGGCGCAAGCGACTTCCAAAATCCCATGATCCTTAAGGCTAAGGAAATGGGACTGGAAACACATGTCTTCGCCTGGGAATGCGGAGATATAGGCGAAAAGACCGCCGATGTCTTCCACCCTATCAGCATAGCCGAAAAAGAAAAGATACTAGAGATCTGCCAAAAGGAAGGAATCAGCGGCATAACCACCTGCGGCTCCGACTTCGCCGTAGTCTGCATAAACTACGTAACTGAGAAAATGGGACTCTCCGGAAACCCGACTTCCATCACAGAGCAGTGCACCAACAAATTCGCTATGCGGGAAGCCCTCAAAAGAGGCGGCGTACCGGTACCAGGATTCCTTAAAGTTTCTGCGGACACCAAGCCCGAAGCTCTCAAGTCACTTAATTTTCCGCTTATCGTGAAGCCTACCGACCGTTCCGGCAGCAGGGCCATCCATAAAGTCACGAACGAAAAAGAACTTCAGGAAGCCATCAAGAACGCCATAGACGTTTCCTATTCCAAGACCGCCATAGTGGAAGAATACATCGACGGCCCAGAATACAGCTGTGAATCAGTATCCAAAGACGGCGTACACCATACTCTGGCCATAACCAAGAAATTCACTTCCGGCGCTCCCTATTTCATCGAAATAGGTCATATCCAGCCCAGCGACATTTCCAAGGAGCTTTATCCCAAAGTCGTCGCTCAAATCCACAAAGCCCTGACCGCCCTTGGCATTAGGAACAGCGCCAGCCACGCGGAATTCCGCCTACAGCCAGATGGCACCGTCCAGTTTATGGAAATAGGCGCCAGAATGGGCGGAGGATGCATAGGCTCCGACCTTACCATGCTCTCCACCGGCATAGACTTCCTAAAGGCCACCATCCAGGTAGCCCTGGGAGAGGAGCCGGATCTCACTCCGGTCCATCCGGAGCAGATAGCGGAGATAAGATTCTTCCTGAGCGAGGAAGACATAAAATCCTTCAAACCGGAAAACATCAACGGAAAACTAGAGCGAGTCAGCATATTCAAGCGGGATACTGTGGAAGTCATCCCCGGAGTGCCTACTCGCTATGGATATTATATTTTCACAAGGGAGAAATAAACATGAGCAAAAAAATCGTTCTTGTTTTCGGCGCCACAGGTACCACCGGCGTCTACACTGTCGACTACTTCACCCAGCATCTGGATCCGAATGAATACGAAGTTGTCGCTTCCGGCCGTAGGGATACTGATTATTATACAAAACGCGGAATAAAATACTGCCGCTGCAATATGGAAGATCCAAATGATTTTGGCGAACTACCAACCGAGAACGTTTACGCCATCGTCCATTTAGCCGCTGTTCTCCCCTCCCACATGGAAGGATATCATCCCGGGAAATACATTGACGCTAATGTTAACGGCACGCTGAACATCCTCGAATACGCAAGAAGAATCAAGGCGGACAGAATCCTTTACATGAAATCCATCGCCGACTACTACGGCTACCTAAAAGAAGGCATGAACTTCTTCCCACCCGATATGCCTCCCAAAGTCAATTACTGCACCGATCACACCGTCTACGCCATCAGCAAGATATGCGCCTGCGAGCTTATCGTGCATTACCAGCAAATGTACGGATTAAAAGGCTTCATCTTTAGGATGCCTAACATCTACTGCTACCATCCCAGGAAGACCTATTTCGTCAACGGCATTATGAGGCCCATGGGCTACAGATACGTTATCGACAGAGCCATCAAGGGAGAACCTATTGAAGTCTGGGGAGACCCCAATAAAGGCAGAGACCTAGTCTATGTTAAAGATTTTGCGCAAATAATCATGAGAGGTGTTCTTGCTGACTGTGACGGCGGAGAGTTCAACGTAGGCTCCGGAAGGCTTACACCAATCCTCGAACACTTCCAGACCATAGTGGACGTCTTCAGTCCTGCCGACCACAAGTCAGAACTCATTATGTGCCCGGATAAGAAGGACAGCGCCAACTACTGGATGGACATTGAGAAGACCAAAAGAGTCCTAGGCTACGAACCGCAATACGACTGTCGAGCCTACCTTGAAGACTATAAAAAAGAAATGGCCAACAACCGTTTCGAAGGCCTCTACTAAAAACACATGAAGATCTCCTTTGTTATACCCTGCTACCGCAGCGAAAAGACCGTCGGCGGAGTTATCGCCGAGATCATCAAGACTGTCGAGCCAAGCGACTATGATTACGAGATAATCTGCGTCAACGACTGCTCTCCCGACGACGTCTGGCGCGTTCTGAAAGATCTGGCCGGCTGCAATCCGAAGATCAAGGCGATATCGCTTGCCAAGAATATGAACAAGCCATCCGCCAGGATGGCTGGTTTCAACTTCGCCACAGGCGACTATGTCGTTTCCGTAGACGACGACGGACAATGCCCGGTGGATAAGCTATTCGATCTTATGAAGCCCCTTAGCGAAGGCTACGACGTAGCCCTCGCCAAGTATCCCAAAAAGAAACAGAGCGCCTTCAAGAATTTCGGCAGCTGGCTGAATTCAGTCATGGCTCAAGCCATGATCAATAAGCCCAAGGATCTTCAGATCTCCAACTTCTCCGTATCGAAGAAGTTCGTCATCGATGAGATCATCAAATACGACCTCCCTTATCCTTATTTCAGCGGTCTGCTTCTCAGAACGACTAGAAAGATCGTGAACGTCCCAATGGAGGAAAGATCGAGAAAAGAAGGCAAGTCAACGTTCACATTCGCGAAGCTTGTCGCCATGTGGATGAATGGGCTCACCGCCTTCTCGGTCAAGCCTCTCAGACTTGCTTCCATTATTGGCTGCTTATACGCTTTCCTAGGCTTCCTGTACGGTGCTTACACGATCATATACAGACTTAATCATCATGCTCTTCCCAAAGGCTACAGTTCAACGATGACCGTAAATATGTTTACCTACGGGATCATATTGCTTATGCTTGGTCTTATGGGTGAGTATTTGGGACGTATCTACATCTGCATTAATAAATCTCCTCAATACGTGATCAAAGAGACCGCCAACATTGAGAAGGAAAAGAAGGAAGAATGATCAAGTTCATTGAAAGTTGCCGAGAGACCGTATCACGTTGCTATCAAAGTCAAAGCGACTTTGACCGTGTGATTGGCAAAGTCATCTTCCACGTTCTTTGCTTCTGTTATTTCTTCGTCAAGAATTACGCCCCTTCCAAAGCAAACGAAGTAGCCGAAAGGCTCTTGGAACTAGGCCGCGTCAAGGATCTGGAACAAGCGAAAAAAGATATTCTCAATTGGTACACTTGCTACCGCTATGAGCCCTGGGAATACGCTGCCTATAGTTTTGAGGAAAAGACAAAAGAAGAAAGACTCAAATTCTACTCCGACAACGATCGCATCCGTTTCGGCTCCATAGTCAACAACATCATCGACTGCAAGATCCTTGACAACAAAGCTAAGACATACGAACTCTACAAGGACGCGTTCAAAAGAGACGTTATCCTTATCAACGGCGAACAAGACTTCCCTAAGTTTGAAGCTTTTTGCCAAGGCAGAACCATATTCTTCGGCAAACCGATAACCGGAAGCTATGGCGTAAAAGCCATAAAACTTACTCCCGAAACAGACCTAAAAGAGCTATTTGCCGAGCTGCTCAAAACAAAGCTGCGCCTTTTTGAGGAACCCATCCAGCAGTGCCAGGAAATGTCTTCTCTGAATCCCGAGAGCGTCAACACAGTACGCTTAGCCACTCTCCTTACCGGAGACAAGATTGACATCCTTTTCTCATACGTCAGATGCGGCAGAAAGGGCTTCTCGGTAGACAACAGCGGCGTAGGAGGCTTTCTTGCTTCCGTTGATCCCGAGACAGGCATAGTCTTCACCGACGGAGTCTCAAAAGACGGCAACGCTTTTCCGACACACCCCGACTCTGGAGTTACCTTCAAAGGCTTCAAAGTCCCAAGGTACGAGGAAGCCAAGGAGCTAGTTGCAAATCTTGCCAAACGTCTCCCGACAGTCCGCTACGTTGGTTGGGACCTTGCCGTGACCGACCAAGGGGTAGTCGTGGTGGAAGCAAACAGCTTCGCCATGATGTCGGGTTGCCAGTTCTCAACTAACACAGGCAAGAAAGAGTATTTCGAATCTTTCCTTCAGAATAAAGCATGAACGTTAAAAAGTTTTCAAGCGATTTCTTCTATACCTGCGGTGCTCACGCCATCATTAACGCTATCCAGCACCTCTTTGTCTTTCCGTGGATCAACAAGGTATCCGGTCCGGAAACAGCCGGTCGCATCCTTGCCTGCCTTAGCATAGTGTATATATTTTCTACAACTTTCGGAGTCGGCATCACAAGCGTTCGATTAGTACAAGATAGGAAAGGAACAGGACGAAATGGCGATTACCTTTGCATTATGGGAATAGGAAGTATTCTTCTTATCTTCGTTGCCATTTTAGCCAAGCATTTCGATTTTGACCCACAGGTCAATCTTTTCTGGTTCGCTCTTCTCTCCATATTAAACATGATTCGTATATATGGCGAAGTTGACTTTCGGGAAAATCTTCATTTTTCAAAATACTTCGTTTACTATGTGCTGATAACCATAGGTTATGCTATAGGCGTCTTCGTTTATAAGGTCACCGGCAACTGGACACACATTTTCCTGGTAGGAGAACTTTTGGCGATAATTATGCTTATCTTTAGAAAGATGGTATTTTTGCCTTCCCTGCCCTCGGATAAGTTTCTCTTCCTTACGAAAGCAGTGTTCCTGATTTATCTGAGCACAATAATGGTCCAGATCGTAACCAGCGGCGACCGCCTCATCATAAAATATTTCCTGGACGACCGCACCGTTACAGTCTATTCCTCGCTTTCTCTGGCGGCAAAAATGGCCAACATGGTTATTTTCCCATTGGGCACGCTCCTTTTGAGTTATCTTACAGCCAAAACCATACCCCACACGAAAAAATGGTTTTTCAAAGTGTCCGCCTCTTGGATCGGGCTATGTCTATGCGCTTTGGCTGGCACACTGATAGTTGCTCCGATATATGTGAAATTATTCTATCCAAACCTCTACGAGGATATCGCCGGACTAAACTTAATAGTCAATTTGGGCCTAGTTATGGCTATGATTGGGTTCCTGTTCAGGACATATCTTATAGCCATTTCCAATGCTACGGTTGTTTTCTTGTTTGAACTAGTCTTTACTATCGTCCATCTGTCTTTGGCTTTATTGCTAACTTACAAACACGGAATGATCGGCTATGCATGGGCCGTTATAATCGGAAGAGGTTCCCGAATGATATTCGGAGCGTTTTTAACTTTATTTTACGTTAACAAAGCTGAAAGAGCCAGTGGACAATAAAACAAGAATCAACGTCTTCGGCGATCTTTGCCTCTTCGGCGTCGATCCGAACAGTTTCAAGTTCGGAGACGACGTCAAAGCCCTTATGCATGATGCTGTAAACGTTGGCAACCTTGAATGTCCCATAACAGAAGCCACAACCCAAAAAGGCTACAAATCCGCCCATTTCAAAGTCCCCGAAGAATCGCTTAAACTCTTGGAAGACTTCCAAGTCCTTTCCCTCGCCAACAACCATATTGCCGACTATCTCGAAAAGGGCATCCAAGACACAATTAAGCACGTTGAGGAAAAAGGCTTCAAATGGTTTGGGGTAGGCACATCATACGACGAAGCCCTAAAGCCCTGCATAATCGAAGCAGGAGGCCGTAAAATAGCCTTCTTCGGAGCGTCCCGCTGGTCCAATATCTCAAAAGAGCTCAAAATTGGCACCGCCTCCGAAAACATATCCAAACTGAAAAACCAAATAAAAGCGCTTAAAAGCCAAGGCTGCATCGTTATCCCCAACTTCCACTGGGGCTACGAATACGTCCGAATTCCAGCCCCCAGAGAGCGCAAAATAGCCAAAGCCTGCATAGACGCTGGAGCGGACATGGTCATAGGCTCCCACCCTCACATTTATCAGGGCTACGAGATCTACAAAGGCAAACCAATCTACTACAGCCTCGGCAACGCCATTTTCCTTTCCGAGCGCTTCGACAACGGCATGGCTCCTATAAAGGACGACCCGAGGCTCTTCAACGCCTTCTTCCTGCAAATTACCTTACAAGACAATCAAGTACAAGTTCAACCTATAGGTTACCAGCTTTCCGACACAGGTCTCCGACTCCTCACCCCGGAAGAGCAAGAAAAACAAAACCAAGAGCTAGAGCATGTCTCAGAAATTCTCCGCAAGCCCTACATCAAATACTGGAAGCAATATTACCGTCAGGCCGTCTCTTCCTGCGACCATCACATCTACATGAAGCACCGCTTCCAAAAAATAGATAAAAAGAAAACAAAGGACAAACTAAAGATCCTTATGAACTTCAACTCCCAGGATCTCAGGAACAGGCTAGCCCACTTATTCCGGTGGTTTTTCAAATGAAAAAACAGCTTCTCATATGGTATAAAAGCGATAACAAGATAAAAAGCGCCTTTGCGCTTTTTATCATGACTATCTTTATGATAGCCTATATTGATATCAATGCCATAAAAAGAACTGCTAAAACTTTAGATCCGGACCATTCCACAAAACTTTTCTGGGACATCTTCTTTACCGATCTCATTTTCGGCTTCGAACCTTCCAACTACGCCGAGTATCATTTCCATGGCAAACCCCTGAAACAGCGCCTTACTTTCCTCTCCTTCACGGAAATGATCCTCTTCTCAAGATCTATCAACCTCCAAGCCAAAATAGAGATCCTCGACAAAAAGCAGAACACCTACGCTTATTTCAAGGAATATTTCCATCGCGACCAGATTGCAATCAAAACAGAAGCTGACAAATCCAAATACGATGAATTCATCCAAAAGCATCCTACCTTCTTCGCAAAGCCATCTGGCCGTGCCAGCGGCCACGGAGCCAGAATTGTCAACACGCAAGAACAAAATAAAGACCAAGTCTTCGCAGAACTGATCTCCCAAGGAGAATACATCCTTGAAGAAAGAATAGTCCAATGCCGGGAAATGTCCCAGTTCAACCCCACAAGCATCAATACGATTAGAACCGCCCTCGTCAATACTGAAGACGGCATACAGATGCTATTCGCCGAACTACGCACAGGAAGAAAAGGCTCAATAGTCGACAATGGCGGTTCCGGAGGCGTCCTTATCCCAATAGACATCAATACGGGCAAACTCTGCAAACACGGATTCGACAATACTGGCAAGATCTACACAGCTCATCCCGACTCAAACGTTACCTTCGAAAACTTCCAGATCCCCAGATGGGATGAGATCCAACAGCTTTCCAAAGAGCTAATGGCAAAGATACCCAATCTCAAATACGTCGGATGGGACATCTCTATTACCGATCAAGGTCTAACAATAGTCGAAGGCAATAGCCGGGCAATGTTCGGCGGTCTTCAGGGCCTCCACCAAGAAGGCTTCAAACAAGAAATCAGCTACATCCTCAGGCAAAACAAGATCCCTGAATCTTTCCGTACCCAACAACAGGAGATCTTCCAATGATCAAGATCTCTTTCCTAGGCGACATACTCTGCCAGCTCCCCTTCCTAAAGGCTGCCCAAAAGCGCGGCAACGACTTCTACACCGCTTTCGAAGGACTCCAACCACTCCTTCAAGACTCAGACTACGTCGTAGCCAACCTTGAGACACCCATAGCTGGAGAAGAAGCTGGCTACACCAATGATATCTACTCATTCAATACCCCAGCAGAGTTCCTAGACGCTCTCAAAAGGCTCAAAATAGATCTTTACCTCACAGCCAATAATCATTGCCTAGATCGAGGCACAAAAGGCCTTAAAAGCACTCTAAGAGAGTTAGACAACCGTCAAATGGCCCACACAGGCACAGGTCCAACACGCTACCACCTTACTAAACTCAAAGACACAACAATTGCCTTCCTAAACTACACCGCCTGTGTCAATGAAGACAAGTGGAACCTCTACGGTCATGAATTAAAAGATAACGACCTAAACCTCCTCATAGACATCGACAAATACCTAGCCTATAGAACAGAGAAAAGAAAACAGAATATACCGCTCTATACTCTAAGGAAGAAGCTAGGCCGTGCAATTCCAAAATCCCTCCAATTAAAGCTAAAATCTGCCCTCGGCATCAAGCAGCATCCAACCTACGATAACGAGCCCCTTGATGCTGTTAAGGGAATACAGCTAGACCAGGTCCAGCAAAACATAGCTCAAGCTAAATCAGAAGCCGATCTAGTCATCCTTCTCCCCCACTGCGGCGGTCAATTCAACACAAAGCCAGGCAAACTTTCCCAAGAGATCTTCAATACACTTTTCAACTTTGGCGCGGACGCTGTCATCGGAAACCACCCACATACCATTCAGGAAACTGGCATCCATGATGGCAAACCTTATGCCTACTCTCTTGGCAATGTTTCCTTCTCCCCTTCTTATCCCTTCCTGGTAAAGGAATCCAAACCAGAAGTTGGCATAATATTTCATCTCTTCATAGAAGATAAGAAGATCGTCAAAACAACTTCTTCCATGTTTAAGTCCACAGAAGGCCTTGATCATTATCCTATTCTAAAAACCATTGATGAACAATTTATAGGGCCTAAAAATTAAAGCAATTCTATTGACCTAATGGGCTAAAAATATGAGAAAAATTACTGAAGTTACAAGAATAGACATTATTGAATATATAAAAAATGGATTTGTAGTCCCCATTATGGTTGATCGTTTGGTCGCTGACTGGATATGGGTAAATGAACAAGATGGCGAACGATTGGTAAAAATTAATTTCAATGGGAAAATTAGTCCAGTAGAATTTTTTAATAGGCTTTATCATTTAGAAAAAATGCCCTCTAATGACAAAAGTTTTCCAAATGCCTTAGAAGAGATTAAGCATGGCAAACCGGAATTTTGGTTTTTCGAAGATGAAAGATTCAAATTAAAAGAAGGTTTTGAAGATGAACCTCTTTTAAATTTTCTTTGTGCCATGTTTCATCCAGTAGTTAGAGATGAAAATTCCCCTTGGCAGGAATTCCTAAATAAAATTAACGAATTGCTAAATCAAGATGGCTATGAAATATATTCATCGGGCAAAATGTCAGGTCGAAATGTTTATTCATATCGCGAAGTAGATCCCAATTTAATTCGCATTGGAATGTTCAAAGTATTCTCTGCTAGGTATTCCGATTTTATTTCAAAAGAAAGTGATAAATTAATTGATCATATATGCAATGGTGTTACAGAAGAAACTAAAACAAAATTAATTTCTACTTTGATTGATTTTTCTGAACAAGTATTATCGCATCCTATTCCTAATAATCCAAATTTTGATGTAGTAGAAGATGAAACATATATTGCTTTAGAAAAATTAAACGAAATCCACCAGGAATCTATAATTGAATTAAATGAAATTGGACATTTTGGTGACAGATATGTGAATCGTTTAAAAACTATATTTACTCCATATCTTTTCGATATAATTGAATTACAATATGTTGAGTTATCCTCTCAGAAGAAAGAGCAATTTGCCGAGAAAATAAACTTTGTATTCGCAAATGCTCATCTTCCTTTTACACTATTAGAAAGTGGTTCCATTGAATTAAATAGACCATATGAAGTTTTAGATAACTCCATTATTAAGAACATTGAATCTATTAATGAACCTGTGTTAAGAGAATTATTAAATCAAGCAATTGCTTTACATAAAAAAACTGATTTTGAATCTCGCAGATTAGCTATGGAAAAAATCTGGGATGCTTTTGAACGATTAAAAACTTGTTATGACAAGGACAAAAAAACTTCTGCACCAATAATAATTAGTGATATGTCTGGTGCTGTTAAAGAGTTTGCAGAATTGTTTGATAAGGAATTTTTCGCATTGACTAAAATCGGCAATGATTTTCAGATTCGTCACTATGAAAAGGACAAAACACCTATTACAGATTTTAGACACTTTGATTATTTATTTAATAGATGTTTATCTCTGTTAGGGCTTGCCATACAGTATTTACCAAGCGGCAAAGATAATTAGTAAGTTTTGATTTTAAAATGAGTAATATTGTTAAAAATCAACATTATTTGCCTAAATTCTATTTAAAAGGGTTTTGCGATCAAGAATCTAAAATTACCATATTTGATAGAGAAAGAGGCGAAATCCGTTTCAATCAAAATCCACAAAAATATGCTGTTGAAAGATATTTTTATGATACGGATTCAAAAGAACTGAAAAAACTATTCGAAAAATGGGTAATTCTGTATCCAAAGTTATGTAATATTATTAATATTGATGATAAACAATTTATAGAACATTTTTTCAACAGATTAGAAACTGATATTGCTAAACTTTTTGAAACCATATTAAACGATCCTGATGTGCTTTATGACCAAAAAAATCAATCATTAATTGCTTATTTTCTCTATACTCTAGCATATAGAACCGCCCCATATAGGAATAGCATGGATGATTCTTACAATCAATTTATGTCTCAAATGAAAGAAAGAAATCTTGATGAAAATATGATCAAAAAAATCTCAGAAGATATAGGTATGTCAAGTGGAGCTAAATCATACCAATTAGAAAAATTATTTGATATAGATTCTATCAATGATTTTGATTATTTTATTAAGAATAATTATTCTTGGTATTATGCTATTGTTGAAGACACTTATGGTTTATTGACATCTGATAACCCTGCACTAAATGGTATATTACATTTTAACGATTTTTGCTTCCCATTAACCCCTAACTTTGCTTTAATATTTAGATCAAAAGATCCTAATGCAAAATTTATAAGTCAAGATATTCCCCATGGTAATAAATTGATTTTATCTTTTGAAAGTGTTCTCCAATACAATAGAGCTAATTTGTTTATTAATTATCCTTATAAATATATTTTCGGGCAAAAAAGAGACATCATAAAATATTTGTCTTTTAATTCAATAGAGAAAGAACTTCTAAAAATACTTAATGTGAATAAGCATTAATATTTTCATTATGTCAAAAAAGCCTAATATATTCCTTTTGTTACTTGTCTATTTTATACCTCTTTGCCTGATCATCTTCCTTTTGGCAAATACGTTCCTTACACAAAAAGGCAATGTCTATTCTAAAATAGCCAAAGGCAAGCCTATCTCTATTCTAGTCGCCGGCGACTCCATAGGTGCCGGTGCCGGAGCTAGCAAGCCTGAACGCAACTTCGCAAATCTCTTAAAAGCCCGCCTTCTGCAAAAATACGGCGTAAACGCTACTGTCTTGAACACTTCTATGGGTGGCAACTTCTCTTACTCCGAATATGTAAGAGTCTCAATGCTTCCCAAAAATGGCAATTTTGACCTTGTCATCTTATGTTGCGGTGAAAACGATCTTACTTCGGAATCGCTTGGCAAAACATACGAAGCGCTTATTAGAACAATAAAGAGAAAATATCCCAGCGCAAAGATCATATCGATTCTAGAATCTTCCCAAAAAGCTTACACCAAAAAGATCAAAACCATACAATCTCTTGCCAAACATTACGGTATTCCCACTGTCGATACTATTGAACCATTCACCAATGGTCAAAATGGAGAATATGAATCGCTAACCAGGGATGGTATCCATCCTAATGATAAAGGATATACCATCTACGCCGATGTTTTAGATAATCTGATCGCCGAGCAGATACAGAGATAC